>JBGUNJ010000194.1:0-6823 GCA_045117315.1 Lachnospiraceae bacterium | reverse complement strand
CAGTTTTTGACAGCGGATTCTATTTCAATCCGACATTGCTCAGCCTGGCTATGGCTTTGGCTGCGGGCTTTTTTGAGGAGACCATTTTCAGAGGCGTTACCATTCCGCTCGCGATGAGGTATCTTAAGAGCAAAAACAGAATATATATTATTGTAGGTATAACCGCCTTGATCTTCGGTATCCTTCACATAGGAAACATCTTCCAGGGGGCCAGCCCCGCGATGGCCGTGATACAAGGCATTTCGACCATCTTCGGCGGTTTCTTATATGCCGCTGTATATCTGAGGTCCGGCAGTATTCTGGTTCCGATCGCTATGCATGCTGTGTATGATTATATGTGCTTTGTGGCAGATCCTACTCTGGATAGCGGCATCATGACTTCAGAAACAGTTACGATTGGCATAATTCTCAGCGTTGTTGTCTACATCATCGCCGGTATCTGGGGCCTGTATTTGATTCGCCCTGCTATGAGGGACAAAATACAGACTTTATGGAATGAGAAGTGGGGAATCGGGTAAACGGTACCAGGCACTTTGTTTATGCGGCAAATCACGGCAAAACCGGGCAAAACAGGTCTGTTAGAAAGGACTGATTTTTATGGTCCGTATACTTTTCGTTTACCACGGCACTATTCTGTAAAAGCCCGGAGAGCCAGTAAAATCAAGGGTGTCAGAGGGAAAAGCAGGGATTAGTACACCACAAGTACACCAATTGAGGGCGGCTGGGAATAGCTGTTTGAGAAATGAAGGAAAGAGACCTGGAAGGGCCTCTGTTGTGACGCACTATTTATAAAAAGATAATCACCGATATGGATGGGACAGAACACAGGTACAGCTGACGGATTGTTTCCGGATTCTGAAATTGCGAAACAACTTGTTGCGTAATTTATTCATAATATGTTAGTGAAAACGAGTCCTTGGCCGCAAGTTTGTTTGTGGAAATAAAATTACGCACCATGACGGCGCGTAATAGAGAACAGTATCATTTTATTTTATGTCTTTTTATACGTTGTGTCAGAAAGACGGCTTGCAGGTACACGAACCTACATACAAGTATGTCGATAATCAAACTCTTTGCCTTGCAGAAAATGCAGACTGGGCAAGGAGTTTTTCTTTGACACGTCCCCATTGGAGAGAAGGGCTGCTGCTCTGCCAGCGAATCTGCATAGTATCCGTGTTTATAGCCAAAATATTAAAAATATTTTTAGATATAAGCCTTAAAAACGGCTTCTGGAGTGTTTGGGCGAGATTTAGACTTGCCTGTCTACTTTACGATGGGTGAAAGAGTATAGGATCCAAATCAGAAGGCTGGATTTTGCAATGATCTTCACAAAAGTATTTCTCAATATCGATTCGTTTCTGTTGGAGCTCTTTACGAATATGGAAAATAAATAAGAACTGTGGTAGGGTGGAAGCAGTAATAATATGACAGCCTCTTAAGTGCAATGCTGAGAGGTTCTTACTGCGGCCGCCGGATTCGTAATAACAAATTTCGGCAGTGATAAAATGCCATATTTACATAAAGCTGATTAGGACTGATCTGGTCTATAAGGAGTGGATACAGGATGTAAGCAGGCGCTTTCGAAGGAGTCAGCTGAAAGCAGCAGTAAAAGTGAACGATGAAATGTTGCGGTTTTACTGGTCGCTCGGTCAGGATATATCGAGGATGAACAAAGATGCAAGATATGGAACTGAGTTTTACAAAACAATCAGCCGTGATCTGAAGGATATCTTTCCAGACGTGCACTCGTTCTCTCCCACAAATCTGAAGTACATGCGTTACTTTTACGAAATGTATCCAGACGTTACCAATCGTCAGCAGCTTGTTGACGATTTTAAAACAGCAGAGAATCGTCAGCAGGCTGCTGACGATTTGGGGAAAGAGATAATATTCTATATCCCATGGGGACACCATATGGTTTTGCTGGATAAGATGAAGGGCAATCCGGAGAAGGCAATGTTTTATATTCGAAAAACATTGGAGAACAATTGGTCAAGAACAGTTCTGTTAAATTTTGTGGATACAAACCTGTATGAGCGACAGGGAAAGGCTGTTACTAATTTTGCACAGACACTTCCGGCACCACAGAGTGAGTTGGCACAGGATATAACCCGTGATCCGTATAATTTCGATTTCTTGACCATTAGAGAAAAGTATGATGAAAAAGAGTTGAAAAATGCTCTTATGGATAAAGTTGAGAATTTCCTTATGGAGCTTGGAACCGGCTTTGCATTCATGGGACGTGAGGTCAGGCTGGAAGTTGGAAATAAAGAAAAATATGTTGTTATGAACAGATCGATGTAGTTCTACTTTTACATTGATCTAAGGTTAATATACCGATCAAAAGAACCATTCAGGACGGGCAGAACTACATTTCTTTTTTAAGACAGAACCATTTTTAGATGAGGAACCGTTTCAGGAAGCACTTTGTCAGACATCGTAGGATGTCTGTTAAAGTGCGCATAAAGGAAAACAATAAAGCGGGATGGCAGCCTATGCTGGCATCCCGCACCCCCAAAGCGTGATTTAGAGGTTATTGCAAAGTTACCCTTTCAATCCCTCGATAGTCTACATTTATGCACCGTGAATAGTAACGTTTTCTTGACTAAAAGTCTTGATTTGGACATTTTTATTGGCGCTTCTGCAGCTTGGGGGGGTAAGATTCAGCACTTACTTACCCACCCAAGCTCAGAAACGCCTTTCTTTTTGCCTGAAACCTTTATAAATGAGAAGGTTATAATCTCAGAAAGAAACGACTTTTTTATTTCCTGCTTTATACCACTGCCGCTCATTCTCACGCTCCTCCTCAGAGGTAATCTTGTCGATCAGATCCTCTCTGAGATACCAGAATTCATCGGTCTCGCGGACTGTGCGGAAGAAATCTTTGCCATTCTTGTTGAGCCGGTTTGGCTGGTCCACGGTGAGGTGCCCGGGATTCGGGTGCATGATGACGATGCGGTTGCTCAGGACAAGCGCTTCATCTACATCGTGCGTGATAAAGAGGAAGCTCTTTTTTGTCTCCTTCCAGATTTTGTAGATATGCCGCTGCATCTTCTCCCTGGTAAGTGCATCCAACGCGGAAAACGGCTCATCAAGCAAAACGATCTTGGGGTCAGGGGCGAGTGTTCGGGCGATTGTGGCGCGTTGCTTCATGCCTCCCGACAGCTGATGAGGCAGGCTGTCCGCAAATTCGGTCAGCCCGACGACATCCATGTAATAGTCCGTGATCTCCCGCCGTTTCGCTTTCGGCAGCTTTTTGCGCTTTAAACCAAACTCAATATTGTCCCGGACACTGAGCCAGGGCAGCAGATTGGCGTGCTGGAAGACCACACCGACATCCGGGTTGGGCTTCAGAAAAGGCTTCCCGTCCACGATCACTTCCCCGGAAAAAGGTTTTGCATAGCCTGCAAGAATATTCAGCAGAGAAGTCTTTCCGCATCCTGAGGGACCCAGAAGACAGACAAAATCTTCTTTATAGATCTGGAGATTGATGTCAGACAGGGCGTGAAAAGTGCCGGAACCCTGTGGAAAGTACTGTTCCACAGAGCACAGCTCCATGACAGGAGCTCCTTTCCACTCAAAAAAAGATTCTGTTTTCATCACCTTTATCCTCTCTTTCAAACAAGACGTCCATCAGGGCGCAGTACCTGGTTTTATTCTTCATCGCGTATTACCCGTGACTTCAGTTGTCACTGATAGATTTCGGTCAGGATTGCGTCCTGGAAAACAGAAATCTCCGGATCAGCAGTCAGCTTTCCCTGCGAATAGAGGAAGCTGGCGGTATCCTTCAGGATCTGGGGAAGCTGTCCAGGCGCTTCAGGTGTGCCAAAGTATTCAGTCTGTTCCTCCTTTGTGATCTCACGGATACCGGACATGGCCTTGAGTGCCTCCTCTTCGGTCAGCCCGAGACCGGTGCTCAGGATCGCGGCCGCATTTTCACTGTCGTTGTTAAAGAGATCGGTCGCCTCATCCAAAAGATCCACATATGTGCGGATCACGTCCGGATACTTTGCGTAAAAGTCCTTGTGCACGATCCCGAACTCCCCTGTGACGGCCCCCTGGTCAGCTACCTCTGCAGAAGAGATGATCTCCTTGCCGCCGTCATTAAGGATCTGGGATTTAACGGATTCCCAGATATAGGCACCGTCGATATCTCCCCGGTCCCAGGCCGCATAGATGTTGGAAGCGTCCATATCCATGATATTGATCGACTTGCTGTCGATCCCGGCTTGCTCAAGTGCTTTCAGGAAGCTGAAATGAGAAGTTGTGCTGAAGCTGGTCGCAATGGTCCTGCCCTCGAGGTCGGCGAGCGTCTCAATGCCCGAATCCTCTCTGACGATCAAGCCTTCGCTCTCTCCGATGATGTCCTCCAGATAATAAACGTAGAAGGGGTATTCGTTGACGATGCCGGTCGTACCGGGAGGTGTTCCGATCGTCGACAGGTCGATCGAGCCGGCCTGGATCGCAGTCAGAATATCCGCGCCGGATGAGAATTCGACCCAGCTCACTTTTGTATCCGGATAGGCTTTCTCCAGGGTCCCGGTCTGCTTTACCAGGAGCTCGGAATTGGGAGAAGCCCAGTAGCCGATTCTGATTTCCTCCGGGATCCCACTCTCCTCCCCTTCTGTCTGTGCAGGAGCTTCAGCCCTTCCTCCTGCCCCTGTCGAAGTTTCCGAAGCTCCTCCGGCCGGGGCGGAAGACCCGGAGGATCCGCAGGCTGCCAGTGTGGCTGAGACTAAAACCGCCGCTCCGATAGAAATCATTTTTTTCCAAACATCATTGTTTTTCATTTTCTCAAACCTCTTTTCTTCTAAATGTCATTCCCTTTTCTGAATGATAAAAACTTTCTGAATGATAAAAACTTAAATTCAGTAATTCCATGGGGAAACGCTGCGGATCACTTGACGGATCAGGGCATCGATCAGAATGGCGATGCCCCCCATGATGATAATCCCGAAATATACGATGTCGTAGCGGACATATTTGCTCGCGTCCAGAACAAGCCAGCCGATCCCGGAAACAGCGGCGACCATTTCGGCGGCAACCATGGTGGCATAGGCGACGCCTACTGCAGTCCGTAGTCCCGTCAGGATTTCCGGCAGACAGGAAGGGAAGATGACATTCAGAAACAGGTCGACTCTTTCCGCTCCCAGGGACTTCGCCCCGTTGATCCTGTCCTGTGGTACCTGCTCCACGCTGAATACCGTCTGGATAAAAATCGGAGCAAAGGCATTGAGGGTCAGGAGTGTGATCTTGGACATGTCCCCGATTCCGAACCACAGGACCAGAAGAGTATAGTAGGCCAGCGGCGGCAGGGCCCTGTAGAACTCGACAAAAGGATCGATAATGGCGCGTATGTAGGGATTCGCACCGCAGATCAATCCGAGGGGCACTGCAATGATAAACGCCACAAAGACAGCGATAAACAACCTGCGCAGGCTGGACAGCAGATGAAAGAGCAGAGAATACCCATTGTACCCGTTCTTCACCACATCTACAAAGGAATTCCAGACCGTTGACATGGACGGAATGAATTTCGGATTGAACCAGTTGAAAATGCTCCCCAGCTCCCACAGGATCAGAAGAGCTGCCACAGCCGCAGCGGAGATCAGAGTAAACTTGTGCTTATAAAAAAAATCCTTTGCCTTGTCCCGCATGAACGGACACTCCTTTCTTATGTTATAAACATCTCATAACTGCCTCCTGCAGCTGCCCGCCGCCATGACTGCCCCCGCAAAAATGAAGAGGCTGCATACCATGACCGGCGGAGGCGGCAGGTTTCCTGTCGCCAGGACTTCCAGAAGGACCGCCCATACGGTATAAGTGACGTTGGCCGCCATGGCACTTGAAGGCCCGATCTTCTCAATTGCCTTGTAATAACAAAGGTACGAGACAGCTCCCGCAGTGCCGGTCATTGCGATGAAAAGGATCTGCTCCGGGAATCCTCCGGACCAGAGCTGCCCGCCTCCCTGAACTTGCCGGACCGGCATGCTGTAGATCCCCGCCAGCGGGAAAATGAAAAGCAGGTAGATACAACAAGAGGTCATCTGGCGCAGCAAGAGCCCTGTGTCAAAAGCAAAAGATGTCTCAGACAAACCCGCTGAGCAGATTACACCTTCCAGCCCCCAGCACAGGGCGGCAAGCGCTGCCAGTCCGAATCCTGCCGGATGCAGCGTCTGGATCTGAGGAGTACGGCTGATCAGCACAGCGCCTCCTACGCAGAGCAGTATCCCCGGAAACCGGTCGGGCTGTATCGATTCTCTCCCTGTCAGAGCTGCCACAGCGGCCCCCGCGGCCGGATACATCGCGGAAACCGCGGCGGCATATCCTACTCCGGTAAGACTGATTGCTGCGAGATAGCTTCCTGTTCCGACCGGCCCTCCCAGGATGGAGGCGATGATAAAATACAGGGCGGCCCTGCGGGGAGAGATCTGCAGAGGAGACAAACTCTTCGCAGGCATGTTTTCCGATGCAGTCACTGTCAGCGAAGGCCGGGTACGCTTTCCGGCACAATCCCCCGGACTAAAGAAAACACTGTCCAGTGCTCCTTTTATTCTTCTCAACAGAAAAAACAGGAGGACAGTGGACGCTGAAAAAGTATCATGGAGACCTGCGGTCAAAACCTCCTTTTGCAGACTTCCTGTCTGCAGGGTGCTGCCAGTCCCGAATACCCGGGTGAGCAGGATTCCGTCACACGCCCAGAAAAAACCTCCGATCAGACCGTAGAGCATAACGGATGACGCCGACGATGCAATTGTGCTGGCAAGCGGCGTGGCGGCTCTTCATGCGCTGTTCTGGACTCTTCTGAAATCAGGTGACCGTG
>JBGUNJ010000193.1:0-8724 GCA_045117315.1 Lachnospiraceae bacterium | reverse complement strand
CGTGGCTTTAATCATATGAGTCTGTGAGCCATGCTCATGGCCACAAGTATGCGCAAAAAAGATCGGGATGCGAATGGGTGGAGCGCTGTGAGAGCGCGGGACGCGCGAAGCAGCGCGTGGTTTATTCATTCATGTTTGTGAACAGCAGCCCTTGGCCACAAGAATCAATAAACAGCGAGCAAGCGGCCGGGGCAGAGCCTGGCCGGTCATTCATTTCTGAAATTGTTTTCTCTGAAAATATTTCTTTCTGAAGGGGTTTCTTTCTGAAGATGTTTTTCTGAAGACGTCTGTTTCTGAAAACAGTTTATTTCCGGAAGCGTCTCTTTTCGAAGATTTTTTCCGGAGAGAAATCTTTCCGAAGAGGTTTAAAGATGAGGCTTATCGATACTTATCCCACAAAGCAGATCAAAGGTCTGGAGTACCGGGCCGGCCGGGTTCTTCCTTTCGGCGCGTCCCTGGTGGAAGACGGCGGGGTGAATTTCAGTATTTTTTCAAAGGAGGCTGCCGGCTGTACTCTCCTGCTCTTTCATCATGGCCGCAAAAATCCTTTCGTGGAGATTCCTTTTCCGGAGGAATTCCGCATCGGCAATGTATATACAATGATGGTTTTCGGCATTTCGATCGAAACCACGGAATACGGCTATCGTTTTGACGGTGTCAGCGATCCCGCAAAGGGGCTGTGCTTTGACCGGGACCGGGTAGTCCTGGATCCCTACGCAAAATCCGTCTCCGGGCGCAGTGTCTGGGGCAAGGCTTCAAAGACAAACTCCGGCTTCATACACCGGGGCCAGTTCATCCGCGAGGATTATGACTGGGGGGATGACAAGCCTCTGGAAATTCCCATGGAGGATCTGGTCATCTATGAGATGCATGTGAGAGGATTTACAAGAGATTCTTCGAGTAAGACCAGGTATCCGGGGACATACGCGGGAATCGTGGAAAAAATACCCTATCTCAAATCGCTGGGGGTAAACTGCGTTGAACTGATGCCGGTTTTTGCCTTCGATGAATTTGAGTATTCCGACGATCCGCGCCGCAAGAATCTCCGCAATTACTGGGGATATTCGACGCTGTGCTTCTTCGCGCCCAAGGCAGGGTACGCCGCCTCGGCTCCTTTCGGCATGGAAGCGGACGAGTTGAAGAACACGATCAGAAAGCTGCACCAGAACGGGATCGAGGTCATACTCGATGTCGTATTCAATCACACTGCGGAAGGCAATGAAAACGGTCCTGTGATCTCTTACAAGGGTATCGACAACCGAACCTACTATCTGCTGGATGCCGACGGGAAATATCTCAATTTCAGCGGCTGCGGCAACACGATGAACTGTAACAACCCGGTCGTCAGAAATCATATCCTGGACTGCCTCCGCTACTGGGTCTCTTTCTACCATGTCGACGGCTTCCGCTTCGACCTGGCGTCGATCCTGACCCGTGACAAGAACGGCACTCCCATGATGTCCCCTCCCCTCATCGATTCTCTGGCCCACGACGCCGTGCTGGGCCGAACCAAGCTGATCGCGGAGGCATGGGATGCAGGCGGCCTCTACCAGGTTGGAAGTTTCCCCTCTTGGAACCGCTGGTCGGAATGGAACGGAAAATACCGGGATTGCCTGCGCCGGTTTGTAAAGGGAGACGCCGGCTGCGCGCCTGAACTCTACAGACGGATCGGTGGATCCGGGGATCTGTATGCGGACCGCGGTCCCGCCGCTTCCATCAATTTCGTCACCTGCCATGACGGCTTCACCCTGTACGATCTGGTTTCCTACAATGAAAAGCACAATGAGGCCAACGGGGAGGAAAACCGGGACGGCAGCAGCGACAACAACAGCTGGAACTGCGGCGAGGAGGGCGAGACAAAGAATCCGGAAGTCCTCTCACTTCGCGCGCGCCAGTTGAAGAACTTCCAGACTCTGCTTCTCATGAGCAGGGGTGTCCCCATGCTGCTCTCGGGCGACGAGTTCGCCAATACTCAGTTCGGAAACAACAACTCCTATTGTCAGGACAACGAGATCTCCTGGCTTGACTGGGACCGTCTGGGCGCTTATCAGGACCTGCACGACTACGTGAGCACTCTGATCGCGCTGCGGGCAGCCCATCCCGTGCTTCGGGCCCCGCATTTTGACAGTGAAAAGAACAGGACGGGCTATCCCGAACTCTCCTTCCACTCCACTGAGCCCTGGCAGATTGACCCGGAGGCTCCGTCGCTGACATTTGCCTTCCTGTACGCAGAGGATCATGTCAAATACGGCACTGACCGGGACGCATTTCTGTACGTTCTGGTCAATGCCCACTGGGAGGAACACACCTTTACCCTGCCTGCGCTTCCCGGAAAGCTCAAGTGGCACATCGTCTGTCATTCCAAGGGGACCTCTTATCCCTGCGGAAAAGAAGCGCCCCTCAAGGTGTCCTTCAGATACACACTCGGCCCCCGCGAGAGCGCGGTCCTGATCAGCAGGTAATGAAAGTATAATAAAAGTTATAATAAAGTAATGAAAGGGACGGTTCTTTCTGACTCATCAGAGTCAGGAAAGAACTGTCCCTTTTGTCTCATCCTGTATACCCGGTGTCGCGGCACCGTCCCGGGTAAATAATCAGATCCTGTTTTCGTAGCTGTCAGCCTCAGTCAGTTTCATTCTGACGCCGTTGAGGATGATATAGCCCTCTTCCGGATCCTGGTGCGGAATATACCTCGGTGTGTCAAACTCCTGGTGCTTATGACCAAAACGCTCGCAGGAGATATCCTGGTCCTTCGGCACGCGGTGGCCGTCGGCAGCCATGGGACCTCTCGCGGAAGGTCTGGCTGTTCTGTTTCGCGAGGCAGTATTTCCGGAACCCTTTTTCTTTCCGGAATTAGTTAAAAAGCGCACTATAACGAAAAAAAACAGGATAAAATAAAACACTGCTCCAGCCATTCCGATTCCTCCTAACTTCAGGGACAGCCTGTTGTTTACAGGGCAGTCACAGGTCTTGTGGCAATGAACTTCTTTTATTTTTTCTCAGGATTCCGAGATCTCACATAGTGACTTGCGGAGCGCGGCACGGATCTCTTCCTGTGTCGACTGAACGGAACCCTGTACCATGGCGGGTTTTCCGCCGCCCCGGGCGCCGGAGTATTTTTTCAGACAGGCATTCAGTGCCCGGGCATCTCCTGTGCCGGTGGCTCCGATGATGTAGCGGTAGCCTGTCTCATCATTGCCGGCGAAGACACCGCAGTAACCGGGATGCGTCTCACACAGTGTATTGACGAGTCGGCGCTGGGCCAGGTTTCCGATCCCGGCGCTGCTGCCGTCCGTCCCTTCGGTGAACAGGAATACATCCCGCAGGTCCGCAGGCACAGAGGCTGCAAGGGCCTCTGTGACAGCCGCCTCAAGGGCCGCCTCCCGCTGACGGAGTCTGTCATTGTCTTCCAGTATCCGGGCTGTGCCGGCCGCGATTTCTTCGCGGGGCATATTGGTCAGGTGGGAGACATCCTCTGCCGCCTTCTGCAGGGTCTGCATATAGGTCAGGGCCCGGCTGCCGCACAGAATGGTAAGGCGGATGCCGCTTCTTTCGCGGAGGGTCCGGATGATCTTGATGAGGCCGATCTCGCCTGTCCTCTTCACATGAGGCGCGCAGCAGGCGCACATATCCACTCCGGGAATCTCCACCAGGCGAAGAGGGCCGTCGATTTCCTTTTTGCTCCTGTAGACCGTTTTTTCGAGTTCTTCCGGATCCGGATACCAGGCCCGTATCTCTTTGTTGTCCCAGACGACGCGGTTGGCGGTCTGCTCCAGCCAGAGGATATCTTCGTCTGTCAGAGGACCGTTGAAGTCAAGGGTCACTGTGTTGTCGCTCAGGTGAAAACCTACATTATCGTAGCCGAAGCGGCCGTGGACCAGGCCGGAGAGAATGTGCTCGCCGGAGTGGTTCTGCATGTTGGAGAAGCGGCGGGCAAAGTCTATTCTGCCGGAAACCGTCTGCCCGGCGGCAAACAGTTCCCCGTCACCGCTGTTGTCCAGCACTGTGTGCCGGATCACATCACCTTCAAGCTGAACATCGATCACAGGGCATCCGTCCAGGACGCCTGTGTCGGGCGTCTGTCCGCCTTCTTCCGGAAAAAAGAGGGTCCTGTCCAGAACAACTTCCCAGGTGACGGTTTCTTTCTGCTTTTTCTTTCCCTTCTTTTCTGTTTTTACGATTCTCTCCGCGGAGAGCACAGTCGCCGAAAAGTCTTCGGCGTAGGCATTCTGGTCAAACAGTTTGACTGTTTCCGGAACTGTATGCATAAAACAAAACCTTCTAAATTTATGGCCATCTTACGGCCATGATCCTGCATGCTTTATGGCCATCTTACGGCCATGATCCTGCATGCTTTATGGCCATGATCTTGCGTGCACAAACATGTATGAATCAACCGCGCACCGCCCGCTCCGCTTTTGCGGGCTCCCGCATGGTTCACAGGCTCATAGATTCAGGCTGCGCGCTGTTTCGCGCGTCCCTGGCCTTACAGCTCTTCGTGGCGGCCGGCCTGGTTGGCGCCCATGCGCAGGTAGGCAGTGATGAAGCGGTCGATGTCGCCGTCGAGGACAGCGCCGGTATTGGAGGTCTCCTCCTGTGTGCGGGTGTCCTTGACCAGGGTGTAGGGCTGCAGGACGTAGGAGCGGATCTGGCTGCCCCAGGCGATATCCTTGACTTCGCCGCGGATGCCGGCCAGCTTGGCCTCTTCCTCTTCCTTCTTCAGCATATAGAGCTTGGCCTTGAGCATCTGCATGGCCTTGTCCTTGTTCTGGAACTGGGAGCGCTCGTTCTGGCAGGTCACGACGATCCCGGTGGGGAAGTGAGTAATACGGATGGCCGAGGACGTCTTGTTGATGTGCTGGCCGCCCGCGCCGCTGGAGCGGTAGGTGTCGATGCGGATGTCATCGGGGTTGACCACGATGTCGATGTCTTTTTCAATGTCGGGCATGACGTCGCAGGACACGAAAGAGGTCTGGCGCTTGCCCTGGGCATTGAAGGGAGAAATACGCACGAGTCTGTGGACGCCGCGCTCAGATTTGAGATAGCCGTAGGCGTTGGGTCCGCTGATCTGGAAGTCGACGGATTTGATGCCCGCTTCGTCGCCGTCAATGTAGTTCATGACATCGACCTTGAAGCCCTTGCGGTCTGCCCAGCGGGTGTACATGCGGTAGAGCATGGAACACCAGTCGCAGCTCTCGGTCCCGCCTGCACCGGCATTGAGGGAGACGATGGCGTTGGAGTCGTCGTACTCTCCGGTGAGCAGAGTGGCGAGCCTCATTTCCTCCAGCTTTTCCTTGAAGGCGTCCAGATCCTCGCGGACAGCGTCGATCATGGATTCATCCTCTTCCTCGTTGCCCATGTCGATCAGCATGAGAATGTCCTCATACTGGGATTCGAGGTGGTCGGCGTCCTCAACAGTAGTCTGCAGATCTTTGAGCTGTTTCATTTTTTTGTTGGCAGTATCGGCGTCCGACCAGAAATCCGGTGCTTCCGATTCGCGCTGAAGCTCTTCGATACGCTGTTTTTTATATTCGAGATCCAGAGAGTCGATCACCTCATGCATGGTGGTCTCGTACTGCTGAATCTCGGTTTTCATCTGATCCAGTTGAAGCATTTTGGGTTTTTCCTCCTGAGCAGGCGTCCGCTTCAGAAAGCGCACGGCTGCTGTTTCTATTGTGTCTGTGCCCGCACCGGGCGGGCGGGAATATTTTTTCTGCAGCTGTCGTGCCGGGCAGGCGGAATCGGCGTCGGAATAAGGCAGACGAATTCAGCAGTCTCTTTCACCCGGCGCAGATCACAGCTTCATACCGGGACGCCCGTGGCAGTTCTTGTACTTTTTGCCGCTTCCGCATGGGCAGGGATCATTGGGATAGATCTTCTTGTCAGTACGGCGTTTGGGCTGTTTGACGGCTGTGTCATCCTTGTTGGTGCCGGTCGCCTTGGCGACTTCTTCGCGCTCCACTTTCTGTTCAACCTTGACGTGGAAGAGGACCCGTACGGTCTCCTCTTCGATGTTGCGGGTCATCTCATTGAACATGTCATAGCCGGCCATCTTGTACTCGACAAGGGGGTCGTGCTGGCCGTAGGACTGAAGGCCGATGCTCTGGCGGAGCTGGTCCATGTCATCGATGTGGTCCATCCATTTGCGGTCGACGACCTTGAGGATGACGACGCGCTCAAGTTCGCGGACCTGCTCGGAATCGGGGAACTCCGCCTCTTTGGATTCATAAAGAGCGACCGCCTCTTCCTTGAGCTGCTGCTTGAGCCCGTCGCGGGTACGCTCACGAATCCGCCCGCGGTTTATGACCTGGAGCGGAATGGTGGGCAGCAGAAGCTCGTTGAGTTCCGTGAGGTTCCAGTCATCGCTGTCGATGTCGTCGCTGATGCATGTGTCGACTGTGCCGTCGACATAATCCGTGATCATCTTGAAGACGCTGTCGCGCATGCTCTTGCCGTCGAGGACCTCGCGGCGCTGCGCATAGATAATCTCGCGCTGCTCGTTCATGACCTGGTCATAATCGAGCAGGTTTTTGCGGATTCCGAAGTTGTTATTTTCGATCTTCTTCTGGGCGCCCTCGATGGCCTTGGAGAGGGATTTGTGGGTGATCTCCTGGTCCTCGGGTATATTGAGCGCGTTGAACATAGCAGTCATGCGGTCCGAGCCGAACAGACGCATGAGGTCGTCCTCGAGAGAGATGTAGAAGCGGGATTCACCGGGGTCTCCCTGACGTCCGCTTCGGCCCCGGAGCTGATTGTCGATACGGCGGGATTCATGGCGCTCTGTGCCGATGATCTTGAGTCCGCCCGCAGCGCGGGCCTCTTCATCCAGTTTGATATCGGTACCACGGCCGGCCATGTTGGTCGCGATCGTGACGGCGCCGTGGCGGCCGGCTTCCGCGACGATCTCCGCTTCCATTTCATGGAACTTGGCGTTGAGGACGTTGTGGGGAATGCCTGCCTTCTTGAGCATTTTGGAGACTTCCTCGGAGACCTGGATGGTGATGGTGCCGACCAGGACGGGCTGGCCCTTTTCGTAGGCCTCCCTGACCGCGTTCACGACGGCGCGGAATTTCTCCTTCTTTGTCTTGTAGACGGCATCCTGGTCGTCGAAACGGATCACGGGACGGTTGGTCGGGATCTCGATGACGTCCATACCGTAGATCTCGCGGAACTCGCGCTCCTCGGTGAGGGCGGTACCGGTCATGCCGCATTTTTTGTCAAATTTATTGAAAAAGTTCTGGAAGGTGATCGTCGCAAGTGTGCGGCTCTCGCGCTTGACTTTGACGTGTTCCTTCGCCTCGATCGCCTGGTGAAGACCGTCGGAGTAACGGCGGCCGGGCATGACGCGGCCTGTAAATTCATCGACGATCAGGACCTGGTCGTCCTTGACGATGTAATCGTGATCGCGGTGCATCAGATTGTGGGCGCGCAGGGCCAGGATGATGCAGTGCTGGATTTCCAGGTTCTCGGGATCCGCCAGGTTCTCGATACGGAAAAATCTCTCGACCTTGGCCACGCCTTCCGCGGTGAGGTTGATGAGTTTGTCCTTTTCGTTGACGATAAAATCGCCGGTCTCTTCGCGCTCAATGCCCATGATGGCATCGATCTTGGACAGATCCTCGACGTCGGCGCCGCGTTTCATCTGGCCTGCCAGAATGTCGCATGCCTCGTAGATCTTGGTGGATTTGCCGCTCTGACCGGAGATGATCAGGGGTGTTCTGGCTTCGTCGATCAGGACCGAGTCGACCTCGTCGATGATGGCGTAGTGGAGCTCGCGCAGGACCAGTTGTTCCTTGTAGATCGCCATGTTGTCGCGCAGGTAGTCAAAGCCCAGTTCGTTGTTTGTCACATAAGTGATGTCGCAGCGGTAGGCCTCCTGGCGCTCCTGAGGCGTCATGCTGTTGAGGACGACGCCGACAGTCAGGCCCATGAAACGGTAGACCTGGCCCATCCACTCCGCGTCACGCTTTGCCAGATAATCGTTGACTGTGACGATGTGGACACCGCGGCCCTCCAGAGCATTGAGGTAGGCGGGCATGGTCGCGACAAGAGTTTTACCTTCACCGGTGCGCATCTCCGCGATCCGGCCCTGGTGGAGGATAATGCCGCCGATCAGCTGCACCCGGAAAGGCTCCATGTCGAGGGCACGGCGGGCGCCTTCTCTGACGGCCGCATAGGCCTCCGGCAGAATTGAATCGAGAGACTCCCCGTCCTGAACACGTTTTTTGAATTCATCGGTCTTGGCTCTCAGTTCCTCGTCAGTCAGGGCCTGCATGGCAGGGCGAAGACTCTCTATACGGTCGACATCGCCGCGGATCCTCTTGATCTCCCGCTGGCTGTGAGTTCCGAAAAGCTTATCTGTTAATCTGGACATAACTTTCCTTTCATCAATTTCTGTTGTGAAAAACTGTTATGAAATATTTTAAAAAATAAGTATTAAAAGAAATAATTATTTACGTTTTAAAGGATTGTTTTAAGTTGTTTTAAATGGTTGTAAAAATCCGGATCAGCGCCGGAATCCTCCCCCGGGAAAGCCCGGAGAAATCAGGCTGATCAAAGCAGACTTTGAGTAATGATACCACAGTTCCCATCAAACTGCTACATTCATATTGCGTTCAGGCAGGAGCTCAGGCCCGCCGTTACTGTCCACGCCCTATCGAAGGCGTGGACATGTAACGACGCGTTTGGCGATTCCAATGCGCTTACGCGCCGCCAAACGCCGTA
>JBGUNJ010000192.1:0-6879 GCA_045117315.1 Lachnospiraceae bacterium | reverse complement strand
GAAGCGTGGCTCAGCTTGGTAGAGCGCTGCGTTCGGGACGCAGAGGTCGTGGGTTCGAATCCCGTCGCTTCGACTCTTGGCAGGGGCACTCCGGAAGTCTTTTTTACAGGGCTTCCGGAGTCTTTTTTATCGCAGGGCTTGCCGTCAGGTATCTTTCGCCTGACGGCGAACGGCAGCCCGCGTGAGGGCAGGGGACGGCAAGGCCTCCTCTACCCTATTATAAAATGCCCCGCGTAATGTATTCCTCCGCCTTGCGGCGGACACTAACCAAAGAAAGGAGACAGAATTATGCCGCTGGGTGTTATCGTCAATTCACTATCTGTTGCCATAGGCGGACTGATCGGTACGCTGCTAGGGAACCAGCTCACCACCGATTACAAAGAGAAGATCAATATGATCTTCGGATGCTGTTCCATGGCCATGGGGATCAGTTCCATTGTCCTGATGGAAAATATGCCCGCAGTTGTGTTTTCGGTCATCATCGGGACTATGATCGGCCTGGTCATTCATCTCGGAGACCGGATCAACAGCGCCGGGGGCATGATGCAGCGGTTTGTCAGCAGGTTCATTCACGCAGGTAAATCAGGGATCTCCCAAGAGGATTTCAACGCTACTCTGGTTACGGTCATCGTGCTTTTCTGCGCGAGCGGAACCGGTATATACGGTTCTCTGGCCGCAGGTATGAGCGGTGACCACAGCATCCTGTTCGCCAAGTCAGTCCTGGATCTTTTCACCGCTCTGATCTTTGCCTGCACCCTGGGCGCAGTCGTCTGCCTGGTAGCTATCCCCCAGTTTGTGTTCTTCCTGATCCTCTTTTTGCTGGGCAGTGTCATCATCCCTCACACAACACCTGCTATGATCGCCGATTTCAAGGCCTGCGGCGGGTTCCTGATGCTGGCCACCGGTTTCAGGATGATCAAAGTCAAAATGTTTCCGATCGCGGATATGCTGCCGGCAATGATCCTTGTGATGCCGGTCAGTCTCTTCTGGGCTTCGGTCATCATGCCCACCGTTGCCTCTCTCGTGTAAGGGCACGGGGCGCCCGGAAAATGTCCGCAATTGCCCGGACGGGCCCTGCATTTGCGGCCGCTTTCCCCGCTGCTTTTCTTTTATATGATTAAAGCCAGCATTGCTCTGCGCCGCGGGCGCTCCCGCAATGCTTTAATCATGTGAGTCTGTAAACTGTACTCATAGCCACAAGTATGTTATTATGGTAGCAGGTTTTTCCACTGAAGGCAGCTTTTCAGCCGCCCGGGAAATCACCGGGTGATCACCCTGTGAAACCGCTTCCTTGAACTTATCCGGGCATATTTGCGCAGCAAGGGCTTACATCGCGCAGGAGCGCTCCGGCACAGTCGGAAAGAGAGGAGATTTTTATGAAAGGCATAGTACTCGCCGGCGGTTCCGGCACCAGGCTCTATCCACTGACAATGGTCACATCCAAGCAGCTTCTTCCGATTTATGACAAGCCTATGATCTATTATCCCATTTCCGTTTTGATGAACGCGGGAATCAGGGACATTCTGATCATTTCAACTCCCCAGGACCTCCCTCGTTTCCAGATACTTCTCGGGGACGGGCATCAGTTCGGACTCCATCTTTCTTACAAGGCACAGCCGTCACCGGATGGTCTGGCCCAGGCCTTTACACTGGGCGAAGAATTCATTAACGGCGAGCCTGCCGCAATGATCCTGGGTGACAATATTTTTGCCGGCCACGGTCTGACAAAGAGGCTGCGGGCCGCCGTACAGAAGGCGGAAAGCGGAAAGGGCGCCACAGTATTCGGTTACTATGTAGATGACCCTGAGCGCTTCGGCATAGTAGAGTTTGACAGTCAGGGCCGCGCCGTTTCAATCGAGGAAAAGCCCAAGCATCCCAAGAGCAATTACTGCGTGACCGGTCTTTATTTTTATGACAGCCGGGTAGTTGAGTACGCCAAGGGCCTCAAGCCTTCCGCGCGCGGAGAGTATGAGATAACCGATCTGAACAGAATCTATCTGGAGAATGGGGAACTGAGTGTTGAACTGCTGGGACAGGGATTCACGTGGCTTGACACCGGGACGCACGAGAGCCTGGTAGACGCGACGAATTTCGTCAAAACCATCGAGCAGCACCAGCACCGCAAGATAGGCTGTCTGGAAGAGATCGGCTATCTGAACGGCTGGATCAGCCGCGAGGAAGTCCTCCTGACTTACGAAGTGATGAAAAAGAACGAATACGGCCAGTACCTGAAAGATGTTCTGGACGGCAAATACCTCGATCCTCAGTAACCGATCCGCCCGAAGGGAGCAGAATACGCTTACAGGGTTAAAAAACCGTAAAACAACAGAGACACCTGAACCGTTTCAGCAGGTATCAGGTGTCTCTTTTTTATGACACGGCACATGCAAAGATTTTTCCGCCATGCGGCGGAAACGGGCCGGCCGGGGGCAGAGGGCGGTCTCTCATTTGGTGGAGAGATAGCCTCCGCGGATCGCCTCGGCAAGAAGTCTCGCGAAATAGTACTCCCCTTCCGTCGAAGGCATCTCCGATTTTTTTCTTCTGCCCATCAGCTGCGCGGCTGCGTCCCCGGGGTCGGTTCCGCAGCGGACCACACCGTCCATAAAGGAGACGATCGGCATTTCCACGCCGTACTGGGTCGCGAGCCGGACCGCCGCGGGAATGGCATTGATTCCCTCTACGACCATACCGACTTTTTCGACTGCTTCCTCCGGTGTACAGCCCTGCCCTATCAGGAAGCCGGCGCGGTTGTTGCGGCTGTGGCGGCTGGTCGCCGTGACAATGAGGTCGCCGACTCCGGCGAGGCCATAAAAGGTCTGTTCCGAGCACCCCATCTTGACTCCCAGGCGCACAATCTCCGCAAGTCCCCTTGTGATCAGAGCGGCGCGGGCATTATCCCCATAGCCCATTCCCGCGGCGACGCCTGCTGAAAGAGCGATGATATTTTTCAGCGCTCCGCAAAGTTCGACTCCCTTCACGTCCGTATTGGTGTAGACACGCATGCATGTGGGTCTGTCTGCGGGTCCCATAAAAACATCCTGGACCAGCTCGGCAGCTGCTGTGTCCTCACAGGCGGACACGATCGTAGTGGGCATATCCATCGCCACTTCCTCGGCGTGCGTCGGCCCTGAGAGCGCGACTATGCGGAAGTCCCGGGGACCTGTTTCCTTCCCTTCCGAACCTTCATTTTCAGATCCTTCCGTTTTCTCCAGCTCGCTCCGTATGACTTCCGACATGGTCATCAGAGTATTTGCTTCAATTCCCTTGGCCACATCTACAATCACCTGTCCGTCCGGTATATATTTGCGGGCAGCCGCAGCAGTTCCGCGTACAAAGACAGAGGGCACTGCAAAGAGCAGGATATCCCTGTCCCTGCACACCTCCTCAATGGATTTAGTGAATTGTAATTCATCCGGAATCACCATATCGGGTAGTTTGGGATGCCTGCGGCTTTCTTTGAATGCGTCAATCTCCTGTCCGATCGCCGACCAGACGATCACCTCATTTCCCGCGTTGCAAAGCATACGCGCCAGTGCCATTCCCCATGTTCCGGCACCGAGAACACCTATTTTTCTCATATCTGTAATGATAACCTCCTCAAGTCTTTTTGATGTACCCGCGGACGACTATGGCCGGCCGGGGGTTTACGCGCCGTTTCAAGAATTTCAGGTCTCTTCCTGCAAAATCACTCTGCCCATCTCGTTGAGGGAAATGAACCCGGAAAGCAGTCCGGCAGCTTTTCCGTCATGGAAAGACTGCTGCCCTGAGCCGCGCTCTTTACCTTCTTTCTGTTCCTGCCCTGTATTTTTTTCCCTCTCCGCGGTCTCAGCTGTTTTTTCCCTCTCTGCCAGCAGATCTGTGCGATGGATCCGTAAGGCACTAAGGGCATCCTCAGGAAATCCGATCCCGTTACTGCGGAAGGCTTCCCCTATGATCTGCTCCGGACGCAGGTTTTCCCCGACCCGGGAGCACACACACATATGGATTTCATCTCCAGGGCAGGAAAATGAATAGATCAGGGGCTTCATATCCAGCGTGCGGAATCCTTTCTTTGTCTCCTTGGTCCAGAGAATCTCCTCCTGCCCGACAAATGACATCAGGATCTCCCTCCAGTTTTCAGGAACCGCAAAATTCTCCCGGAATTTCACCCTGTACTCCGCTGCCGCCACGACAGACATGGCCTTTTGAGGCTTTCTGGCATTTCCTCCGCCTCCTGCCGGGACCGTCTCCCCGATCTGCCTGAAATCCAGGATCTCCAGCCCTTCCGGCATCAGGGGCCTCAGCTGCTCCAGAGCATGCTCTGTGGTGATCGGACTCCCGATTTCTATATCTACATATTCCCCTGTGCTGGTCAGTCCCAGCCCCAGCGGCATAGCCGTAGACATGATCATGCGCGGAGTGATACCGTCCGAATAGCGGATATCGATGTCCGTGCGGCGGATACATTTCTGCAGAAAACGCATCAGCTCCAGATGGCCGATGAATTTCATGGGGCCGTATTTAGCCAGGCGCATGCGGATCTTGATACAGATCTCCCCGGAATCCTCTCCGGACTCTTCTGCGGATTCTTCACCAGACTTTACCCCGGCTTCTGCTTCAGTGCCTTCCATAGCCTGCAGGATTTCTGCTTCAGTGCCTTCCATAGCCTGCAGGGCTTCTGCTTCTTCCCGGTTCTCCGCCGCGAGCTCTTCCATCTTTTCAGGCCCGGCCGCGGCAGTCTCCGTCTTCTCCGCCTTTCCTCTCAGGCACACGCCGCTGCCGTAGGAGGCGGCTCCGCAGCCGCTGCAGGCTTCCCTGCAGTTGGGGGTCAGCTGAGCTTTCTCAGCTCTTTCCCACTCCCGCCACAGGAAGTCGCGGCGAACGCCTATATCTATGAAATCCCAGGGGAAAATCTCTTCTTTTTCTCTCTCCCTCAGGGTATAAAAATCCAGATTAAAACCGATGTTCTGTGCCGCCCGTTCCCATCTGGCATATTTCCAGGTCTCCAGCCAGCAGTCGAATACCGAACCCAGCCGGTAGGCCTCCAGAATCAGGTCAGCGGTCCTGCGGTCACCTCTGGCCAGGACTCCTTCCAGGAAAATCATCTCGGCGTCATGCCAGCTGTAGCGGATACTCCTGTGATTGTGGGATGCATAGATCGCGTGATTGACCTGTGCCGCAAAGCCGAGATAATCTCCCGCATGGAACATGGGAGCCCACTGAAAGGGGGTAAATGGCTTGGGGACAAAAAATGATGTGCTGACCGTGATCTGACAGCGGCCGTTCCGCTTCTGCTTCGGCACCTCCTCATAATAGGCGGCCGAGATTTTATTGGCCAGGTCAGAGATGGCTGTGCGGTCTTCCGATGTCTCTGTGGGGAGTCCCAGCATAAAATAAAGCTTGACCTTGTTCCAGCCTCCCCGGAAAGCCTCTCTCGCGCCAGTGAGAATATCCTCCTCTGTGATCCCCTTGTTGATCACATCCCGCAGACGCTGGGACCCCGCTTCCGGCGCGAAGGTCAGGCTGCTCCTGCGGACGTCCTGGACCCTGGCCATGAGATCCAGTGAAAAGGCGTCGATCCTGAGCGAGGGCACCTGCAGCTTTACCCGGTCCTCTTCGTAGCGATCCGAGACATAGTCCACGATTTCATGAATGCAGGAATAGTCGCTTGAACTCAGGGAACTCAGCAGTATATCGTCCTGCCCTGTGCTGCCCAGCATGGAATCCGCATAGGTCCTGACAGTTGTCAGATCCCTCTCCCGGTTGGGGCGGTAGATCATGCCTGCCTGGCAGAAACGGCATCCCCTTATGCAGCCCCTCATGAGTTCGACAGCCACACGGTCCTGTGTCACCGTGATAAAGGGAACCAGGGGTTTTACCGGATAAGGTGTGGTGTCCAGGTCGGCAGCCGCCTGCCGTCTCACTGTGGAGGGCACATCCGGGTATTTGGGCCGGAAAGCGCTGATGGTCCCGCCAGCCCCATACTCCACCTCGTACAGGGAAGGAACATAAATTCCCGGGATTCCGGCGGCGGCGCGCAGAAATGCCGCCCTTCCCTCCCCCCGCTCCTTCATGGAGCGGTACAGATCGAGCAGGGCATCATAAGAGGTCTCTCCTTCTCCTATATAAAAAAGGTCAAAAAACCTGGCGACCGGCTCCGGGTTACAGGCACAGGGTCCTCCCCCTATAACGATCGGATCCTCTTCCTTTCTTTCGGAGGCTTCCAGAGGTATTCCCGACAGATCCAGAATCTGCAGGATATTTGAGTAGCAGAGTTCAAACTGAAGGGTGATCCCCAGAAAGTCAAAACTTCTGACCGGATCCTGGGATTCCAGGGCAAACAGAGGGATATGGTGTTCCCTCAGCAGATGATCCATGTCGACCCAGGGCGAAAAAACCCTCTCGCACCAGGTGTCCTCCCTGCGGTTGAAAAGTTCATACAGGATCTGGATCCCCAGATGGGACATCCCGATCTCATACAGATCCGGAAAGCACATGACAAACCGGATCGGAATGTCTCTGTCCTTTCGCACCGCGTTCATTTCATTGCCCAGATACCGCGCAGGCTTCTGGACCTGCAGCAGGAGTTGGTCCGGCAGAGCAGATTTTCTAAAAAGCTTATCCATTTACTATGACCTTATTTTTTACTTTCCTATTTATTTTCTTAAATTTCGTATTTTTATTTCTTGTATTACCGGGATGCCGCGCAGGGGATTTTTCGTGAACGCGAATTGTATGTTAATCGTATGTTACCGGCCGTTCCGGGACACCGCCCGCGCTGCGGACCGCGGAATATTTAACGCAGGTGAGCGTTTGTTACAGTACAGACCCCCTCGAATTCGAGGCGTTTTTGCGCGATTTTCAGCGCAAAAACCCGAGTGGAACGGCGTTCGCCCCATT
>JBGUNJ010000191.1:0-21421 GCA_045117315.1 Lachnospiraceae bacterium | reverse complement strand
TCTCCTGTGTCGCGCCTTCAATATCTATCCAATCATACTCTTCCGTCTGCGGATCATAGGACTGTTTCTGCCACTGATATGTCACGGATGAGCCTGCACTGTTTTCCGCAATTGTATGAAGGACAACAGAGTTCTGTCCCACAATATCAATCTCGAAATAGGTGTCTCCATCCTCTGCTCCTTCCGGATGCACAGTGAGGTAAGTATTGATATGTACATAGAACATAAGGTCCGCACTGTTGCCGTTTTCATCCTCTACATGGCAGCGGACGGTACAGCCCTTCGTGACGCTCTGCAGTTCACAATACGATGCATCCCCACTGCCGTCTACCACCTGGTCTTCTTCATCGTACCATGTATAATGCAGAGGAGAAGACCCATCTGTCCTGTCACATACGTAGAGGGTAATGTCAGATTCTGATTCACAATATGTATCTATAAAGGTAGCTCCCTCTCTGGCACCGTCAGGACAAACATTTAGCCAGCCGGGATTGGACAGTAAAAAAGAAACATTCTGTCTGCTTCCATACTGATCATAGACGTAGCAGGTAACATTCATCGGACCATTTTCCATGGTTAAAGTGTATGAAGGGTCTGGTCCTCTCTGCAGCAAATTCCCGTCGAGATCCATCCAGTCATAGGTGAATTCATAGTCATTCTCATGGCCTTCCTGGACTTCTGTAAACACCTTCAGCTCACGAGTCTCCCCATTCTCCACTACGACTTTTGTACTACCCTCCGGGTAAACATCCCAATAGCAGTTCGCGTAAATATAGTACCAAACAGATTCCGAATGCCCGTTCTGATCCTCAATCCGGCATTCTACAATTGCGGACACCTGATCAACAAGATACCGGAAACTGTCGGATGCCCCTTCCTGTTGAAGTTCATCGTCCACATACCATTTATAGGTCAGCGCAGTGTCGGCAAGCGCCCTGGCACGAAGATCTAACTCTGTATTCAGATCCTGGTACAGGTCACCTCCGTATGAATGGTCGACGTAGAAGGAAGACTTCTCGAGAGTAACATCAAAGCTGCAGCTCTCATAATTATACCGTCTCGCACGGACATAATAGGTTTCGCCGGCAGAGCACTCGTATTCCAGCTTGAAATTATAACCAACCCCATCATCATTGTATGCGAGTCTGTACTGATTCCCATCAAACAGTTCCGCGTAGGTGTCAAACTCTGATGCCGAATGCACAGACAGAACCCCATTTTCCTGCGCCGTGAACTTAAAGAAAGCATAGGGGCTTTCCTCTGTCACCTCTGCCGAAAGAGTCTGTCCCACAGAGATCTCCACTGCTGAATCAAAATCGGTTTCCTGGGCTGCTGCTGCCTCCGTCGGCTCAACGGATTCCTTTTCTTCCCCTGAGTCCTCTGTGATCACAGTCTGCCCATCCTCAGCCTGGGCTCCGTTCTGTTCTTCGGATACTGTATCCGCCGATTCGCTCTGTTCTTCAGATACTGTATCCACAGCTTGGTTCTGTTCTTCAGATACTGTATCCGCAGCCTGGCTCTGTTCGGGAGCAGCTGTTTCTGCAGCATCCTCATTTTCAAAGGAAGCTTCTACACTGTCTGCCTGTCCGTCGGAATCAGGATCCTGCTCCGCACCCGCCACAGGGGCAGCTTCCTGATCTTCATTACCGGCATCAAAGGGCTCCTGCCCTCCCTGCTGTGCCGCTTCTCCGGCTGCATCGTTTACCGGATCCTCTTGAGGATCCTCCAGGTTCTCCTGCACCTGTGTTCCCTCGGAGGACGCGGCATTTTCCGCTTCTACCTCCACTACGGAGCCGTCCTCCGCAGGAACATCCTCCGAAGAGCTTTCTTCCGTCAGATCCTCCGCGGCAGAAGCCGCGCTTTCTGTCTGGACAGAATCCGACTCTTCCGGAGCGGGCTGAATTGTCTCTGCCGCTGCTTCTTCTGCCGCATAGGTACTGATGCCGCTTACGGGCATACAGACGGAAAACGCCAGAACAGCAGACAGAAGAATCGCCGTCCATCTTTTCGCTTTCATTTTTGTCTCTCCTTTTTGAAAAAAATGTTGTTGCTTTGGAATTGATTCCAAAATGGCAGGTACTTGTTTTATCTGCGGCCGGTCCCTTTGCAAAAATGCAGGAAGAGTCCGGAAAACGCACTGAATAATGCAACAGTCACAGGATACAGCGGGCAAAAAAGGGAATGCCCGAAATAAGCGGCGAGAGGAAAGAACCAGATACAGTTTCCATCTTCCCCCGGCCTGCAGTTTTCCTTCCATAAGAAGAACATATGTCCCCAGAAGACCAGATACAGTCCCAGACCGATGAGTCCCTGGGTCAAAAGGATATGGAGGGGTTCGCAATGCGCCGAAAGGACATTGATCCCTGGAGAGATCCTGAGCTCCGCATAGAGGAGCGCCAGCATCTCAGGCCCCGTCCCGACAAGCTTCTGACGGACAGATGCTTTGCAGAACTTCTCCCATCCGACCCTCCAGATCAGTCCCCGGTTGGTTCCCATACTGTCGGAAAAATGTGTGATCCCCCAAAGCACTGCCGCAATGGTGACTGCAGCAACCGCTGCTCTTGTCAGAAAGACTAAAATCCTGACAGCTTTTCCGTCAGCATCACCCATCCACCTGACGGAAAACAAATACAGCAGCCCTCCTGCCAGCAGGACAGCGCCCGCCCCGGGGAGGCCCAGTATCGCAGCGGAGATCCCCTGCATATTTGAGACCCGGTCCGCAAAAAACGGCAGATACCCCGCTGCCAACAGGCAGATCCCGAAAATGCACAGAAGAATCGAAGCTCTCACCGCACGCTGCCGTCCGGCCAGCGCAAAAGGAATCATAAAAATAAGGCAGATTCCAAAGCCGGCATAAAGATTGTCACTGTCCGCAACAGCGGCACAGAAGAGTCCCATAGCGGAAAGCAGCCCGTAGATTCCTGTGTACAGCCTGTCTTCACTCTGCATAAACAGTCCGAAAAACACAGGCAGCAGCAGGCACAGATATCCCGCAAAACAGTTTTTCTGCCCGATTGTGGACAGATACGAATAATAATAATGATGGTCTATCAACGAAAGAAAAGCGAAGGGATCCCTCCCGCACGCCTGGACAATCGCAAATAAAAAAATCAAGGCATGCACCGCGGCTGCCGGAATGATAAAACACTTTGGCAGACCGGGCACCTTCATGCTTACGCTCCCGGCAGGATCTTTAAAACCCTCCACGCGGGGAAAGGGAAACCATGCCGCGATACAGATTGTACTGCAGATCATAACGCACAAAGTCAGCGATCCCATCGACCAGCCCATTGTCCCCAGAAAGGAAGCCCTCCGGTCCGCAGACAGCAAGGAGGAAATCAGCGACCAGACCGCAATGCTTATCAGAATGACAAAAAAGCGTCCGCCAATTCCACCGGGCGCCTTGCAAAGACTGCTTATTCCTTCTTTTTTTACAGATAACACTGTTGAAATCGCAAAGACAATTGCCGCAGAAAGGAGAGCCGGAACTGACAGATGAAGATATAAAGATGCTTTTTCCTCAATCAGATGAAGATATCCGTACCGGATATAGACAGGAACAATGAAAGCAGAAACCCCGATCAGATAAACAGCGAGCCACCCTTTTATCCTGTTGATGACCAGATTATTCATAAATTACAGAATATCCTCCTCTCAGGCTTCCAGTGTGACCGTCAGATTTTTCAAAGCAGTACTACTGCCGGCCCGGCTCATTATTCCGCAGGTGAGCAGATGATCTCCGGCCCCGGTGCTGTGTCAATTTTCACGGCTTATATATGTTTAAACAACAACAGCCGTGCTAAATTCGTACAATATACAAAATTAGTATAGCGCTTGCCAAAAAGGAAATCAACAGACATTCATGCCGGAGATTCCAATCGAGATCCCAATTCCAATTGGAACTTTTCAAGTGAAGATTCCGATTTTCCGGCCCCTCTTCCGCAATCGAAAAGGAACTGTTGATCAGCTGAACTTTTCAGCTGATACAACAGCCCCTCTTGCCAAATCTTGTAAAATCTTGTTAATTCTTGTCAGCTCTTATTGAATCCTGTTAAAGTGTTTTTCGTCTTCTCCGCAGCAGCAGCGCCGCTCCTACGATCAGTACTGATCCGAGGATTGTAAAGAGCTTTGTCCCCGGACCTCCGGAGGAGGGAAGGACCGCCCCGGGTTCGTTTTCGATATAGAAGGAATTATCCCCGGCAGTGGAAGCCATCGAATAAGAAGCTTCCAGGTGTGCTGCTCCTGTTCTGTCCACGGTGATGAACCATGGCGTTTCAACCAGGATATATCCGTCCGGAGATTCTGTTTCTTCCAGTTTATACCGGCCCGGTTTTAATCCTTCAAAAGTCACGGTGCCCGTTTCCGGATCGACTGTTTTTTCAGACTGATAGCTTCCTTCACCCGCAAAATTATTGTCATTGCTCTCGTTCACACGAAGTAAACGGAATATTGCGCCGCTTAATGTATGGCTGCTGTCTTTGTGCCCTTTTTCAACCTTGATTATTTCAATGGATACCTGCAGAGGACTATTGGTAATACTGTTGCCTTCCTGCGTCACGACAAATACTTCAGCATCTGCCGGGTCAGAGGTGACCGTATACGTCCTGCCGTCCGGATTTTTGACGACAGTATATACAACTGTGTCTTCACCGCTTCCGATGGTGAAACTGACCTCCTCAACACTGTATGTATATTCTTTCCCTGCGGGATCAAACTGAGGGAGATCGTTGTAAGTAAAGCTTCTCATTGTGGCCCCGTCTCCGGACCACTGCGGCTGGAGATTGACCATATCATTGCCGACTTTGATCTGAACCACCTCCGGATCAGAAACAATGGGCGTGCCATCGATGTCAATACCTGTAGTAGTCCTGGTCAGTTTCAAGACGGGATCCGGATGTTCTGTGTCAGCCGGAATCGCCCATGTCTTGGATCCGCTGAGTGATGTAGTCCTCAGCCTGTTTGTAAAGGTCGTAGTGCCAGGCTCATAATTACTGGAATCGTTCCCATTAAACTGTCCTACGATAAAATGGTTCCACACCTCGGTCGATCCAAAGTCAAGCACTACTCTCAGCTCAGCCTCGTCAAATGTCACATGAACGCTGCCCTGAGGCGTAGTAACATCCCCTATGCCGCTGGAGAAGTAGATATTTCTGTTTGCAGCTCCGGGAATCGCCCCTGATCTGATCTCGTTTGTGATCGCTGTAACCTCGCCCGGTACAGGTGTCCTGGAAGTCCAGACAAATACATCTCCGTTTGCTTTCGGCTTGATCGCAATAAATGCAAGGTCGATCACGGATCCCAGAGTCCAGACAATCTGCTTATTCTGCTGATCATCAAGCGTGATCCTGTTACTTCCTGTATCATAGGTTATCGTTCCGATTTGACCGTCTGTATCCGTAGCTGTATGAGATTCCGTATATCCGCCGGGTACGGGCTCTTCTTCTGCAGTATACTGGATGATTTCTCCGGTTTCTGTAAAGACCGGCAGGTCCCTGAAGATATATGTCCACTGGTTCTCCTGAGGTCCTTCTGTCCACTCTGCAGTATGTCCGGTCAGCTGACCGTCCGCATAGAGGCTGACCGCAAGCTCATGCGGTCTCGTCAGATACTGATTGTTGACATCATCCCAATTCTTTACGCCAATATAAGATGTTTTGATATCATATTTTGACAGAGAATTCGTGAGCGTCGTGATTGTTCCGGTCTCCCCTTCTGAGGTGGAAATATTCGTCAGGAAATAGCCGGACGGCATCTCTTCCTCTATCCATTCATAATCGATCGCAACACCGTCGTTATATTTTGGCAGATCCACGATCGAATCCTCCCAGTTATTTGCTTCATTGAGGGTCACCGTTTTATCTGTCCGGGTTCCATCGGACAGTAGTGTTATAGTCAGGGATTCGGGTCTGTCTTCATTATTGTCATCATCCCAGACCTTCCTGACAGTCACAGCAGTAGTTTCAACATTCTCCGCAGTGATTGTCGTATTGAAGTCCACCGGTATATACCTGTCTCCCAATTCCTCCCCTGCGCTGTTCTTAAATATCGAAACATATCCTTCCGGATAAGACTCTGTCTCCTCCAGGAAATAGCTGTAAACATAGACTGTCTGCAGATCCCCGTTGAGTTTTCCCTCCACGATTTGAGGCAGTTCGACCCACTCTTTCTGCCAGTGATTGGCGTTACTGAGCGTAAAAACCTGGCCGGAAGGGTCAAGATAACCGTCATGTTCTGTATTGAACGATGTGTCAATCTGCGGGGTCTGTCTGTCATAATAACATGCAAGCCTTAATCCATCCAGGCCGCCAATGATAGCATCCGTATTTCCGTGGGCAAAAGATATCGTACAGTCTGACTGAGGATTGAAAGATTCGGTATCAGCAACAGCCTGTCTGACTGATTCGCTGTTGTCCAACTGCATGATCAGGGACGTGCTGTCCGGTTTTGTAAATGTCAGTTCAACACTGTGCTCCGGCTTCGCCATACCGCTTATATGGACCGGTGCACCCTTCGGAACGGTAATCTGCGTCTGCCTGCCTTCTCCCAGATCAAGGGTCACCGTAACCGGCTGAGATGTATCAATACCCTCTTTGGAAAAGTCGCGATACTCCTCATGGACATAACGCTTCAGCTGGAATTTCGCATACGCCCCGTCAGTATTTTGTATAGACTCATCCTCCCAGATCTTGCGGATCCCAAGATCGATGGTATTTGTCACCTTTGTTTCATGAACGATGTTCATAAGGGATATCGTATACCACGCCGGCCAGTCAGCATAATCTTCAGGCTGATCCAGTTCACCGGCATCCTGTTCGTAATCCGGGGCGTACAGTGTACCGATCTGTGACTCGGATCCGTCTTTGGTCCATCTCGCTATCAGATGATCGCTGCTGTCATACACATGATAGGCGATTTCGTCGACAGCGTAGATGATCCTGTATACACTGCCGTTTGAATGTTCACGGTACATAGGCAGATCGCGGAAAGTGATCGCGTCTCCGGTATCTCCTTTGTGAATCGTTTTTGAGGCAGCCCCGCTTACTGCAGCCCATGTATGCTGAGCATCGGAAGCCGGTTCTCCGCTCACAAGAGTTTCACGGTATTCCAGCACAAATGTGGCATCCCAATGATCAACTCTGTCATTGTCCTCTTCAGACCACTTCCATGTCTTATTTACCGGGACCTCTGTCTTCTTTCTGTTCGTAATCACACGATTCTCAGAATCAGAACTTCCGGCAATGTCATTTCCGTTCATACGGTCATATATAATCTCATAGCCGTCAATATAAGGAGGTATTTCCTCGATATAGTAAGTGTAAGATTCAGAAACATTGTAAGTACTGTTTATTCCTACTGCAGGATACGAAGCAAATGTATGGTTCCAGTTTCCTTCATGAGGAAGCGTAACTGTAATATTTTCTGCAGTGAAAGTGGGATCCTCCTCTGTCACTAATTGGCTTGGACCAACTGTATCTCCGGTTCCATTTACATATTCTAATGTAAAATTGAATCTGCCGTCTGTCGGAGAAATGTTTCCATGATTAGCAAACAACCAGAAGCACACTTCCTGCGTTCCAATTGTATATGTCGCATCATACCGTCCATTAACCAGAGCTTCCCTGTGACCGCCGCCGCTGCCTCCGACATATTCTGTCAACCATGGATACACATAGTTGTTATTTCCGGCATTAAATCCAGAATACCCAAAACGAACTCTTGAGTTTGCGGGAACTCGAAGATGTTTTCCTGTGTTACACCCATTATCAGCATAGGATTGGAAATCTTCTGCATAGCGAATATATACGTCTACCATTGTGACTTCACCTGGTTTTGTATATGTTCTGTATCGCTTCAACTGGAAAGATGCTTCACTGTTATCAGGTGCACCGCCAATCCACTCCTTTGTCAATGAGAGCTGAATCTGTTTTGGCTGGTTAAGGATCTGATACTGTGCAACATTATTTGCATCTGTATCAAGTGTTCTGGGCTCACCAATCAGATTACCGTCGCTGTCCAGTCCTTGAATTGTTGGCACAAGAAGAATTTCTGTTGCGCTGTCTTCCTTTGTAAGGGAGAGAAGCCATCTATAAGGACTGCCTTTCTCATATCCGGACGGAGGATTCGTTTCTCCAAGGATAAAGTGTCCCTCTGTCAGGTTGTTAAAAGATACTTCTCCGTTGCTTGTTGTACCGCTTCTGGAAGCTGCCTCTATTGTCTCTCCACCGTTCTGGTATGTGCGGACAACCCACTTGCCGTCCTGGTCCTGCATGGCGCGGGTCAGAGTAAACTGCGCTCCGTCCAGAGGTGTTTCGCCTGTCTCATTTCTTTTGAGCACTTTAAACGTAAGAGGCCTGACATAGCCGTTGACAAAACTGAAAAACTTGGTCTGGTCATCGATCTCTGTGTACGTCGAGTCAGTATATCTCGTTTTTTTCAGCTCATATTTTCCGGATTCTGTCTCATACACTTTTCCTTTGAAATAATATATTCTGCCATCGTAGGTGATGCCGTCTTTGATGAAACCGCCCTCAGCCTTCAGGCTTTCGTCGGCAGCATCCCATCTCACGCCATCCGCATTGACCGCATCATCCGGCACGATCTCCCGCACCATGTATTTATATTCTTTTCCCTCATAAGCGCGGGAAATCTCCACATCGCCAAAATTAATATTTCCATCCTCTGTAACGCCGATGATCAGTGAAGTGTGTGCGGTCATTCCATCCGGAACACCTGCCCCTCCGGGCGCGCTGTTATTATGAACTTTCTGCGGTGATTCAAAGGATCCGTCGCCGCCCGGCGTTCCTTTATCGGGCATAACGGCATAGATCGTTTCACCTTCATTACCCGGCTCGTCAAATCCGATCAGTTCAAATTTGAACTGGTCCCTTTGCAGGCGGGCATTGGGATCATTCTGCAGCATATGATATGATTTATGCGCAGAAAAATCAGTTGTTGAAATCAGGTTGTAGTGAATGTACAGGTTCGATTCGCCGCCTCCGCGCTCAAGATAGAAGAAATCGAAAGTAAGATTCGTTCCCTGGGCAAATGTATCCGGTGTTCCGTCCCCGTCATAATCTGCCCACTCATAGGAATTCCATTTGTCATTGGAAATCAGTCCGTTGCTGTGCGCCTGTGAGAAAATCTGGTATAAAGTTCTCTCGGACACTACAGTCATATCCGGATTGCTGAGATCTGTATAAGTACCGCCGATCACCTTGACTATTCCGGTTTTAAAATCAATATCCAGTTCCGTCCTGTTGTGGATGCCTCCGCCATCCGCCACCAGTATTCCGTCGACATAAGCCCATGCGTCATCGTCTCCTGAGAATTGGAATTCCATCGGCTTATATACACCCTTGGGATTCAGGACCTCACCGTTTTGCGGCATCGAAAACTCTGCTTTGAGATGCATACCAAGCCAGTAATTCAGATCACCCATGGGCCAAAAACCCCGGATTCCTGCTCTGTTGTCATTTGTAGGCTGCTCTCTCAGGGTAAACTGCTTCGTGCTCTTATTCATAGAGGCGCTGTAATCCATACTGTCATATGTATAATAACCGTCCGGATCTACATAGAACAGATTATTTGCTCTTGTATAAGATCGCTTCCCGGAATGACCGGTTTCAGGATTAAACAGATAATTCAGCGATTCCCCTCCGAGAGAAGAATTCAGTCTGGGATAGCCGTCCGGATCAAGCGCCCCGCTTGAATTGTACAAGGCATTTGCAACGATTCCTGTTGTCGGCTCTCCATTAACTTTTTCGTATTATTCTCATTTTTTCCGTTCCAGCTGTTGATACCCGCAATCCTTCCATCCGATGATGTTGCATGGTAAGTCCCATCGGTTTCCCAATCCTGAACCTGTCCTCCCATAGAGGGCAGGAACTTGAGTCTGTGATTATAATTTATGCCAACATTATTGCCGTTCGTATTTGTATTCTGATCATCGAAATAATTCCAGAAACTGCTATCATATCCCGTCGTGCCGCTTCTCCTGTAGCCGAGCCAGCCGCGGCGGGCAACCTCAGTCTCATTGTCGATCCAGTAGTCAAACATATTGATCGTAGTTCCGGAAGGATTAGGGATCGTCTGGACTGTCTGGCCGTCCGGATTCATGATGGCATTTTGTTCATCCGTCACAAGGATCGTGAAAAGCTCTCCATCCTTCATTGTGACCGTAAGTGTCTCCTGCGTTTCAAATGCCTTGACACTGAGAAGGACCCAATCACCCTTTTCAATCTCTGTCTCGTTGATCTTATCGATCTCCTCAGGCTTGATCGAAGCCGAATACTCAGCATCCAGAGAAAGCCTGGCCCTCAGGCTGCTTACTGTTGTGTCTTCTTCAGCCAGGCCGACCCACAAGAGGTCCGGCCGGCTGAATTCCATCTTCTCGATACCGGCGACAAAGCTGCGTGTCTCCTCGCTGATTTCCTCAGTATTGTCCGAAGCCAGAATGTCATTGAGATCGATTACATCGGTATTTATTTCCTTGCCGGAAGCGATTCCCATGGCCTCGAACAGTTTGCTGAAGCTGACAAACCCGCCTCCGGGGATATTGAATTTAAAGCTCCTTCCATTGACTTCCCATAAGAAATCCACGGTATATACCAGGCCATAGATAGAGAAGGACTCCGCCTCAAACCGGACCTCCGTGGTCTTGCCGCCTTCAGAGGAAGTATCAGGAACCGCTGAGGACTCTTTATCCGCCCCGGAAGTGCCGGAGGCAGTTCCGTTTTTTTCTTTGGATCCTTTTCCGGATTCTTTTCCTGTTCCTGCCGCGTCGCTGCCGGAGGCCATTCCGGCTTTTTCTGCGGATTTTTTCCCTGTTACAGCAGCCTCCCTGCCGGAATCATCACTTCTCACGCCTGTTTCGGCCTCAGCCCCTTCGGTTGTTGTGGTGGCATCAATCTGCTCCACACCTTCCTGCGCGAAATGCAGAACAGCGGGATCAGATTTGGACGCCTGTTCAGTAGCAGCCGCGGGTTTGTCGAAAATCTGGATGCTGACTTTCACGGGAGCGGCAGGTTCGATCTTTCGCGTCGTCCCGTTGCCACCGGCCGCATTATCATCAGCTTCCTGATTTTTTACCAGAATTTCTATATCAAAAAACCTCGACATGCCTGTATCCACGTCGGTATTCTCTTTACCCTCTTTTCCCACATGAGCTTTTGCCTGGGCAAGACACTGTTCGTATGCTTCTTTGTCCGTCTCCGCAGTAATCTCGCGGACAGACAACTCCGCACTGTCGGGAATCTGCGCTTCCTCCGTGTAGTCCAGAGTGATCCTGTATCCGTCCCCTTCAGAAATCAGTGTGCCGGGCTTGAACGTCTGCTTATCTTCCTCTTTCTTATCTACTGTATTTTCTTCTTTCTCCGAAGGGGCTTTTTCTTTGTCAGAAGCACCCTCTGCGCCATCTTTTTCAGCATCCGCATGGTCTTTTTCAGAGTCTGAAGCCTCTTTTTCAACGTCTGAAGCGTCTTTGGATTTCTCATCTTCAGATGCTGTCACTGCAGTATCCTCTGAGCCGGCAGCCCCATCTTCGCCGATAACCCGTTCAACTTCCTTCTGATCGACCAGTCTCAGCCTGCTGCTGATTTCTTTGATGCTTTCCTCTTTGTTTTCAGCTGCAAAAATGATCTCGGCTGTCTTTTCGACTGTAACTATAATTGTGGCGGTGTGATTACCGTCCGGTTCAGCACCGGTCTGATTGCTGTCTGGTTCTGGTTCAGTCTGGCTGCTGTCTGGTTCAGGCCCGGTATAATTGCCGTCCTCATTCAGTCCTTTCTCTACGTTTTCCTGAATGGTTTCGCTGTTATCCTGAATGTCTTCCGAAGCATCCTGCTCGTCCCGGCTGTTCTTCTGGTTTTCTTCCGGAGTTCCCTGATGGTCCTGGTCGTTCTTCCGGTTTTCTTCCGAAGCGTCCTGATCCTGCTTGTCCGGGCTGTCCTCCGAAATATCCTGATCCTGAGTGTCCCGACTTTCCTCCGGAGTGTCTTTCGGGGCTTTCTGATCCCGGTTATCCCCGCTGTTCTCCGAAACGCCCTCCGGAACTGCCTGATTCCGGTTCTTCCCGCTGTTCTCCGAAATATCTTCCGTTGTTCCGGGATCGTCCTCCCCGTCTCCTTCATAGAGGTCTTCAGAGAGCTCTTCAGAGAGTTCTTCAGAAAGTTCTTCAGAGAAATCTTCAGGGAGTTCTGTTTCCCGGATGACTGTTTCCTCAGACCACTCAACCTGCTCCGTGTTCAGATCGCATACAAACCAGCCGGTGATCTCCTCGCCGGCAGAAACGATCTTATGGTCCGCATCATAGGTATTGCGGTTCTTTTCAATGGTATAGGGGGCAAAGGTGAAAATCAGATCCTGACCGGGGTGCACGTCCGCTTCCCCGTCTTTACCTTCCCCGTCGTAGATATTCTCTGCCCTGACAGTCGCGCTGATAAACTCCTGCGCGCCGTCTTTAAGCTTCTCATCCGGTTTCCTGCCGCCTTCCACGGCCTCCATGCCGAGATATTTCTGATAGTCCTCCTCCGAATCGGTGTATGCAGCTGCGATACCGTTCTCAGCCCTGTTAATCGCCTCAATCTGGGCATCGCTGAGACGGATATTCTCAGGCAGCCTGTAGCGCGCGGTCGGATTGGTCTCGTTGAGGCTCCCGGCCGGAATCGTGTACGACAGGTAGACCCGCAGTAGATCGCTCTTCCCGAGTTCTGTATCTTTTTCAACTCTGTTCCAATCGGTAATGGCAGAGCTGTTTTCAATCGTCTCGTCCTCAGAGACATGATAATAGTAAATCCCGGTACTCCTGTTCAGGACTGCCTCGAAATACAAAGGATCCAGCTCCGGCACATAAGCGTCTTCAGCCTTCCCAGCTGCATCCGCATCTGCGGAAGCATCGCCGGCATCTTTTGCGTCTGTGGAAGTGCTGCTGCCTTCCGCATCTTTGGAAGCAGAGTCGGCATCTTTTACGTCTTCCTGACCGATTTCCTGTCCGCTCTCTTCTTTGTCTTCCTGCCCGGCCTGCTGTCCGCTCTCTTCTTTGTCTTCCTGCCCGGCTTGCTGTCCGCTTTCTTCTCCGTCTTCCTGCCCGGCCTTGTCAGAGATGTCTTCCCCATCATTGTCAGGGGAATCCCCGTCTTCCACACTGATTTCATCATCCATTGTTTGGACGGTTTCCGCCTCGTCCATACTGCTCAGCGCGGAATCATCTTCATCGGAGCCGTCTTCATCGGACTCATCTTCATCAGAGGTATCTGCGTCATATTCCGCGCCGTCATCCTCCTGATATTCTTCCTCCAATTCCTCCCCGGAGTCTTCCTCAAAGTCTTCCCCGAGGTCTTCTCCGTCTTCCGGGTCATATTCACTGTCCTGATCATCCCCTGCAAAGTCGTCCTCTGAGTCTTCCTCGAAATCTTCCTCGAAATCTTCCTCCATGCCATCAGTCTCATCTGAGGTCATGTCGTCAGAATACTCCTGCATTTCATATACGTCTTCAGGTTCGTCAGTCTCTTCCTGCTCATAGCACTCTGTGCTGTGTATGTGCACTTCTTTTCCGCAGGTAAGAGTTTTTTGATAACATTCCGCGGTATGAGTGTGTCCCTCCTACTCCGGAATATCGCAGATCAGCTCTTTGTGCTCCTCAAAGCACTCATCTGTATGCTCGTGCTCCTCCAGTTGGCAAGTCAGATTTCCTTCATCATCGTAACAGGACTGGTCATGCTGATGTTCCTCCGCCCGGCACACCTGAATCTGAGATACTTCATAACAGCTCTCATCGTGCGTGTGTCCGGGAGATTCCTCAAACACGCAGATCAGCTCTTCGGAATAGCAGTCATCGGTGTGTTCATGCGCTTCTATTCCGCATAAAGCATTTGCTTCCATTGTAATAGCAGGAAGCACCAGCGCATATGTGGTCACAAAAACCACAAGAGCCGCAGTAACACTGACCACTCTGGTTAGGAGCAGTCTGGTTCTGCGGTTCCTTAAAATTCTTCGGATTTTTTCCAGAAGCTTTCTCATAATCGTCTTTCCCTCCCCATGGCACTTAAACAAACAGGGGATTACACTTCGCTTTCAGATCACTGCCGCTCACATCATTTTTGTCAGTACTCCGGAATGATGACAACGGCGGTATCCTTAATAATCCCGATATTGAAGATGTCACAAAAAGAATATAAATACGATAACAGCTTTGGAGATTTGTCTTCGGGGTCAGGTAAACGCCGGCCCCGTTTAGGTATCCTTTCAAAATATGTAGTTTGAATCGGCAGATGTTAGAATCCGCCTCATAATTATTGTAGCAAATCGCAATACAAGAAAAGCGTCAAAACCACGTGGTTTTTCGGTCACATATATGTCCTGCACGCAAGTTCTGCATTCCGGAGAAACATGGCAGCGGCTTCCCTGCTGCCCTCGCTCCCCGACCTCCCCATGTCCGCCGCAAGACACAATATATTTCACTGCTACTGTTTCGTTAATAGGGTAGAGACGGCCACGCTGTCCTCTTCCCTCCCCTCCCGGCTGGCCTGTGTCCGCCGCAAAGCGGAAAATACATTATACGTACCGCGTCATAAAAAAGACTCCCCCGGCAGTTCAGACGTACATGATCTTTCGGTAATACATGTTCTGCACGCCCGTTCCTGACGGGGAGTCTTTTAAAGTCTTTTTTTAAATCTTTTAAATCCTTTTTACAGTCGAAAGGCCTTATTTTCCGCGCATTTCAGCTGTTACATATCTTCCTTTCGTTCATTATCCTTGTTACGTCTTATCCGCTGTTTATTCCACCTGCGCCAGGATCTCATCCTCGCAGTCCTGCATAGCGGTCAGGGTCTTCTGCAGCAGCTCGTTCAGATCCCATCCCAGCATCTCCGCTCCCCTGGCGATGACCTCACGGGAGCAGCCCGCCGCAAAGCCTTTGCTCTTGTATTTTTTCTTCAGGGACTTCAGCTCCATGTCCTTTGTACTCTTGGAGGGGCGCATGAGGGCCGCCGCCCAGATCAGTCCTGTCAGCTCATCGCTGGCAAAGAGGATCTTTTCCATCTGATGCTCAGGCTTCACGTCCACTGTGATCCCGTAGCCGTGGCTCACCACTCCGTGGATGATATCCTCCGGCACACCGCCTGCCCGCAGAAGCTCCGGAGCCTTGATGCAGTGCTGGTCCGGATACAGCTCAAAATCGATGTCGTGAAGGAGACCAACCAGCCCCCAGTAATCTGCCTCATCACCGTATCCCTGATCCTTTGCGAACCACTTCATCACCGCCTCCACTGTAATGGCGTGGCGGATATGAAAGGGATCACTGTTATATTTTTTCAAAAGTTCAAATGCTTCTTCTCTGGTCATGACAAAAATTTCCCTCCAATCTCCTTCCATTCCTGCGAGAACACCTGCGATAATCCCTGCAGAAAGGCCTGCGATAGTCCCTGCAAAAACACCTGCGATAATCCCTGCATGAATGGATACATTAATATTTACACGAATGATTGCATATATTCGCAATCACGATCGCTTTAACAATTTCAAGCGTATCCATAATATTATACAATAACAGGCGCAATCGTACATGTGCTAAATTAAGGCACTGCATAAAGCCGCTGCATAACCGCTGCATAAAACAATCTGGCAATCAGGAAGACTGTCATGAAAATAGTCAGGAAGAAAGGACAAAGATATGAAATTAAGCCCTGATTCAAATAAATCGATGGAATACGCGGACCGGATCGATTATCTGCTGGAAACACCCTGCCACCTGATCGACATCTATCCGATTCAGGTTCCGGAGAACTCTCCGGGCTCTTATTTTCGCATCAACGACTGGATCCTTGACAATGAATATGAAGAGCTGGCGGGGAAGTATTTCCACGTTCTGCTAAAGCTGAACTGCTATCACGATCTCACCATCTATCATGAGAATCATATTATAAAAAATCCCGCGCCGGATACTCTCCGCAAGCGGGTCAGAAAATGCTTCGCCGCAAAGCAGCGTAAGCGCGGTTACATGAACATTTTTGTGAATGATGACAGGGCCATGCTGGTCCTGAACGGCGACGATCCCTGGGCCGCAGTGTACAACGCCGACGAGGATCTGCAGCAGCTTTTAGGAATGCTGGCGGTCTCAGAGGGCATGTTTTTCAGGAAGGCTCCGCAGTGAGTGTCCATTCATATCTCCTGCCACAGGCACAACCATGCGATAAACGTAAAAGTAAATGTCATTGCAGCCGCATCCTCTCCAATAACATAAAATACAAAACCCGGCAGAACGCCTTTTCGCGCACTCTGCCGGGTTTCTTAATCATATGGTTTTGCAGTTACAATTACGCTGCTTTCCGCCTCCTCTTCATGGCCAGGCCTGTCGTGGCAAGGCAGATCAGGGCGATACCTGAGAGGTAAATCATGCAAGTGCCGGGGCCGCCTGTGGAGGGAAGCTCGACACCTTCGTCATTTGTAACCTTAAGCTGATATACATCACCAATTTGGCTGATCCCCGCTCCGGACTGGGATAAAGTAGTTCCATCACTATAGTTTACTGATGTTTTACTTACTGTGATAACTACGGGGTCAGTCCTCATATTATAGCCATCCGGAGCTTTTGTCTCAACCAGATAATACTTTCCGACGGGAAGACTGCCCAAATCTATCTTCCCTTTTGTATCTGCCTGATTTGAAGAAACAAGATTCGGCTTAAATGGTGTCCCCTGTGGATCGCTTGTGTAAGCACTCTCCGTATACAAATCGAACTTTGCGTCTCCCAGAGGAGTACTTGCATCCTGTGCGGTTTTCAGGATCTGTACCTCTTTGGTTTTTGCATCATTCTGGTAAACAACTTTGTATAAAGTACTGGTCTCTGTTATGTTCCCCTCCAGTTTCACTGTATCATATGTATCTGCAGATACCGGGGATTGCGAAGAAGCATCTTTTCGTGTCTCCAGTCTGACATTATTAAAATCATAATCACCATCTTCTGCCAGCACTTCCTCTATGCTGTAAGTCGTACCGGCGGGAAGATTCAGGAAACGTACGCTCCAGTCGTTCCTGATGCTCAAATAGAATTCCACACCAGACTCTGCAATAAGATACTTATTGTCATCTCCTTCATGTATCAAACCGGAAGCCATTCCACTTTGACTGGGCAGTTTCGCAGTAGTCGGATAAGTCGGATCCGCAATAGCCGCTGCAGGGGAATATCCATCTCCGCGAATAGAGATTACTATGTATTTCTCCAAATCCGGATCCCAGCTGAGGGTAGTAGGATCAATATCGATCTTAATCTTATAGGTAAACTTTGTATTTACGGTTTCCTCCCAAATCTCATCGTCCACCAATACTTCCTTAGCCAAATCCAGAAAGCTTCTTCTGGTGTTCATACCGGTTATGTCAGCCCACGCCCTGGTATCTTTATATACCTTTCCGCCGATGCGGTAGTATTCATCACTTCCCGAGGCACAATAACCAAGACTTGTATTGGCTGTCATAGCCGCGGGGATATCGTTACCAGTGACGAGCACGAGCATAGTCGCCTGGTTATTAATCTTCATCGGACGGCATGTGCTTGCATCCAGATCCCAGTGACGTGAGTTCTCTTCCACCTCACGCAAAGTGAAATCATGGCCGCTCTCATACACAATGACAGCCCCTGTGGACTTGTCAACCTTTAAATGGCCGCACGAGATATAGATGTCGTCAGACTGCCCCCAGTTATTGGTCTCCGCTCCATCTCTTTTTTTCGTCGGTATAATCTCAAACTGCTTATAGAGATCGTCATCACCGATGACCTGCATTATGACAGATTCCGGTTCCTGGCTGTCAATTACGGAAGCCTGCCAGGTCTTGGCAACACTGATATTTTCCTTTGTCAGCGGCATCGGCGGAACATGCTGGAAATCCAGTTTCTCCCTCTTATCGTCGACAGTTAAAGTTCCGTCGACACTTGCTGCTTTGCTGTATGTGGTATTTGCTCCTTCCGCGTTGGTTTTCAGTGTATATCCACTTGTCAGATTGCCTTCAAACTGGTTCCAGACCTCATTGCCGTAAAGAGTCGTGTCCCCAAAGGAAATAGTACCATTGTTCAGCTTGGCCAGAATGTCGTAAGCCTCCTGACTTGGCCAACATGTAAAGGATACTTTATAGGTGACACCATCTTCCAGCATGAAGGACTCGCCCATGTTCCATTCAACTGCCCCGGTCTCAGTATTGTAAACCGCAGCGTCGCAGCCATCAGCTGAACGCGTTGTCCATTCAGTAAATGTAACTTTCCTCCCTGCCTGGAAGGCAGCTTTCTTTTCGGCCGGCCAGTCTTCATAGCCTTCCGGTGTTGAAGAGGAACCCACGTAGTCCATGCCCTGTGTATAGGCCGCCTTCTGCTCTGCAGTCCAGGTGTTCCAGTCCGCAGGCGCGGAAGATTTCCAGTAAGTAAAATCACCATCGACACCGAGGAGCCTGTTATTATCGGTCTGATTGACCTTCGAAATTGTGTTGGTGAGCCCTGTGATACCGTCAAACATTTTGATATCAGCCTGACCGGTGTAGCCAGTGATTCTCTCTGCGATATCATCAAATGCCTCTATCAGTTTATCTTGTGTAGTAGCTATAACACTATGACCTTCACCAGCTCCGGCCTCTGAGACCAATTGCCCTAGATTATCGAGTTCTGATGTGTCTCCAGAGATTCCAATGGAATAAAGGATCTTTTCGTTCTCCACAATGGATTTTGCTTCTTTTAGAGCGGCATTATAGTCCCTGTCATAATAGTCTTCCATACCATGCCCAAATACATGATCAGTAAGATAGGCACTTGTAGCGATATCGCGCTTCGTCTCATCATTTTCATAGAACTCGTTGTTCTTTACGTTGTCTCTCGTCATACGGAACGTCGGCTGTCCATCTGTGATGAAAACAACGAAGGTAGCCCTGTTCGGATCCAGTTCCATGGGGCCCACATTATTTGCGTCTGCGGCCAAACGAAATTCATTATTTGCCAGCTGTAAAGCGTGCTCCCAGTTGGTTCCTCCATCTCCGACCAGTCCCTGAACCGCGGACATCAATTCGTCTTTATCTGAGGTAAAACCACACTCGACTTTTGCTGTAGTTGAGAAAGAAATCAACGACATCCTCACCAACGGATCTCCGTCGGAATTCTCCCTGGTCAGCATACTCTCTGCGAATCCATCAAGAGCATCATATGCCTGCTTAATCCTTGAATCCTCTGACCAATTATCATATGTTGTGCCATATTCCTGAGCTGACGTTCCATCCATTTTAAAATTCATACTTCCGGAGCGGTCAAAAATAACGATGATATCTGCAAGTTTCACCAGTTTTGCCGGTGCCTGGCTTCCGGTAATATTCAGGGAGAGGGTGTTTGTTCCGTCTCCATTCGCAACAGATTTCTTTAGAATCGACGGAGGATCTGCCTGCTTTGAAGTTGAATCAACTAGCGGAACACCGCCCTTCGTTGGGGTGTTCTTCTTTTTATAAACGACATTGATTACAGGAGTATCTGTTAATAAATGACCGTATCCATCGCTTGTAAAATAATAATAATATCCATTAACGTTCCTAATATATGGGTATATCTTATTTGACTTGTCGTCATTTAAATAACAATAATCATATTCGTATCCGTCTATATCATAAATCAGATAGGAATCCGAGGCATTATCCGTTGACGGATTGATGGAATTAGATATGTCCAGTTCGTTTCCGTTCCCATCCACATATTTAACAGTAGTTGTCTGAGAATGCCAACCATAATAATAGTAATTCCAGGTAACCGTAAATGTTGAGAAGGAAGGGGTCTCGAAGGAAATGTCAATTCCAAGGTCTTCCAATCTGACTTCTTTGTCAGGATCAAAAGTCTCTTCCAGTTCGATTGTGCTTTCTTCGTGCCAACGCGCTTCCTCATCACTGACTGTTTCGGGATCGACCACGGAATCCCTATTGCCCGCAATCACAGCTTCGTCTGTCTTCATTTCAAATGATGCTTCTGTCCCGCCGTCAAAGACATTTTCTACAATCACGCCTTCCTGAGCATTTACATGGTGCTGAATCTTCAGCGTATCAGCCACTTTGCTCAGATCTTCTACCCCCGGGAGAGCCTTGACTTTCATTTCCACCTGTACAGGTGCAGCAGGTTCGATTTCTTCAGTGATATTGCCTTCTTCATCTGCCAATACAATGGAAATATCCAGGGCGGCAAGCCCCAGAGTACTCAGGTCGAGGCCTTCATGTCTGGACATCTTATCCGCAATCACCGCTTTCCGTGCGGAAAGGTACTCTTCAGAGTCCTCTTCAAATTCTGTTACTTTCAGCACAGCTCCGTCGGGAATCTTAGCATCGTCACCGTAAGTCACTGTGACCTCATACAGTTCGCCATTGTCACTAAGGAACATAGTCTGAATCTGTGCATCCGTAACCCGGATTGTGAACACCTCACCATCATTCATGGTGACAGTCAGCGTCTCTTCGCTCGTAAACGGAAGCATACTAATCAGAGCCCAGTCTCCTGACTCGACTGCCGTATTATTAATCGCCTCAATCTGTTTTTCCGTCAGTTCAGCGCTGTATTCACACTCCAGTCCGTTTGTTTTTTTCAGTGTTCCGACAGTAGTATCGGCATCAGCCTTTCCTACCCACACTAATTCAGGGCTGCTGAATTCCACAGCTTCCACATCCGCAACAAATTTCTTCGCTGTATCGCTCGCAGTGACATGGAGCATACCATCAACAGCCTTTACCTCTGCAGTATCTGTTTTTTCTGCTTTTTCCTCATTGTCCGCATCCCTAATGATACCCAGCACTTCTACCAGATCTGTAAAACTCACAAATCCGCCTCCCGGAAGTGAAAACCGGTACGAATTCCCATCTACTTCCCAGTGGAAGTCCACAGTATACACTACGCCATAGATAGAGAAGGATTCGGCTTCAAAGCTGATCTCGGTGGCGGGCTCGACGGGTTCGGATTCTTTGTCTGTGGTCTTGTCCTCATCTCCCACACCGCCTTTACCGCCTTCCTGTTCCTGGCTGGTTTTGACGGTAGAATCAATCTGCTCCACACCTTCCCCGGCAAAGTGAAGAACAGCCGGATCTCCCTGGCCGGTTTTCTGATCCGCGGGTGCAGTATCATCTGCTGTCTGGTCTTCGATAATCTGGATATTCACATTGACCGATGCGGAGGGCTCGATCTTTGTGATCACTTCACTGCCCTCGCTGTCCGTATCCCTGACAAGGATCTCGATGTCAAAGAAGCGGGAAGCCTTGCGGTCTACGCTGGTTTTCTCGTCTGCGGCCACCTGCCGGCCGGCCTTTTCAAGGCATGCCTCATAAGCCTCCTTGTCAGTCTCGGCTGTAATCTCTCTGACAGACAGTTCGGCATTTTCGGGAATCTTCGCTTCTTCTGTATAATCAAGTGTGATTCTGTATCCGTCGC
>JBGUNJ010000190.1:0-26399 GCA_045117315.1 Lachnospiraceae bacterium | reverse complement strand
ATTCGCCCGCTGGGCATTTGAAAAATTCAAAGGCGTCGAGGACAAGCTGGGCACGCAGATGCGCGCGGTCGGCGAAGTCATGAGCATTGGCAAGACCTATAAGGAAGCCTTCCAGAAAGCCATCCGGTCCCTGGAAAAAGGCCGTTATGGTCTGGGCCATGTCAACGGCTATGATAATATGTCCCTCGATCAGCTCAGAGACCTTCTGATCAACGTCTCTTCGGAGCGTCACTTTATCATGTATGAGGCTCTCCGCAAGGGTATGACTGTTGATGAAATCTTCGATATCACCAAGGTCAAACACTACTTCATCCAGGAGATGAAGGAACTGGTGGAAGAGGAAGAGGCTCTGGTGAAGGAATTCAAGGGCCGCGTTCCTTCCGACGAAGCCCTGATCAGGGCCAAGAAGGACGGCTTCTCCGATCACTATCTGGCACAGATCCTGGATGTGAAGCAGGATGACATCCGCCACGCCCGCGAGGCTCTCGGCTGCACAGAGAACTGGGAAGGCGTCCATGTCAGCGGAACCCAGGACAGCGCCTACTACTATTCGACATATATCGGCGAGGACAAGAACCCCATCAGCACCGACAAGCCCAAGATCATGATCCTGGGCGGCGGTCCCAACCGCATCGGCCAGGGTATCGAGTTCGACTACTGCTGCGTCCATGCGGCACAGTCCCTGAGAAAGCTCGGCTTTGAGACCATCATCGTCAACTGCAACCCCGAGACCGTCTCCACCGACTACGATACCTCCGACAAGCTCTATTTCGAGCCCCTGACCCTGGAGGATGTCCTCTCAATTTACAGAAAAGAAAAGCCCGTCGGCGTCATCGCCCAGTTCGGCGGCCAGACACCTCTGAACCTTGCCTCCAAGCTGGAAAAAGAGGGCGTGAAGATTCTCGGCACTTCCCCTGCCATCATTGATCTGGCAGAGGACCGCGACCACTTCCGCGCCATGATGGACAAGCTGGGCATCCCCATGCCCGAGGCGGGTATGGCGACTACCGTCGAAGAGGCTAAGGCCATCGCGCAGAAGATCGGCTACCCGGTCATGGTGCGCCCTTCCTACGTCCTTGGCGGACGCGGCATGGAAGTCGTCCACGACGATGAGCAGATGGCAGACTATATGGCGGCTGCAGTCGGCGTCACACCCGACCGCCCGATCCTGATCGACCGCTTCCTCCACAATGCCATGGAGTGCGAGGCGGATGCAATCTGCGACGGAACCCATGCTTTTGTGCCCGCAGTCATGGAGCACATCGAACTTGCCGGAATCCATTCGGGCGACTCCGCCTGCATCATTCCGTCCAGACATATTTCCGAGAAGAACCTGGAGACCATCCGCGAGTACACCAGAAAGATCGCGGAGGAGATGCATGTTGTCGGTCTGATGAACATGCAGTACGCCATCGAGGACGACGTGGTCTTCGTGCTGGAGGCTAATCCCCGCGCCTCCCGTACTGTCCCGCTTGTCTCCAAGGTCTGCGGCATCCGCATGGTCCCGCTGGCGACCGAGATCATCACCGGGGAACTCACAGGACGCAAGTCCCCCGTTCCGGACCTGAAGGAAAAGGATATCCCTTATTACGGCGTCAAAGAGGCCGTCTTCCCCTTCAACATGTTCCCGGAGGTCGACCCCATCCTGGGTCCCGAGATGCGTTCCACGGGCGAAGTTCTGGGCATTTCCCGCTCTACCGGCGGCGCTTTCTACAAGGCACAGGAAGCAGCCAAGATGATCCTTCCTCTGGAGGGCACGGTCCTCATCACCCTGAGTGCGGCAGACCGCCCTTACGCGCCCGAGATCGCGCGCAGATTCCATGAGGCAGGCTTCAAGATTCTCGCCACCGGCAACACCTGCAAGGTCATCAGCAGCGCGGACATTCCGGTTGAGCGCGTCAATAAGAGATCGGAAGGACGCCCCAATATCCTTGACCTGATCACCAACGGACAGATCCAGATGATCGTCAATACACCTCAGGGCAAGGGCGCCCGCAATGACGACAGCTACCTCCGCAAGGCGGCCATCAAGGCAAAGATCCCTTACGTGACCACGGCAGCTGCCGGCCTTGCAGCCGCAGAGGGCATCAGCCATCTCAAGCGCAAAGGCAAAGGTCTCATCCTGCCCCTGCAGGAGTGGCACGCCATGATCCGCGATAAGGACTGATTTGCAATAAGGACGGCTCTGCAGGGTCTGAACCGCATGAACCGCAATAAGAAAGGATATGATCAATCCCAGACAGGGACTGATCTGCCGCAGGAGACGTGCGGCAATGTAAACGGTTCGGAGCCTATTGAACAACTTGAATAACGACAAAAAACAGCACTTTCGGGTGCTGTTTTTTGCGGATGGGACGGATGGGAATAGAATCGGAGACATAAAACCGGCTCATACATCGATGTGACCACAGTGGACACATCGGATGTATGAGCCGGTATTTTTGTTTATGATTCAAGCCTTATAATGGATTATTCCGCCCCCGGGGGGCTGATTCCCTGATCTGAGTATCAGGCGTCTGCCATCTTCATTTTCTGCTCAGTGATCTCATCGAGCAGGCGGAGCTTGTTGTCATACAGCTTCTGGGACAGGTCGACGTAGACCTGGTGAGGGTTCACCAGACGGCGGGACTCCTCCCACAGAGTATCCTGTTCCTTCATGCAGTAGGCGCGGATATCCATGGTCTTGGGAGAAGTGTAAACGCATTTGCCGTCCTTGAACAGGGGGACCATGAGTTCGCGCAGGGAGAACTCACCGGGTGCCAGCCTGGTCTTTTTCCAGGGTTCCACGGGATCGAAGAGGGTGAGGGGCTCCTTCTCGCTGTAGACTTCTTCCTCGAGACAGATGATATCTGCCTGTATCTTGTGTTCGGGCTCGTTGTAGACGCGGTAGATCTTCTTGTTGCCGGGGTTGGTGACCTTTTCGGTATTCTCGGACAGCTTGATCTTGGGAACGAAGTTGCCGTCGTCATCCTGAATGGCGGCAAGTTTGTAGACGCCGCCGAAGGAAGGATTGTCCTTGGCCGTGATCAGATTGGTGCCGACACCCCAGGAAGTGATCGTTGCTCCCTGGTCCTTCAGGGAGTTGATCAGATGTTCGTCCAGGTCGTTGGAGGCGGAGATGATCGCGTCCGGGAAGCCTGCATCGGTGAGCATCTTTTTGGCTTTCTTGGAGATGTAGGCAAGGTCGCCGCTGTCGAGTCGGATGCCGTAGCCCTTGCCCAGTGTGCCTTTGTCCCGCATATACTGGAAGGTCTTGATCGCGTTCGGAACACCGGATTTGAGTGTGTCATAGGTGTCTGCCAGCAGGATGCAGGAATCGGGATAAAGGTCCGCATAGGTCTTGAAGGCGGTGAGCTCATCCGGGAAACTCATGATCCAGCTGTGGGCATGGGTGCCCTTGACGGGGACATCAAACAGTTCGCCACAAAGGACATTGGAGGTTCCCACACATCCTGCGATGACAGCCGCGCGTGCTCCGTAGGTGCCCGCGTCGGGACCCTGAGCGCGGCGAAGACCGAACTCCATAACGCCGTCGCCCTTGGCAGCGTAACAGATACGGGCTGCCTTGGCTGCGATCAGGCTCTGGTGGTTGATGATATTGAGGATGGCGGTCTCCATCAGCTGGGCCTGAGCGATTGGAGCGATGACCTTGACCATAGGCTCGCGGGGGAACATCAGAGTGCCTTCCGGAATGGCATAAATATCACCCGTAAAGCGGAAATCTGCCAGATAATCCAGGAAATCCGCGTCAAAGATCCCCAGGCTGCGAAGATAATCGATATCCTGACGGCTGAAATGCAGATCCTGCACGTAACGGACCAGCTGCTCTACACCGCACATGATCGCATAGCCGCCCCCGAAGGGATTTGTGCGGTAGAAGGCGTCGAAGATAACGGTCCTGTTTTCTTCTTTGTTCTTGAAGTAGCCCTGCATCATCGTCAGCTCGTAAAGATCGGTGAGAAGGGTGAGATTCTGTCTGTCCATAAAATGACTTCTCCTTTGAAACTGCATTGGTGTAACTGTCCCTGTACAGACTTGTGAGGAAAGGACTTTCGAGGAAAGTACTTTTGAGGAAAGTACTGTATAACCGGGCTGTGCAGATATGCTTTCTGCTTTTTTTTAGTTATTTCACACAGCCCGCGCAGGGACCCGTCATGCTGACTGTTCCTCTTTCCTCCGAGGTGTATTGTCAGCTGTATACGCACACTATCATACTCCATTTGGGCATAATCCGCAACGAAGCACAGGCAATTCGGGACTTAGTGCTCCGGAGAAGATCAGCTGACGACGTTGACGGGTTTTCCTTCAAAGAATCCCCGGATATCATCCGCGATCACACCCACCAGGCGCTGACGGGTCTCGAGACCCTTCCAGCCCATGTGCGGAGTGATGATCACATTTTCCATGGTATAGAGTGGATTGTCGGCCGCGGGCGGCTCAGTTTCCTGAACATCCAGACCGGCACCGGCGATCTTTCCCGCGGAAAGTGCCCTGATCAGAGCCGGCTCATCAATGAGAGCTCCCCTGGAAGTGTTGATCAGGAAGGCGGAAGGCTTCATCAGCGACAGAGTCTCTTCGTTGATCAGATGCCTTGTTTTGTCGTTCAGCGGACAGTGGAGAGATACATAGTCACTGTTTTTAAGAAGTGTTTCCAGTGTGACAAATGACAGATTGTCCTGGTCCGGACGGGCAGTCCTGGTGTAACACAGCACCTTCATATCCAATGCCTGACCCACACGGATCACCTGACGTCCGATATTTCCGTAACCGACGACACCCAGTGTTTTCCCGTTCAGCTCCACATGCGGCACCTTCAGATGCTCTGTGAAATTGCTGCGGTCCCCTTTGGCAAGCATAGCCAGCTGGGTCTGCATTGTGGAAGAGAGATTGAGCATCATCATGACAGCGGTGTGCGCCACTCTGTGAGAACTGTAGGCAGGGACATTGCAGACAGTGATTCCTTTTTTCACAGCCGCGTCAATAGCGATGTTGTTATATCCCGTTCCAGCCTCACAGATCAGCTTTACGCTGTCCGGAAACTGTTCGATCATCTCCGCGGGAACCGGAAGCTCTTTTGTCACGACGACACAGGCGCCCTGAATCCGCTCGATGATTTCCTCCGCTGAGCTGTCCTCATAGACAATCGTCTCCGGAGAGAGAATGCTGAAGTCCAGCAGTCCGTCATAATTCATTTTTGCCGCGTTCAAAACGACTACTTTCTGATTGCTCACAGGTTCCTCCTTTACATTAATAAAATGGTTCCGACATGTTTCCAGATTTTTCTACCGGCATAAACATGGAGTAAATATTACGGAGTAATGTGTTATTTATATCCGATGAACAGTAATTGTAATGTGTTTAATGAAAGGTGCTGACAGTATATTTATTTACGTGACAACTCTTCTTTTCTATTTTACTATGCTGAATATTTCCGTGGCAATGAAAAACGAAAGGCACGGTAAAGGCGGTAAAGGAATGGGGTGTGCAGGTACAGTACAGACCCACCTGAAACGCGAGGTGTTTTGCGTGGTTTCCAACGCAAAAAACCGGGTTTTACGGCGTTTAAGGCGTCAACAAAGCTTCGCTTTGTCTTTAGCGCACTGGAATCGCCAAACGCTGCGTTACATGTCCACGCCTTCGAGAGGGCGTGGACAGTAACGGTATACAGGCAACGTGTAGTTGAACCGGAAGATGAATGATAATACCTGTCGATTGACACTAAATGACCATTCTCTTATAATTACCTTATATTTTGATAAATGATGATAGCCATATGGAAGAGAGCACTATGCTGGTGTTACGACATATTGACTAAGAATACTATGCGCATACAAACCTGCCGGATCTGCAGATCTGTCAGTCAGGTTGTGTGCGCTTTTTCTATAGCCACACTAATATGTTTAAAGCGGAGGGATAATACATGAAAAAGGCTAAAGGACTGACTAAGCGGCTGGCTGTAGTGCTCCTGTCCGGTATGCTGGTTGTCGGAGCAGTTCCCGGGACTGTTCTGGCATCAGAATCTCCGGAGGATATGGGACAGACTTCGGAAAAACCAGCAGAGGAGATGTGGGATACGCTTTCAGAAGAAGTGTCCACTGAAGGGTATGCTGAGGATCCATCCGCCGGAGATGTCGGGAGTGATATAGAGAGTCAGGAAATTGCTGAAGAAAATACTGACCAGTTCGATGCCTCACAGGACCCTGTGGAAATAGATGAGGCAGAAGAAGAATCTCAGGATGTCCAGGATCCTGTGGAAGCAGATGAGGCAGCAGAAGGATCACAGGATGTCCAGGATTCTGTGGAAATAGATGAGACAGCGGAAGGATCTCAGGATGTTCAGGACTCCGTGGAAGCAGATGAGGCAGCAGATGAGACAGAAGGATCAGTGACCAGCCGGGACGCCTGGGATAGTGGGACGGCAGGAGAAAGTTCCGCCGATGAAAATACGGCTTCTCAAGCTTATACAGATCCTGAGACCATAGATGAGAATGAGCAGGCTGTCGCGTCTGACCAGGAAGTGGATTATGCAGATGAAATTGCGGAGAAAGCCAGTGAGGAATCTTCTGATGCCGCTGCAGCAGAGGAAGAGGAGGCACAACCTGAGCTGATTGGGGTTTCAGAGGAAGAGGAGACCGTCAGTGAAGATGCCGCTATGGCCATAGTGGAGAGCGGGACATGTGGAGATAATCTTACCTGGACGCTTGACGAGGAAGGTACCCTGACCATTAGCGGGTTTGGGAACATGGAACAGTCAGCATTTTATATAAACGATAATATAAAAAAAGTAATAATAGGCAAAGGATGTTTGAGTATCGCTGATCTTGCTTTCTTTAGCTGCAGCAACCTGATGAGTATCACGATTCCGGACAGTGTTAAACGTATCGGTATTTGGGCGTTCGGCAAATGCACAAACCTGACAAGCATCACGATACCGAAGAGTGTCACCAGCATAGGAGTAGGGGTATTCAATGACTGTTCGAGCCTGGAGAACATATTTGTTGAACAAGGGAATCAGAATTATAGGTCCGAAGATGGTGTGCTATTTAATTCTGACCAGACTATTCTTGTTTGTTATCCCGGCAGGAGAGAGGGTGTTTATTCTATTCCTGATACAGTGACGAGTATCGGTGATATGGCGTTCTCAGGCTGCAGAAGTCTGACCGGCATTACGATTCCGAACAGTTTCACCAGTATCGGTGCTGATGCGTTTTTCAATTGCAGCAGCCTGACCGGCATTACGATTCCGAACAGCGTCACCAGTATCGGTGTTGATGCGTTTAAAGGATGCTCAAACCTGCTTATTTACTGCTATTCAGGGTCTAAGGCTCATCAATACGCTAAAGAAAATAATATACCTTTTAAAATTTTTATCGGCGAAGCCTCTGTTACGATTCCTGACCAGTCTTATACATATACAGGGAATAGACTGGAGCCGGAGGTGACTGTCAGTGTAAATGGCACTCAGCTGACTAAAGGCACAGACTACGTAGTCACCTACAGTGACAATATAGATGCCGGATCCTCCGCCACAGTGACCGTCACCGGAACAGGCGATTATTATGGTGAAAAGGAGATAACTTTTACCATTGAACAGGCCTTGCAACCCATCATGGCCTCCGATCTGACTCTGCCCTACCCCGAGAGCAGGAAAATCATGGTTACCGGCAATCAGGGCCAACTGTCTTACACGAGCTCAGACCTGTCGGTAGCTGAAGTAGATACTTTCGGCAATGTCACGGCTAAAAAAGTGGGTACGGCGACGATCACAATCACGGCTGCGGAGACAAAGAATTATAAGAAGACGGAAAAAGAGATCACCGTGACAGTTGTTAAGGGAACTCAGCCCATCACCGCCTCCGACCTGTCCCTGACCTACATGGAAACCGGAACGATCAATGTTTCCGGAAACGTGGGTGATCTGACCTATGAATCTTATAATACAACCATCGCCACGGTGTATACCAACGGAAAAGTGACGGCAATGGGAGCAGGTGATACAAAGATTTTAATCACGGCATTGGAGACAGATAATTACAAAAAGGCAGCGAAAGAGATCACGGTTAATGTTGCCAAGGCAGCTCAGTCCATTACAGCCTCCGACCTGTCCATGACATACCCGGAAACCGGAACGATCAAAGCGTCCGGAAATGTGGGTGATCTGACCTATGAATCAGGCAATGAAAAAGTCGCCACGGTTGATACCGAAGGCAAAGTGACGGCAGCGGGAGCAGGTGACGCAAAGATCACAATCACGGCAGCAGAGACAGCTAATTACAAAAAGGCAGCGAAAGAGATCACAGTGAATGTTGCCAAGGCGGCCCAGTCCATCACAGCCTCAAACCTGTCCCTGACCTACCCGGAAACCGGAACGATCAAAGTTTCCGGGAACAAGGGTGATCTGACTTATAAATCAGCCAATGAAAAAGTCGCCACGGTGGATACCGACGGAAAAGTGAAGGCACAGGGAATAGGGTCCGCAAAGGTCACGGTCACGGCCGTGGAGACAGCCAATTATAAGAAGGCAGAAAAAGAAATTACCGTGACGGTTGTGAAGGGAACTCAGCCTGTCACAGCCTCCAACCTGACCCTGACCTACCCGAACAGCGGACAGATCACTGTTTCCGGGAACAAGGGTTCACTGACATATAAATCTTCTGATACATCAGTCGCCACAGTGGATTCTGCCGGCAAAGTAACGGCAAAGAGCGGCGGCACGGCAAAGATCATGATCACGGCAGCCGAAACTGCACAGTACAATGCTGCCTCAAAGACGATCACAGTGAACGTAGCCAGGGCAGCCCAGTCCATTTCAGCTAAGGCCTCAGCCGCGGTTGTCTTCGTCGGACAAACAACGTCAGTATCTGTTTCAGGTGCCAAAGGAGCCACGTCCTTCAAATCCTCCGACACCTCCATCGCCTCAGTGACATCTGCGGGTAAGGTGACCGCAAAGAAAACCGGAACAGTAGAGATCACGGGGACATCGGCCGCAACTGCACAGTACAATGCCGCCTCAAAGACGGTCTCGATCAAAGTGGTCCCTGCAATAACTTCGTCTCTGACAGCAGCCAACCAGGTGACCGGCATTAAGCTGTCGTGGAAAAAGGTCACCGGTGCGACAGGCTACAAGATCTTCCGCAACTCCACTCTGATCAAAACAATCACCGACGAAAGTACCGTCACCTACACAGATGCAAAAGCCAATACCAACATGTCAAGGTACATTTACAAGGTGGTGGCCAAGGGGCCTGCCGGAGACAGCCCTCTTGCCAGAACAGTCACTGCCTACAGGGTTGACAGACCGGCGCTTTCTTCTGTGACAAACAGCGCCGCCTCCGTGATGACTGCCAAATGGACTACAATCGCAAGAGTGTCCGGTTATCAGATCAAGTACAGCACGAGCAAAACATTTGCATCGGATATCAGGACAGTCGATGCGTATGGCAGGACTACAGATACCATGCGCATCGGAAAACTGACCAGGGGAATGATCTATTACGTGAAGATCCGCGCATTTAAGCTTGTGGGCAACGGCGTATACTGGTCCGAGTGGAGCCCGGCAAGAACCGTCAGGATCAGCAAGTAAACATTGCCTGCCAAGTCAATTTACTGCAGCGGCAGGGGCTATCCGGAAAATGATCAGTGAGGGAATGAAATACATGGATGAGAGAAGTCGGATCCGCAGCAGTCTGGTGCGGGCAATTGCAGAAATGGGCTATCCGGAGGCATTCGGGATGGCCGTGGCCGATAACCTGCGGACAGAAAAAATGATGAGCAGGATGATTGGCTATCTCAGGAGCGCAAAGCCGCGCAGTGCTGAAGAGATTGCGGACGAGATGCTTGCAATCATGGAGGACCGCGAGCGCTGGATCCGCAAGAAATCTGCCGAATACTACAACAGTAAATATAATGAGTTTCTCTACTGCGGGTTCGGAGAGAATCCGGATGAGGAACAGGATGCGGATTGAAAATCAGCAATAATGAGTACCTTACTGAAACATTAGGGTTTGAGACAGAATACTCAGGGTTTGAGACGGAATACTCAGGACTTTGTGAAACTTGACTTTTCCGCCTGTCGGAAATACTATAGACGAGAAGCTTCAAGGGCGATGCTTCTTTTAACGAGATCATCGTTAAGACTACTTAAAACATTTGAATTATTTTTTTATTCATAGCGGCAGCAGGACAAATTTATAGCGGCAGCAGGACAAATTAATAGCGGCAGCAGGACAAATTTATAACGGCAACAGAGCAAAGGCGCTCGGGGCTTTATCCTCGTGCGCCTTTTTTCGGTAGAACTGTTTTCCGGAGAGATGAGAGGTCCGGAAGATTTTCATTCAGGAGGAAATACAAATGGCAAAAGCAAATGACAATTATCTGCGCTTACCCGGAAATTATCTTTTTTCTACGATCGGACAGAAGGTCCGGGAGTACCAGGAGGCACATCCAGAAGCAGATGTGATTCGTCTCGGGATCGGAGATGTGACTCAGCCCCTTGCTCCGGAGATCATCGGGGCGCTTCATAAAGCAGTGGATGAGATGGGTGCAGCGGAGACCTTCAGGGGATATGCGCCTGATCTGGGATATGCATTCCTGCGGGAAAAAATTGCTCAATATGATTATCAGAGCAAAGGATGCAGGATCTCTCCGGAGGAAATCTTTATTTCCGATGGCGCCAAGTGCGACTGCAGCAATATCCAGGAGATCTTCAGCATCGACAACACGATCGCGGTGTGCGATCCTGTCTATCCCGTCTATGTGGACTCCAACGTGATGGCGGGAAGGACCGGACTGTACGATCCGGAGGCGGGCGCCTACCGGGATGTGGTCTATATGCCCTGCACAGCGCAGAACGGCTTTGCGCCGGAACTGCCGGAGGGGAAGGCTCCGGACCTGATCTATTTGTGTTTTCCCAATAATCCCACGGGCGCTGTCATGAAAAAGGACAGGCTGCAGGAGTGGGTGGACTATGCCAACAGGCATGGCTCCATCATCCTCTACGATGCCGCCTATGAGGCCTATATTTCGGAAGAGGATGTCCCCCACAGTATCTACGAGTGCGATGGTGCCAGAAGCTGTGCCATAGAGTTCCGCTCCTTCTCCAAGACAGCCGGATTCACAGGCCTGCGCCTTGGCTTCACTGTCATCCCTGAGGATCTGGAGGCGGACGGAGTCCTGCTGTGGCCGCTCTGGGCAAGACGCCACGGTACCAAGTACAACGGGGCGCCCTACATCGTCCAGAGAGCGGGAGAGGCGGTCTACACCGAGGTAGGAAGAAGCCAGATCCGGGACCAGATCGCCTATTATATGAACAATGCCAGGATCATCTATGAAGGCCTGCGGGATGCCGGCTACGAGGTCTCCGGCGGAGTCAACGCGCCCTATATCTGGCTGCGGACCCCGGACAACATGACCAGCTGGGAGTTCTTTGACCTTCTGCTGACAAAGGCCAACGTTGTGGGAACTCCAGGCTCCGGCTTCGGGCCGGCAGGAGAGCACTATTTCCGCCTGACAGCCTTCGGTACAAAGGAGAACACCATCCGGGCGATTGAAAGGATCAGGGAGAGACTGTGAGTGTAAGCAGTATACCGAAATGATTTTTCTTTGAGGCCGGTAAGTCCTGAAAAGCCCTGGCAGACAAAGCTGTACAAGGGCACATGTTTATCCAGCGAGGCAGGTAAGTCTTGCAGAGCCATGACCGGCGAAGCCGTACAAGGGCACATCACGCATCAATAAATAGCAGGGGCGATGAATAAGTCAGCACTTATTCATCGCCTCTGTTCATTGTTCATGTTCTTTGCCCGTAATTCTTATCATCATGATTCACCTTTTCTGCTCATTATCCCGGACTATGTACATTGTTTTTTATTCTAATTTCTTTCTGCCTCTGTTCATTTCCGCCTTCTGTTTTTTGACAGACTTGGCGCCGGTAATTTGAGAGGCCTGATGCCGGTAATAGGCAAACATATATTGCTGATAGATTCCGTTAAAAGGAGAGTACTGTCCGAAGGAGAGCACGGGGCATCTTCTCTGGTTGTGGTATCTGCCTTTTCCCAGCGGAAACACTGTCCGCTTTCCGCTGTTTTTTCCAGATCAAAATCATCCGATATCTGCGTGATCAATTTGACATACCTCTGGTTTTCTGTAATATGTTGAGTATCGATACCTGCAGATTCACCTGAAATGTGAGTCGTTTTTCGCAACAATGCGAAGCTTTGTTTTTTCACTTAAAATCCGGGTTGAACTGACCGCCTGGTGATGTACCCGCGGACAACTATGGCCGGCAGGGGCTTAAAGCGCTGTCTCGATAATCGCGGGATATCTGCCGCATCGGTTGATTCATATTACCATTGGTTCAGAGGGATGACAATGAGCATAGAACTGTTCAGTGTGCAGACGCTCTTATGCTGTCTGGCTTTTTTCTTTGCGGGAATAGTTGATTCCATTACGGGCGGCGGAGGTCTGATTACAATCCCGGCCATGCTTGCAGCCGGGATCCCTGTCCGTTTTATTACCGGCACAAACCAGTGCTCTACCTGGATCGGCACGGGGGTTGCGGCATTCAAATATATGAGAAGCGGCAATATACACTTGAAATCAGCGCTGATCACGCTCCCCTTTGCATTGACCGGCTCCTATCTGGGCGCAAGACTGAATATGATCGTTCCGGTTCATTACTTGAAGATTTTTATGCTGGTCATGGTCCCGGTTATCGCGGCTTTCATCTTCGCGAACAAGAACCTGGGCGATTCTGATCATATCGACCGGAAGTCGGGAGCCTCCATCGTTTTATGGTCGGCAGCCATAGGCCTTCTGCTCGGTGCGTACCAGGGCTTTTACGGTCCCGGAGCCGGATTGTTTTATATGCTTGCATATGCCGCTTTTCTGAAACTGAGCCTGGTGAAGGCCACAGGCAATACAAGATTCGTCATTGCGGTGGCTTTGATCACCTCGGTGGCCACCTATGCTTCATCAGGCACAGTGATCTGGAGCCTTGCGGCAGCTTCAACGGTTTTCAACATTGCCGGATCATATCTGGGAGCGGCTCTTGCGATAAAAAAAGGCGCGCAGATCATCCGGCCCATCATGATCTGCGTAGTGGCACTGCTGCTGGTAAAACTTTTTTTTGATTTCTTTTGAGTTTTGCTGTCATTGAGAGCGCAGAAGACGCGACAGCACACGCGGATCTGTACATAGAGAAAACGAGAACCCTGGACCTGGTTAAAAATGGCAGGATTCATCAAAAAAAGTACATTCAGAACCAATCCGGATGTCGTCTGGAGGAAAAAAGCAATGGGAAACGATCAAAATGATCAGGTATATAGAACATGGAATCAGGATGACCTCGCTTATAACAAGGAAGAGGCATGGCCGGCAGCCCTCTTTCCCGACTCATCATATCATTTGTTCAGTGAGTGCGGATGTCTGGTCACATCCCTTGCCATCATGCTGAGGCATTACGGCATTGAAAAGGAAACAGATCCGGCTCTCTTTAATCCCTGGATTCTGAATCAGAAGCTGATCCGGAAAGGACTGTTTGATTCCATGGCGAATCTTCACTTGTATAGAATTCAGGAGGTGTATCCTCTGGAGTATATGGATTCGATTCCCTTCACGTGGGAGGATTTGAGAGAACTCTGCCGCGAGGGACACCCCTTTCTGATCACTGTTCCGGGTCTGCGGGCAGAAAGACATTTTATTGTTCCGGATCATTTGACAGATACGGATATGGCAATCATTGACTGTGCATGGGGAAAGAAGTATTTGAGTGAATTTGATACGATCCATGAGCTGCGCACTTTTCGGCGGCTTGGAGAATAAAGAACTGAGGCGCCGGGCAGTTCCCGTGGCACAGACATATTGCAAGGGAGGCATCTGTTATGTATTTGATCGATGTTATTCAGCCCGATTATACCCCACGTAAGCTGATTACCGAACAATTGCCCGAATTACCGTCAAAAATCAAAATGTATGAGCCGGATTCAGCATTTCTCTGCGGACTCCTGAAAAAGTTCAAACCGAAAAAAATACTGGAAGTCGGTATTGGGATAAAACAGACTGCTTTTGGAAGACTTTGACCTTGTATACGGCCGATCATGCCGACAATGCCGACAACAGGAACCGACTGAATAGAAGCGCAAATCAGGTGAGGATTCATGAAAAAAAGAATTGCCCTTGTGGTGAACACGCTTTCCGGCGGAGGAGCCGAAAAAACAGCAGCCAACCTGAGCCGGCTGCTTTCAGAAAGATATTCAGTAGATATTATTGTAAATGATGATGTTCACTTACAGTATCCCCACCGGGGCCGCGTCTTCTCCCTCCGCATGCCGGCGGATAAAAAATGGATGGATCCTGCCTACCTGGTCAAGGCCCTGATCAGACGGACACGGGTGCTGAAAAGACTCAAAAAGAAACGGCACTATATGGCTGTCCTTTCTTTTTCAGAGATGACTAATCTGGCAAATGTGCTCAGCAGGACAGCCGGGACCAAAACCATCCTGTCAGTGCATAACTCAGTGAAAAACAGCAGAGCCAGCAGCCGCAGGCACTGGATCGTTGTGAATTATATTTTTCCGTTCTGCTTTAAGAGAGCGGATAAAACAGTCGCCTGTTCAAAAGAAATAGCGGAAGAGCTGATAAGCTGCTGCGGTCTGGCGCCTGAAAAAAGTGCCGCGATCTATAATGGGATCGATCTGGACGGAATAAAAGAAAATACTTTAGAAAATACTATGATCCCTCTCCCAGGTGCTGCTTCCGGAAAAGATGAGAAACTGATCGTTTCTGTGGGAAGACTGTCAAGACAAAAAGGACATTGGCATCTGATCAGGGCAGTCAGGAAACTGAAGGATGACGGTCTGCCTGTCAAACTGATGATCCTGGGTGAGGGGGACCTGAGGGACAGACTTCAGAAGCTGATTTCCCAGGCGGAAATGGAGAACGAAGTGATCTTGCCGGGGTTCGTCAAAAACCCTCATCAATATATGGCTAAAGCGGATGCCGTAGTATTTCCGTCTCTTTATGAAGGCTTCAGCAATGCCATCGCTGAAGCCCTCGCATGCGGCGCAGCGATTGTCTCTACAGACCATGAGACAGGAGCCCGCGAAATACTGGCTCCAGATACGGATTTTCATAAAAAAGTCCATGACAGAATCGACCAGGCACAATATGGCATGCTGGTCCCCGTCTGCGACGGCGATTTTTGCGGTGCTGCTGAACCACTCAAAAAAGAGGAAAGACTGATGGCTGAAGCGATCCGCCGGATCCTTACGGACCAGGAACTGAATGCCCGATATCGGGCAGCTGCCCTGAAACGCGCAGAACAGCTGGACATAGAGACGATCTGCAGACAGTGGATCGAGGTGATTGAGGAATAACGTGGTTCAGATCCCCCTGATTTTGGGGACGCCTTTTGTGCATCGCTGTATAGGAGGGCCGTGAAAAACGCCGTAGTATCCGCTGCGTTTTTCACGGAGCGGGACCGTCCCGACGAAGCAGTGATGCACAAAAGGCGCATTGTTTTCAGCAGGGCCTGAACTGTAACATAGCGTGTCCAGGGTGCTTGTGAATATTGACGATACGGATTTACTTCCCCAACATCTTTACAATGGCAGGTGAGATACAAATGAAGATTCTGGTACTGAATTATGAATACCCTCCCCTGGGGGCCGGTGCAGCTCCGGTCTGCCGCGACCTGGCTTCGGAAATGGCAGAGCAGGGACATCAGGTGACGGTCGTGACCATGGGCTTTAAAGGGCTGCCGGAGTATGAAGTGCAGAACGGGGTAGAGATCTACAGACTGGAATGCCTGCGGCGGCATGAACATTCCTGTTCGCCTCCGGAACAGCTGACCTACATCCATAATGCGGAGAAATTCCTGCGGACACATCTGAAGACACAGGCCTTTGATATCTGCCATGTTCATTTTGTGGTTCCGACCGGTCTGATCGCTTTGTGGTTAAAAAAGAACTACGGAATCTCCTATGTCCTCACAGCCCACGGCAGTGATGTGGAGGGCCACAACAGAAAAATTTCATTGAGAGTGATGCACAGGATCCTGCGTCCCGCCTGGATAAGGATCGTCAGAGGAGCCTTTGCGACAACGGCACCTTCGGAGCACCTGATCAGGCTCATGGATCGTGTCTGTCACAGCAGGCGCTATATCCTGATACCGAACGGCCTGAACAGAAAGAACTACGATCCGGCCGGGGAAAGGAAAGAAAAGCGGGTCCTCGTCATGGGCCGCCTGCAGGAGTTTAAAAATGTTCAGACGATCCTGAAGGCGGCTGCCCTGATCCGGGACGATCAGTGGCAGGGCTGGCAGGTCGATGTTCTCGGGGACGGGCCTTACAGGAAAGAACTGGAGCAGCTGGTCCGGAATCTCGGGATCGGGACCAGGGTCTGCTTCAGGGGATGGATCGATAACGGCACACCTGAGCAGATCAGTTACCTGAAGAAGGCGGCAGTATATATCACGGCCAGCCGCTTTGAAAACTGTCCCATGTCTGTGCTGGAGGCAGTGGCTGCCGGATGTTATCCGCTGATGTCCGATATTGAGGGACACAGGCAGTTTTTTAAAAACGGACCGGACAGCTTTTTCTTCCGGCCGGAAGATGCTGAAGAACTGGCGGGAAAACTCAAAAACCTGCTGGCTCTGGATCCGGGAGATCTCATTCCTGAAGGAGTGGATCTGGCGCCATATGACAATAAACGTGTAACAGGAAAGTATTTAAAGCTTTTTAAGAGGGCTGCAGAAAAAGGCAATGCTATTTAGTATCTTGATTCCGGTTTATAATGTAGAACAGTATTTGCGACAATGCCTGGACTCTGTATTGACTCAGGACTTCCGGGATTTTGAAGTCATTCTGGTCAATGATGGTTCGACGGATTCCAGCGGCTCCATATGCAGGGAATATGCACAGCGGGACGGGCGGATAAAATATTTTGAAAAAAAGAACGAAGGACTTCTGCAGACAAGGCGCTATTCTATAAAAAGGGCTTCCGGGGAATACATTCTCTTCCTCGATTCCGATGACTTCTGGGATCCGGGAATTCTGTCAGCACTTCATGCTGAGATATGCAAAAGAGATGTCGACATGATCTGCTACAGGTTCAGGATCGTATCGGATCAGGGGAAACGTAAACATGAGGACCGGGGTATTTTTCCCGACAGAACCTTATTCACAGCCGGGAATAAGGAACGCTTCATAAAAGAGCTTGTCTCATCATCAAGACTGAATATGATGTGGACCAAGTGCGTCAGGAGAACGATCATAGATGTCGATGCGGACTACAGCGGTTTTGGAGATAAAAGGGGAGAGGATTTCCTGCAGTCTGTCCCCCTGATCCGAAATGCCTCAACGATTTTATATCTGGACGATGTATTTGTAAATTACAGGATGAGCGTCTCCGGGAGAGGGAGAAATTTCAGGCTGCGATACTTTGATGACTATGAAGTCGTCCGGACTGCTGTATTTGAAAACCTGAAGCAAATGAATGTTTCCGACGAGACTATGCAGTGTTTTTTCACAAGATATATAGACGGGCTGATGGGATTCATGGATTCATTCGTCTGGGTTATCGACAGTTATCAGAGTTTCAGGGAGAACTGCAGTCATTTCCGCGGCTTTCCCTTATTTAAGGAGGCCGAAAAAAGAGTCAGCCCCTCATCGATCAGAAGTATTAAGCACCGCCTGGATTACATGATGCTGGAGAAAAATCAGTATTATCTCCTCTACCACATGCACAAAATGAAAAATAATTTAAAAGAGATTCTGGGGTTAAAAGTATATATCAAGGCACATTATTCATAGAAACGGTCTGCTGTATTTCAAAAGAAATGTCCTGAACGGGCTGACATTTGCCGCCATTGTCTTTGCCGGAAACCATCTGGTGAAACTGATCGGGGCGGAAAGCTATTATAAATGGTTTCTATGCGGCATAACCGTGTTCATGACCGCCGCAGTCGTTACGACCGCGGTCAATATTCTTTTTTATGGCGAAGATGTTCTGGATATACTCAGGCGGACACGAAAATGAAGGGAAAAATGAAAAAAATATTGTACAGACTGTATCAACGTCTGTGTGTCCTTGCCATGAAGGGAATGTCTTCTCAGGGATACAGACGGGGAAAAGTTGATCAGGAGTGGAAAAAACTTCTCTATACGGCAGCAGAGGAAAGCCCGTCAATTCATACATACAAAATGTTGAAAAGATTTCTGGGAGATCAGATCATCTTACAGAAAAATGCGCAGGCGGAAAACGCCGGAGCAGGGCCTGTTGTACTTTGTGTGCTGAAAAACAGTCTGGTGTACATGAAAAAATTCATTCCCTATTACAGGGAACTGGGCATCAGACACTTTGTTTTTATTGATAACGGTTCTACGGATGGAACACTGGAATATCTGCGCAGACAGGAGGACGTGACACTCTTTACTGCCCCCTATCCCTACGAATACGACAAAATGGCGGGCTGGCTGCTGCAGGCTTTACAGTATTCGGGAACTGACAAATGGTATTTGCGGCTTGATGCGGATGAGTTCCTGTCCTGGGAGAACATGGAAGGGTCATCAGTCCCGGAACTGATCGCTAAAATGGAAAGCCGTGATCTGGGAGCTTACAGAGCCGTTATGGCCGATATGTACCCATCCTATCCGCTTATGGACGGCAGACATGACGACGATGATTTTATGGAAGACTATATATTCTTTGACGACGATTCCAGTTACTCCTGGAACAGCGAAACAGGAGATGTTTTCGGAGGCATGCGCAACAGGACGGCAGGCGCGAATCTGAGAATGGACAAATATGTGATCTTCCATCCCGGAAGAGGCTGCATTCCTCTTCCTGGCCATAATATGACCGGAATCCGTAATAAAGAAGAAAAAAAGATCCGGGGAATTCTGCGGCACTATAAGTTTCTGCCGTCAGATCGTGAAAAATACTATATTATTTCAACACAAAAGAAATCAGGATACAGTAGTTTTAAGCAGATAAGCAAGTATAAAAAAATGGCACAGGGTACATTGACTGCATATACTGCGGACAGTATCCGATATGAATCATCGAAGAGTATCCAAAAGATCCGATTTATCGAACCGCTGTGAATGCCGGCTGGATCGCTGATGCAGCAGCCGGTTTTTCATATAAATAATTCATCTTTACAAATCACAGGATGATTATTACAATTATCAATAATGTTTAGATTTGACGCGGCAAAGGCGCCGTGAGAGGGACTCTCACTGCCTTTGCCGCTTTTTTTATGACACGGCCCGTGCAATGTTTTTTCCGCTTTGCGGTGTGCGCAGTAAAATGAGTGTGCCTTGCGGCGGAAAGGGACAGGCCGGCGGCTGGCAGAGGGCGGCAGGACCGCCTCTGTCCTGTTTCAGGAGGTATGAACACAGATATGTCTATGTCAGTAAAAGATTCACTGCAGACAGCTGCAGCAGTTACTGCCTGCAGGGCAGCCCGCGCAATACTTCGCGGATTGAACCGGGGAGGAACCTCTCTCCCCGGGAGACTGGCAATGTGGTTCAGGAAAGATATCTTAGCCATTACGTCAGAAGGAGTGGAGACCATTCTGGTTACAGGGACCAATGGAAAGACAACAACTGCCGGAATGCTGGCGCACGCGATGGAAGAAGCCGGAAGATTTCCCCTCTGTAACCGGTCCGGTGCCAATCTCCTGTCCGGTGTGACTGCGGAGTTTGCGGCAGCGGCGGACTTGCAGGGACGGCCGCTGCGGGGGCGTACAATACGGGAACGAAAATGGACGGATCATCCCGGAGACGATAACTCCGGTCTGTATGCGGTCATTGAGTGCGATGAGGGAGCGCTGCGTCATGCAGCCCCACTGCTGCATCCCCGTGTCATCGTGGTGACCAATCTGTTCCGGGACCAGCTTGACCGCTATGGAGAAGTCATGCACACACTCGAAGCGGTCCGGGAGGGAATCCGGCTGGTGCCCGAGGCTGTCCTGTGTCTGAACGCGGACGACTCCCTCACTGCCTCCCTGGCTCTGGATGTACCCAATCCCGTGGTCTGGTTCGGCATGGAGCAGACCGCAGCTTTGAAAAAACTGAACTCATCCCCTGTGACAGAAAATGCATTGCAGGCAGGGTACGTGACAGAACAGGAAAAACAGAATGCCTTTAATTCTGAAAAAAACTCATTACAGGAAAGAAACGGTACAGAAATGGAAAAACAGGACGCCCTGAACCTTAAACAAAGGGAGGATCCTGAGCAAAGGGAGAAATCTGAACAAAGTCGAAAAACGGATTCTCCTGATAGAATCAGTGACGCGCGGTACTGCATCCGCTGCGGAACGGAGTATACATATCGGTATCACACCTACGCCCATCTGGGAGATTTCCGATGCCCTTCCTGCGGCTATGCCCGCCCGGTGCCGGATGTGGCAGTGACATCCGTCGACGGGATCGATACCGGCGGCTCCCGGGTACACATTCGCATTCCGGGAAGAGAATCTGCCCCGAGGGAAGATGCCTGCCGGGAAATCTCTGTCAGAATCGCCCTTCCCGCGGTCTATAACATCTACAATGCGGCAGCCTCCGTCGCGGCCTATACGGCGGCGGGACTTCCCGTGCAGGAGATTCTGGAAGGACTGGCGCATGCCCGGAGCAGTTTCGGCCGCATGGAACACTTTTCAATCCGGGGGGTCTCCATTCAGATGATCCTTGTGAAAAACCCTGCCGGCTGTAACCAGGCGCTGGATTATCTGTGCTCCTTAAAGGACCCTTTTACCGTTGTCCTTTGCCTCAATGACCTGGACGCCGACGGACACGATATTTCCTGGATCTGGGATGTGGATTACGAAAAACTCTGCGGCTGCGGCAATATCCGCCGTATCCTTGTCTGGGGAAGGCGGGCGGAAGACCTGCAGCTCAGGCTGAAATACGCGGGGATCCCGGAAAGATGTATACGAAGAGTCCCGGAAAAAGATTTAAAAAAGCTGCTTGACCAAATCTATAACAGTCAGGTACCGGTATTCATTCTGCCCAACTACACGACCATGCTGCCCCTTAGGGACGCCCTGCGAAAGGCGGCAGGAAAAGCCTCATTCTGGAAAGGATAGAATCATGGAACTCAATATCTGTCATCTTTATCCGGATGTCCTCAACCTCTATGGCGACAGGGGCAATATTCTCTGTCTTCAGAGACGCCTGGAATGGCGCGGCATCGACTGCAGGGTGGACTATGTAAAGCTGGGAGAGCACAAAAACCTGACAGGCTATGACCTTTTTTTCATAGGCGGAGGACAGGATTTCGACCAGGAGATCCTGCTGGAGGATCTGCGCACAAAAAAAGGCCCGGAGATACGGTCGGCACTCGAAGACGGGCGTACCTTTCTCTGCATCTGCGGCGGTTATCAGATGATGGGGCACTATTACGAGACAGCGGATGGTGAAAAATGCCAGTTTCTGGGCGCGATCGATTTTTACACAGTCGGAGGAAAAAAGAGGATGATCGGGAACTATGCCTTCCGGCTGGGGGACCACTCCGGTAAAAGCACAGTCGTCGGCTTTGAAAACCACAGCGGCCGTACCTGGCTGGGGAGCGGCGTCCGCCCGCTGGGAAAGGTGTTGAAAGGATTTGGAAATAACGGAAAGGACAGGACCGAGGGGGTCCGCTATCGCAACGCCTTCTGCACTTACAGCCATGGCCCCGTCCTGCCCAAAAATCCTGCCTTTGCCGACATCCTCCTGGAGACGGCACTCAGACGAAAATACGGGACCTGCTCCCTGCAGCCTCTGCAGGACAGCTTTGAAAACCTGGCTCATGATACAGTCCTGAAAAGGATCTGACTGCTGTATGGTCTTGTCAAAAAAAGGTGGATCGGGAAAGGCATGTCGAAAAAGGTATGCCGACAATTGTCAGGTCGGAAAAAGATATGTTGGCATAGGCATGCCAAAAATTGGCAGGCCGAAAAAAGGTATGCCGACAAGGGAAGGTCAAAAAAAACGGTACGCGGAAAGATTACGCTGAAACTGTATAATTGTATACAAAAATTGATTGACATACTGCTTCTGTCGGGTATAATAATAAAACGTAAAGCAAAGGCGCTTGAAGCGACGGCACAGTCCGTCTCTTCAGGCGCCTTTTTTCTTATAACACGGCCCGTATAATGTGTGTTTTCCGCCTTGACGCGGACACTGGCCGGCCGGAGGCAGAGGGCGGCAAAACCGCCTCCCTCTTTTGCATATGGAAATCGGAGGTTATTATGTGTTCCATTCTTGCTTACTGCAGCGGGCAGGCAGAACTGCAGATTGTTTCGGAAATGCTTGCCAGGACTATTTCGAGGGGACCGGATGATACCCGGATTATGAAGACCGAAAACGGTTATCTGGGATTCAACCGCCTTTCCATCATGGGTCTCACACCGGAAGGTATGCAGCCCTTTGTCCTCAATGGCAATGCTGTAGTCTGCAACGGGGAATTGTACGGTTTCCGCAAAATGAGGGAGGCCCTGAAAAAAAGAGGATATTCTTTCAAAAGTGATTCGGACTGCGAGATCCTGCTGCCCATGTACAGGGAATTCGGAACGGAAATGTTCCGCCTGCTCGATGCGGAGTTTGCTCTTGTACTCTACGATGGGCAGTCACAGAAATACATTGCGGCCAGAGATCCGGTCGGAATCCGCCCTCTCTATTACGGACTGGATGAGAGCGGTACCAGGGTATTTTCATCAGAACCCAAAAGCCTGGTCGGAGTCTGTTCCCGGATCATGCCCTTTCCACCCGGACATTATGCCGTGATCGATGCAGCCGCGCGAAAGGAAGCCCCTGCATCGGCCGGCAGAGAAGTCTCTCATGCAGCCGCGGAAAAAAAAGACCACTCAGGCAGCAAACGGCACAGGCATACAGAAACCTGCCCGACCCAGCACCTGGAGCTTCATGAATACCACCGGATCTGGAAAGCGGACCGGGTGTCCACAGACGATTTGGACACGATTTCCGTCAGGATCCGGGAAAAGCTTCTGGCGGGCATTGAGAAGCGACTGGACGCGGATGCTCCGGTGGGATTTCTCCTGTCCGGCGGACTCGATTCCTCACTTGTCTGCGGAGCTGCAGCGAAGCTGTTGGGCAAGCCGCTTCAGACTTTTTCCATAGGTATGGATCTGGACGCCATTGACCTCAAATATGCCCGCAAAGTGGCGGACTATATCGGAAGCGACCACCACGAAGTGATCATGACGAGGGACGATGTGATCGCCGCCCTGGAGCCTGTCATCCACGCCCTGGGGACATGGGACATCACGACCGTCCGCGCTTCGATCGGCATGTATCTGGTCTGCAAATGGATTCATGAAAACACTGACATCCGTGTCATCCTGACCGGCGAGATCTCCGATGAAATCTTCGGTTATAAATATACGGACTTTGCCCCTGACGCAGCAGCTTTTCAGGAAGAATCGGAGAAGAGGATCCGCGAGATCCACATGTACGACGTCCTGCGCGCAGACCGCTGTATCAGCGTCCATTCCCTGGAGGCCCGAGTTCCTTTCGGAGACCTGGACTTTCTGTCCTACTGCATGTCCATCGACCCCGAAAAGAAACTGAACAAATACGGCATCGGAAAATACCTGCTGCGCCATGCTTTTGACAAGGACGATCTGATCCCCTATGAGATCCTCATGCGTGAGAAGGCAGCTTTCTCCGACGCTGTCGGCCACTCCATGCGCCGTGACCTCATGGACTACGCCGAAACTCTCTATACCGATGAGGAATACGAGACGAGACGTCAAAAATATACCCACGCCATGCCCTTTACCAAAGAATCCCTTCTCTACCGCGAGATTTTTGAAAAATACTACCCCGGCCAGGCGCAGATGGTGGATGACTTCTGGATGCCCAACAAAAGCTGGAAGGGCTGTGACGTCAACGACCCCTCCGCCAGCGTCCTGTCCAACTACGGCGCCAGCGGGATCTGATTTTAATCTGATGAAAACGGAGGTGCCGGCATGCGCTGTCCGGCACAAAGTTCATGGCATGGAGATTATCATGAAAGAAAAGAAAAAGCGAAAGATCATCCTGGAGGACGGAAGGGAATTTTACGGATATGCCTTCGGCTCCTCTGAAGACAGGGTATGCGAGATTGTTTTCAACACTTCCATGGCAGGCTACCAGGAGATTTTATCTGATCTGTCCTACACGGACCAGGCGGTCGTTATGACTTACCCGCTGATCGGCAATTACGGTATGGCGGCAGAGGACTATGAATCCATTACACCTTCGATCGGAGCCCTGATCGTGCGCGAATATAATGATGAGCCATCCAATTTCCGCAGTGTGAAGACACTGGGGGAGGTGATGGAGGAAGATGGAATCCCCGGGATCAGCGGCGTGGATACCCGTGCCCTGACCCGGTCCATCCGGGACTACGGAACGAGAAAAGCCCTGATTACGGATGCGGATACGCCGCTTGCAGAAGGGCTTGCGCTCCTGCACCATACAATACTTCCGACCAATGCCGTCTCCCGGGTCAGCTGCAGGGACCACTGGACTGCAGAATCCTCCCTTATAGCAGCAGATCCCTTAAGTCCGGTATCTTCTGCCTCCGGAAGGCCTCTTCGCATTGCCGCTGTAGACTGTGGGATGAAACGCAATATCGTCCGCTCCCTCAACCGCAGGGGCTGCCATGTGACGGTACTGCCCTGGAATACGCCTGCTGACAGGATCCGGGCACTGCAGCCCGACGGGATACTTTTGTCCAACGGACCGGGCGACCCCACAGATGTCCCTCAGACCATCGCGGCTGTCCGCTCCCTGATCGGAAGCTTCCCGATCTTCGGAATCTGCCTGGGTCACCAGATCCTGTCCCTGGCCTACGGCGCCCGCACATACAAGCTCAAATTCGGCCACCGCGGCGGCAATCATCCTGTAAAGAATCTTCTGACAGGAAAAATCGAGATCACTTCCCAGAACCATTCCTATGCCATCGAAGAGGAGAGCCTGGCAGATACCCCCCTTGCAGTCACTCATATCAATCTTCTGGACGGAACGATCGAAGGAGTGGAGTGCGCCCGGGACAGAGCTTTCGGAGTACAGTACCATCCCGAAAGCGCGCCGGGCCCCCAGGACAGCGCCTACCTGTTTGACAGATTTCTGGATTTCATTCGCCGGTGAAAGCGCCGGAGACTGCGGATCTGCAGGAAGGAAAATTGCATTTGGATGATGCTGAGAGAGCTTGAAAAAAACGGAATCATGCTGTCTGTACAAGCGGTAAAAACTAACCATTAATAACTGACCGGGCGACATTGACACCAATTATTATCCTTTTTTATAATCGTCTCAGAAGCTTATCTTTATGAGCGGAGATGATAAAAATCTTACCGGACGCCTGCCGGACAGATGGAGAGCACAATCTCCCGTTTCTATGCAGGCATGAAGCCCGCAAAAGCCGCAAAGTATGCCCTGATCCTGAGTTCCGCTTCCCCGGGTGTCACCGCCGGAATCGAAGCCCAGTATAAATGCATGCTCGCTATGTTCGGCGCAGAGGATGCCGGCATTCTCGCGGTAAACGGCGAGGATAACAAGAGCGAGGCAGCCCTCGCCAAGGCAGAAGCCCTGGGCAAGGGCCTGTAATCCGTTTTTGCCAGGCTTTGTAACAATAGACTGGACAGCAGAATTATTTTATATTTTCATAGGTTTTAAAGCAAAGGCGCTTGAAAAGACGGCAGATGCCGTCTGTTCAGGCGTTTTTCTTTTTGTATCAGATACGAATGCAGGTTTGTCGAGGCGGATGTCGAGGCGGGACGGGTCTGCGGATGCACCTCTCTGCTCGTTCAGGAGTCCGTCATCAAGATGTACTAAGCCGGAAAAAGGCGTCAAGAGGGCCGGCTTTAACTCGCCTTCCGTGTTGAAGACACGGAAGGCTCAGACACGGACGCCTAAAACGCCCAGCCGTGAGGGCTGTGCGTTTTACCCTCTCTCTGCCCTTTTTCCGGCAAGTACATCTAAGATTCCTCCCTATTCACTCGCCAGAGAGGTGCATTCCTCGCCCCTGATTGTCAACCCCGTCGATAAAATGGGAAAGATTTAAAAAACGCTCGATGGCATTTTTAACAGTTTCATAATCTGTGCCCAAATCAGCCTCCTTCAACTACCGGCAGAATTTTACGTGAGTGTTGGAATAAATCCGTCCCACAGCCCGGCAGGAAATTGGAGCCTTCAGGTTATACCTCCTGGCGGAGTGAATTTTTTGAGCAGTCAGTTGTACTTATCGAAGCTTATTGGGAAGAACGGATAAAATGCACAGCCCTCACGGCTGGGCATTTTAGGACCACCTGTCTGAGTCTCCCGTGTCTTCAACACGGGAGACGAGTTTGGTCCGATCCGTTCTGAGCATAAGCGAGATTTAGTACAACTCTGCGAAAAAAGCTGAACGAC
>JBGUNJ010000189.1:0-3318 GCA_045117315.1 Lachnospiraceae bacterium | reverse complement strand
CTTCGTGCGATTCTTTGAAAGAAGGAGGTGTTAATCATGTCGATCTGCCCTAAAAATAAATCTTCGAAAAGCCACAGAGACAAAAGGAGAGCAAACTGGAAGATGTCCGCTCCCACTCTGGTAAAGTGCAGCAAGTGCGGCGCCCTTATGGTTCCCCACAGAGTATGCGCGAAGTGCGGCTCCTACAACAAGAAGGAGATCATCCAGGTCGAAGACTGAGCATAAAGCAAGAGTTCCCTCCAGCCGTAAGGCTTCGGGGATTCCCGGTGGAACTAGTTTCTGACGGGTGAGTTTATGCAGCTGGTTCTGACCGGAAACACAGATTTGTTATGGCAGGCCTCTCACCGCCTACGGCGGGGAGAGGCTTTTTTTGCGCGGTGCAGGATCGTGGCAGCATACATCCCTGCTTGCAATATAGGGCATGGAATAGTATATTTATTGTAAATAATAACCGTTCGGACCCGCTGCGGGTCCAGATATAATAAGAGGTTAATTGATATATGGGAAAGAAATTTGTTAGAGTGGCAGTGGATGCCATGGGCGGAGATCTGGCGCCGGCCGAGCCTGTCAAAGGCGCTGTCCAGGCGCTTGAAGCCAGGAAGAATCTCCACATCACTCTGGTTGGAAAAGAGGAAGTGATCCGGGAGGAACTTGCAAAATATAATTATCCTGAGGACAGGCTTGAAATACTGGATGCGCGTGAAGTGATCGAGATGGCAGAGCCTCCCGTCAACGCGATCCGCAAAAAGAAGGATTCCTCCATTGTCAGGGGACTGCGTCTGGTCAAGGAAGGCACATGCGATGCTTTCGTGACAGCGGGAAGTTCAGGCGCGACGCTTGCCGGCGGCCAGCTTCTGGTCGGCCGGATCCGCGGCATTGAGCGGCCGCCGCTCGCTCCCATCATGCCCACCGCAAAAGGTCCCGTCCTTCTGGTGGACTGCGGAGCCAATATGGATGCCCGTCCCTCTCAGCTGGTCCAGTTTGCCCAGATGGGTTCTATCTATATGCGCAACATGGCGGGTATTGAGAATCCCAGGGTTGCCCTGGTCAATGTCGGCGCGGAAGAAGAGAAGGGAAATGCCCTGGTCAAGGAAGTCTATCCTCTTCTCAAAGAGTGTGAGGGCATCAATTTTATAGGAAATATCGAGGCGAGAGATATTCCCGCCGGAGACGCGGATGTCGTTGTCTGCGATGCTTTCGTCGGAAACGTGATCCTCAAACTCTATGAAGGACTTGCCTCCATGCTGCTGCACAAGATCAAGGAGGCTCTGATGTCCACACTGCGGTCAAAGATCGGAGCGCTGATGATCAAGCCCGCGCTCAAGGGCCTTCTGAAGGATTTCGATATCACCAGCTACGGCGGAGCGCCCATGCTGGGCCTGAGAGGACTCGTGGTCAAGACACACGGCAATTCCGAGGCGGTCGAGATCAAGAACGCGATCGAGCAGTGCATCCTTTTCAAGAAGAAAAACATCAACGGACAGTTTATCGAGAGCATGGGACTTGGTCAGCCCAAAAAGGCTGAGGAGGAGTCCTGAAGACCGGGAAAACAGGCGGATCCGGCGGAGAAATGACCGCTTAAGTCCTGTTCCGGGGGAAAGGAAGGGGGCAGCCGGTTTTATCATATTCGTTCTGACTGCGGCTATGATCAGACGTTCACCAAAATGTATGGGTATGGCTCACAGACTCAAATGATAAAACCTGCTCACCGCTTTGTGCATTCTGCGCTCTCACAGTGCTTTAATCATAAATTCTAATTGTATTCAGGAGGGGGAAAAGTATGGATATGGAATTCAAAAAATTATGTTCGATCATCGTTGACGTGCTTGGTGTCGAAGAAGATGATATTACTCCAGATACTACTTTTGTGGATGACCTGGGTGCGGATTCTCTGGATGTCGCTCAGATCATCATGGGAATCGAAGAGGAATTCGATGTGACTGTGGACACGGAAGTCGCGTCCCAGGTGACTACGGTGGGACAGGCACTTGAGCTGATCAAGAACGCGGCCGAAGAGTACAGTGATGACTGACTGCTACAGTACAGACCCACATGAAACGCGGGGTGTGCTGAGGGGCTTTTTCTGCTTTTACATACACCGCCGTACAATTTAAACGGAGGTCATGACTGCATACATGACAGATGATTCACTTAAAATACTGGAGGACAGGATCGGATACAGATTCGAGGACAGATATCTGCTGGAATGTGCCCTGACCCATACCTCCTTTGCCAATGAACAGAAGATACAGACCTATAAGGATTATGAGAGGATCGAGTTTCTGGGGGATGCTGTCCTGGAGATGATCTCCAGCGAATTCCTTTTCCGGACTTATCCGGAGAAAAAGGAAGGCGAGCTTACGAAACTGAGGGCTTCGCTGGTCTGCGAGCCTGCTCTGGCTTATTGCGCCCGGGATTTGTCCCTGGGCGCATTCATACGACTGGGCAGGGGCGAGGAAGCCAGCGGAGGCCGGGAGAAGGACTCCATCATCTCCGATGTCATGGAAGCCCTGATCGGGGCGATGTACCTTGACAGCAAAGATATTGAAGTACCCAGGAAATTTATTCTGAACTATATCCTGTCAGATCTTGAGGATAAAAAGCTTTTTTACGACGCCAAATCCATCCTGCAGGAGCGGGCTCAGAGAGAAGGATCCGAAGTCCGGTATGAGCTGCTGGATGAGAGCGGCCCCGGACATTGCAAGACCTTCCGGGTAGCGGCTCTCGTCAACGGAGAGAACTGCGGCATCGGAGAGGGCAGATCCAAGAAGGCGGCTGAGCAGCAGGCGGCCTATGCGGCGCTGAGAGGTTCCAGAATGACGCACATGGGCTGATACAGCCGGGAGGCCTGCAGCTGATAATCCGGTATTATTTATGACACGGCCAGTGTAATGTTTTTTCCGCTTTGCGGCGGATATTGCCCGGTCAGGGGGGGCAGAACGCGGCGTGGCCGTCTCTGCCTTATTAAGAGTCAGTCTTTTTACAACATTATTTTAGAGGAAAACCCGGAGGCTGTTCCGGGCGGCCCGGGACGGGAATGCCCGTCCTGCACCATGCCGTCCGGACTTGCGGACAGCCCCGTTGAAGAGAGCGGATTTGTATTTAAAAAGTATAGAGATTCAGGGATTCAAGTCCTTTGCAAACAAAATTAAATTTGAATTTCATAACGGCATCACGGGAATCGTAGGTCCCAACGGCAGCGGAAAGAGCAATGTCGCGGACGCGGTCAGATGGGTGCTGGGTGAGCAGAGAGTCAAGCAGCTGCGCGGGTCTTCCATGCAGGACGTCATCTTCGCGGGGACGCAGGCGCGCAGGCCG
>JBGUNJ010000188.1:0-4702 GCA_045117315.1 Lachnospiraceae bacterium | reverse complement strand
CCCATGTCTCTCTTGATGGAAGAGATGGTATTGTCGGCGTTGGTGACGGCCTGACGCTTTGCGGGCTCGCCGACCAGACGCTCATTGTTCTTTGTAAATGCGACGATGGAAGGTGTGGTTCTTGCGCCTTCAGCGTTCGCGATAACTGTGGGCTTGCCGCCCTCCATGACTGCTACGCAGCTGTTTGTGGTTCCCAGATCGATACCAATAATCTTGCTCATAATTCTCCTCCTTATTTCTACGAAAAATTCGATAATCTGCGATTTCTTCCGTTATAACTTTACCTGCCGCGGCTTTGTCTGCGACGACTTGTTCATTGCGGCATTGTCTGTTATTCCGGTTGACAGTTATTGCTTCTTTCTATACTTGACTTATTCTTTTACGTACTGTATATCGTCAGCGCGGCGTTGCCGCGATTATTTTCACCTGTTTCCTGCGGCGGATCTGTTTTATGATCAACAGATAAATCCGTCCGAAGATGATTCCTTTATAATACGATTTTTGCGATCAAAAATATGGTTCCGGGAAGTTCTACTGCACGACGCCCACCATACTGTAGCGGATGACTGTGTCGTGGTACTTATAGCCCTTCTGGAATTCCTGGGCCACTGTTCCGGATTCGTACTCGTCGCTCTCCACCTGCATGACCGCGTTGTGGAAAGCCGGGTCAAATTCCTTGCCGACCGCCTCGATCGGTGTGACTCCAAGGTCCTCGAGCTGCTTCAGCAGCTGGCGGTAAACCATCTCCATGCCGCTGGCCACGGGGCCTTCCTTCTCCTCAGCAGGGATCGCGGCGAGCCCGCGCTCGAAGTTATCGACGATGGGGAGCATCTTCTCGATGACGCTGCGCTCACCCATTGAAAACATCTGCTGTTTTTCCTTTTCGGTGCGCTTGCGGAAATTGTCGAACTCAGCCATCTGGCGCTTCACCCGGTCCTCAAGACCTTCGATTTTTTCCTTCAGGGCCGCCTTCTCTTTATCGCCTTTTTTCCGTCTGCTGAAAAAGCCTTTCTTCTCGTCGTTTCCTTCATCGCCGGCCTCGTCTCCTGTCTCCTCCTCATCGGATTCGTCAGCAGGCTGGTCCTGCGTGTCATCTGTATTTTCCTGATCTGCCTGGGGCTGACCTGCCTCTGCATCGGTTTCTTTGGCTGTCTCCGGATCCGGCGCCTGACCGGCATCCATTTCTCCGGAAGCCTCTTCCGTCACAGGGGTCTCCTCCTGCAGCATTTCTTCCAATGTCTTTTCTTCCATGATATACGGCTTCCTTTCCGTTTATTCTTTGTTAGCACTCACTCGTTTCGAGTGCTAACACCTTTCATTTGAGAGAATAGCACCCAAAAGGACGGATGTCAACAAGGATTTATAAAGAATTCGTGAAATGATTTATAAAGAATCTGTGAAAACAGGGCAGAGGCGTCAATATGAACTGCTATGCAGTTCATATGCTGCCCTCTGCCCTCCCGACCGGCCCGCGTCCGCCGCAGGGCGGAAAATACCTTGTGCACAGGCATGTCAATATCCCGAAAGCCCCGCGTCCGCCGCAAGACGGAAACGACATTACAAAGGCCATGTCATAAAGAAAAAAAGCACAGAAGCATTTCCCGCTTTTCTCTGTGCTTTTCCTGTTCTCTGGTTTTCCTGTCTTCTTATTTTTACAGTTACTTTTTTACTGTTTCCTTACATTTCCTTGATCTCAATGCGCTTGATCTGCGGGATGCGGATCTCCGGTATCGTAAAGGGCTGGTCGGGTTTTGCAGCAGCCGCCGGTTCCTGCCCATCTCCCGGGGAACCGCTTTTGTCAGGCAGTCCGCTGCCGGGTTTATAGAGGGCATCCAGCTGGTTCATGATGGTCTGCAGGACACTGACGACCTTGTCGTAGTCCATGCGCTTGGGACCGATGATGCCGATCGTGCCCTTCATGCCTTCGCCCAGTTCATAGGTGGCGGTGACCACGCTGCAGTCCCGCATGCGGGCCACTGGCATCTCGTCGCCGATGTAGACCTGTATTCCTTTTTGTCCATCTGCAGCCAGGGTCTCCTGTACGATACTTCCCAGGGCCTGTTTTTCCTCGAAATCGCTGATGATCTCGCTGGCCCGCTGATGATCGGCAAGTTCGGGATACTTGAAGATATTATTGGCGCCGCTGGTATAGATCTTGAGTTCCTCTTCACTGCGGACGATTTCCGCAGCCGCGTCTATGACGTCATTGATGATCGCGGTGTGGATGCCGGCGTTGCGCTTGATGCCCTCGATCAGCCCCAGGGTGATCTCCTCCACGGCCAGCCCGCAGAGATTGGTGTTCAGGAGCATGTTGAGCTTGAGCATGTTTTCGGCGGAGAGCTCCTCGTCCACGGGGATGACCTTGTTGCGGATCAGATTTCCTTCTATAACTATGACCGCGAGCACGTTATGGGGATCCACCTGGGAGAGCTGGATGAACTTGATCTTGCTGCTGCGCGTCGTCGGGGAGGAGATCATGGAAGCGTAATTAGTGCTGACTGCCAGGGTCTTGGCCACCTTCTGCAGCATGATCTCCAGCCTGTCCTGTCTCTGGACCAGAAGATCTCTCATATCCAGCAGTTCTTTTCGCTCATCCTGCAGTTCCCTGCGCTCGCTGCTGAGCATGTCGTCAACATAGAGGCGGTAGCCCGCATCTGTCGGAATGCGTCCAGCGGAGGTGTGAGGCTGTGTGATCAGGCCCATCTCCTCCAGGTCTGCCATCTCATTTCGGATCGTCGCGCTGGAGAGTTTGAGATCCGTGAGCTTGGAGATAGTCCTGCTTCCGACCGGCTCGCCCGTCTCCAGATAATTCCGGACGATTGCCTTCAATATTCTCATTTTCCGATCCGGTAATTCCATATCATGCCTCCCGAAAAGCTCTCCTTCAGCCAACAGGGTCATTCCATTAGCACTCTACCACGTCAAGTGCTAATAAATACTATTGAGAGAATAACACTCTGTCCGGTGAATGTCAATAAACAGGAAAACCCGCGCAGGCTGCTCCGTTATACATGGGGCAATTCCTCAACATCTGAAAAATCCTCTATCTCTTGCGAAGACGGTTCCTCTGCCGCAGTCATCTCTTATTTTAACAACTCGACATTGTGTTTCCAACACCGTTAAGACACGTTGTTAACACGCACCATGCAAAATGAATATTTCAACAGGGCAGTGGCAGAAAAATACCTTATGCAGGCCGTGTCATAAAACAGGGCAGAGGCGTCAATATGAACTGCTATGCAGTTCATATGCCGCCCTCTGCCCCCTGCCGGCCCCGTCCGCCGCAAGGCGGAAAAAGCCCTGCGCGGCACTGAACATTTTAGAGGAAAGGGACTCCATAATAAAAAGTGCCGTCATCATTAATAAAGCTCCATCATCATGAAAAAAAGTGCCGCCATTATAAAAAAAGAGCCAGGAGAAAAACTCTCCCGGCTCTTCGATATTAATGTATCTGATGATCTTACTTTTTTTAATGTTTTGCGCTGCCGAGGCGGACGAGCGCACGGTAGAGTCTTGCCTCTGTGCGGATCCTCGTCTCCTCGGAGATCCTTGTGTCGCGGAGAACTGCTTCGGCACGTTCTTTGGCGGCCTCAGCACGCTCGACGTCAATTTCCTCGCTCCACTCCCAGGTGGTGGGAAGCAGGTGGCATTCATTTTCCATCATGGAACACATGCCGCCGATACAGGCCGCGGTTCGCTCCGTCCCGTCCTCCAGAAGGACGCGGGCGGTGCCCATGCCGATCGGTGTGCAGTAGTTGATATGCCGCGCCATGATCGCGAGATCGCCGTGCGTGGAACGAAAGGTCACTTTCTGCACGTCCCCTTCGAAAGCGAGACCGTCCACCGTGACTATCTTCAGATGGAAGGTATTTGCCATGGGAAGTCTCCTCCTTGCTTATGCGTTTTTGGCCTTCTCAAACGCCTCGTCGATGGAGCCGACGAAGAGGAATGCGCTCTCGGGAAGATCGTCGCACTCGCCGTCGAGAATCATGCGGAAGCCGCGGAGGGTCTCCTTGAGGGGAACATACTTGCCGGGGATGCCGGTGAACTGCTCTGCGACAGAGAAACTCTGGGACAGGTAGTTCTGGATCTTTCTGGCACGGAAGACGGCCTGCTTGTCCTCGTCGGAGAGTTCGTCCATACCCATGATGGCGATGATATCCTGCAGTTCACGATATCTCTGCAGAACCTGCTGCACTCCTCTGGCCACTGCGTAGTGCTCCTCGCCGACGATCTCGGGGGAGAGGATACGGCTGGTGGAATCCAGGGGGTCCACAGCGGGGTAAATACCCATGGATGCGATCTCACGCGCCAGAACGGTGGTCGCGTCCAGATGGGTGAAAGTAGTCGCGGGAGCAGGGTCAGTCAGGTCGTCCGCAGGGACGTAGACCGCCTGTACAGAAGTGATGGAGCCCTTCCTGGTGGAAGTGATCCTCTCCTGCAGAGCGCCCATGTCCGTTGCCAGCGTGGGCTGGTAACCGACGGCGGAAGGCATGCGGCCCAGAAGCGCGGACACCTCGGAACCTGCCTGTGTGAAACGGAAAATATTGTCGATGAACAGAAGCACGTCCTGGTTCTTGACGTCACGGAAGTACTCCGCCATGGTCAGTCCGGAGAGGCCGACACGCATACGGGCTCCCGGGGGCTCGTTCATCTGGCCGTAGACCAGGGCTGTCTTGTCGATAACGCCGCTCTCCTTCAT
>JBGUNJ010000187.1:0-26028 GCA_045117315.1 Lachnospiraceae bacterium | reverse complement strand
ATTGTACCCACGATGAAGCGAGTTTCCCTTTTTGCGCGCGTATCCCACGACTGAAGTCACGGGTATTGCGCGATGAAGAATAAAACACAAAAAAACAGCCCGTGTCAGCCTTGCGGCAGGCACGGGCAGATTTTTTGATATGGGACAAAGAGATGGCGGCAGTCCTGCTTTTATATCTTTTTATTTCCAGTGCTTCAGCTGTGAAAGATATCCGTCATACTGCATGCGTCTCTGATCGTCCGGAAGTTTTTCCGGATTGGGCATATGGCTGATCAGAAAATCCAGAAGAGAGTCTTTGGAGTCGTATGCAAATCTTCCGTCGTTATAGCACCACTTGCAGTAGTCCTCGTTAAAGCTGCCGTCCGCTTCTTTACTGATCATGCTGTCCTCGTTCAGGGGCATGCCGCAGCACTGACATACAAGCTGCCTGGGACTGCCCAGGAGCGTGTTGATCGATACATCGAATTCTCCGGACAGGAGTTTCAGCGTGTCTGTGCCGGGCTGGGTCTCTCCGTTTTCCCACCGGCTTACTGCCTGTCTTGTCACCATCACACGCTCTGCCAGCTGATCTTGTGTAAGTCCCTTCTTTTCCCTGAGGCTTTTAAGTATATCTTTGGTTTCCATATGATTGCTCCTTTAATGCTTTTGGCATGTTTGAGTGTCCTTCTGCATCGTGCAGGACTCGCGGACGAGTCTTGAATTTTACGAAAGCGGGTAGAGATTTTTTTACATTCGGTTAATAAGACTCGCAGGTGATTCTTTAACTATAGTATGCTTCTTTCGAGGCTATTAGGCAAGCAACCTGCTGTTGCGTATGTGCCTTTCTTTCAGTCTCTGTTCCGGCCTCTGCTTTCGTTTCAGCCTCATTTAACCTCCATAGTTTCAGCCATAGTTTCAGGGGTTTTGGATTCTTCACACTGGACGGGTTTTTCGTTATAATGAAAAAACAGGCCGCCCGCCCGGGGAAGCTGCTTCGACATGGCACCGGGAGACAGACAGTCTGGAAAACAGACCGCCCGCCCGGGGAAGGTACAGACGGCCTGATAAAAATGAAAATAAGAGCCGGGAGTCCGATTTATGACTGATAAAAATAAAAATAAAAATGAAAATAGAAAAGAATATTTGTGCATCGGCCTTCTGGCCCATGTAGATGCCGGGAAAACGACGCTCTCAGAGGCTATCCTCCACCGCACCGGGGCGATCCGCAGCGCGGGGAGGGTCGACCACGGGGATGCTTTTCTGGATACAAATTCCATGGAGCGGGATCGGGGGATCACGATTTTTTCCAAACAGGCTTCATTCACGACATTTGCAGGAGCGGAGCGGGTCTGGACCCTGGTGGACACACCCGGACATGTGGATTTTTCCACTGAGATGGAACGTGTGCTGCAGGTGCTGGATTATGCGGTTCTGATCATAAGCGCGGCGGACAAAGTCACCGGGCAGGTCCGCACGCTTTGGAGATTGTTGGAGCATTACGGGGTTCCGGCTTTTATTTTTGTCAACAAAATGGATCAGGCAGGGGCGGACCGGGAGGCGGTCTATGAGCAGATCCGCTCTGAACTGGGAAGCGCCTGTGTGGACCTGCAGGGGGAAATCTGCGGGGATCAAAACGGCGGAAATCAAAATGGCGGGAATCAAAATGGCGGGAATCAAAATGGCAGCGACGGTCGAAAGAGTGCCGGGCAGGCAGTTTTTTCCGCCGGGATTCAGGAGGAGATCGCAGTCTGTGACGAAGAACTGATGGAGCGCTTCCTTGAGGGAGGGGAGATCACCTTCGAGGACGCGGCGGCGCTTGTGGCCTCGCGCAGGCTTTTCCCGGTCTGCTTTGGCTCCGCACTCAGGGAGGAGGGCGTGGACGATCTGCTGGTCATGCTCGATACCCTTGCTCCGGAACCTGCGCGCGGGACTGAGTTCGGCGCCAGGGTCTACAAGATCACACATGATCCGGGCGGGGCCAGGCTGACCTGGATGAAGATTACCGGCGGAAAGCTTGTGCCAAGGCAGCAGATTCCGGAGAGCCCGGACGAGAAGGGGCTGCCTGAAAAGGCCGGCCAGCTTCGTTTTTACAAAGGGGACCGCTATGACGCACTGCAGGAAGCTCCTGCGGGGATTATTGTCGCGGTGCTCGGACTATCAGGGACCCATGCGGGTATGGGACTGGGCACTCTGGCCGGCCAGGAGGGGACCGAGCGTCTGCTTCAGCCTGTCATGCAGAGCCGTCTGCTCCTTCCGCCGGATCAGGACCTGTACGGGGCTTACCGCAGGCTGAGGATCCTGGAGGAAGAGGATCCCATGCTGCGGCTGTCTTATGATGAGGAAAAAAAGGAAATCACTATCCAGGTCATGGGGCAGGTGCAGAGGGAAATCCTGCAGCGCCTGATCCGGCAGCGGTTTGACATGCGTGTGGAATTCGGGGAGCCCAGGATTGTCTATAGGGAGACGATCGCTGAGCCCGCGGAGGGTGTGGGCCACTTTGAGCCTCTGAGGCACTATGCGGAGGTCCACCTTCTGCTGGAGCCAGGAGAGCCGGGGAGCGGCCTGATCTTTGAGAGCCGCTGCAGTGTGAACGACCTGGCACTGAACTGGCAGCGCCTGATCATGACACATCTGGAGGAGAGACGCCACCGCGGAGTCCTTATCGGCGCGGAGATCACGGATATGAAGATCAGCATTCTCGGCGGCCGTGCCCACGCCAAACACACCGAGGGCGGTGATTTCCGCAAGGCGACTTACCGGGCGGTCCGCCAGGGTCTGATGATGGCAAAATCTGTCCTTTTGGAGCCGGACTATGAATTCCGTCTGGAAGTCCCCCAGGAGAATGTGGGGCGCGCCATGGCGGACCTGCAGCAGAAAAACGCTGTCTTCGGCCAGCCTGATTTCACTGAGAATACAGCAGTCCTGCGCGGCACTGTCACGGTTGCCGCGCTGGGAAACTATGTCGAGGAAGTCGCGGCCTACACACGTGGGGCGGGCTCTCTGTCCTGTTCCCTGAGGGGCTATGTCCCCTGTCAGAACGCGGAGGAGATCATCGCTGCCTCCGGCTATGACCCCGAGCTGGACGTGCGCAATCCCTCTTCCTCAGTGTTCTGTTCCCACGGGGCGGGCACGATTATTCCCTGGTACGAGGTGCGCAGTTTCATGCATGTCGATACCGGCTGGCGCTTCCCCGAGGAGGCTCCGGCCATGACGGAGGAGGAGTCCCTGGAGATCGCGGCAGAGCGGGCCAGGAAGACCGCCGAAGAGCGGGAAAAGCAGCGCCGACTTCTGGAATCGGGATCCTTTTCCTCAGGCGCAGCCGGAGCTGATGGAGAGGCTTCCGGTTTTGCCGGCTCGGCGGGCGGCTCCGGGACTTCAGAAGGCTCCGGGAAAGGTTCCGGCAGTCCGGCAAAAAGCGGTGCAAAAGGCCCTTCAGGAAAGCAGAACGATGCCTTCAAGGAGCGCAGCCAGGCCCGCATGGCCGCTGAAAAAGAGCTTATGCAGATCTTTGAGCGCACCTATGGACCTGTCAAGCCCAGGGCGGGAGCGGAAACGGGGCTCTTCGACACGCAGCTGTCCCCGCAGAATTCAAAAAAGAAAAAGAACTCAGATCCCTGGGGGCTGGAAAATACCGGAGGGGCTTCGGGAAAAGGAGCCGGCAGTTCTCGGGCGGGAGCGTCCGGAAAGGAACCCGGCAGTTCCCAGGCAGGAGTGTCTGGAAAAGGAGCCGGCAGTTCCAGGGCGGGAGCGTCCGGAAAGGAACCCGGCAGTTCCCAGGCAGGAGTGCCCGGAAAAGGAGCCGGGACAGAAGGGAAGTGGAATAAAAAGAGCCCGGCTCAGCAGGACCACTATCTGCTGGTCGACGGTTACAATATCATTTTCGCCTGGGACTATCTGCGGGAACTGGCTATGGTCGATATCAAATCCGCCCGCGACAAACTGATGGATATTCTCTCAAACTTTGCCGGATATCGCTCTGAAAAAGTCATTCTGGTCTTTGACGCCTACAAAGTGGCGGGAGGCCCCGGCGAGGTCCTCCGCTGGCACAATATTGACGTGGTCTTTACCAAAGAGGCGGAGACCGCCGACCTCTATATCGAGAAGACAGCCCATGTCCTGGCGAAAAAATACAGGGTCACGGTTGCCACTTCCGATGCAGTGGAGCAGATCATTATTTTCGGAGCCGGAGCATACCGCATGTCCGCAGGCATGCTGCTGGAAGAAATCATTTTTACAGAGCGGGAGATGCGTGAACGCTACGACATAGCTTCAGACGAGGACTGACTGGGCCGGAAACGCCGCCGTCTGAATAAGGGGCGGTTTTTGCGGGTTATATGTTTACGCCCTTTTGCAGGTGTGAACTGTAAAGCTTTTCCGTAACAGTTTTCTGTAATGACCATAGTGACGATATTGTGTAATATCTTGCATGATAATGTTTTTATTATTTCGAAAGTTTCAGTTCAAATCATTATATGCTTGGGGTATAATGAGTTTACCAGGATTTTTATTGACTCTCAGACAGCCGTCAGGCTGTCTGTCCTATATTCCCTGAAATGGGAAGGAAAGGGGTAATTATGGCACTGAATCTTTTCAAATGTAAAAAATGTGGAAGCATGGTTATCAAAATCAACCAGAAGGGATGTAATCCTTCCTGCTGCGGCGATCTCATGCAGGAGCTTCGCGCAAATGAGACAGACGGCGCGAAAGAGAAGCACGTTCCCGACGTGAAGGTCGAAGGCGGCATCGTCAAAGTTCAGGTCGGCTCTGTTGCACATCCCATGCTCGAAGAGCACTACATCGTCTTTATCGCTCTGGAGACTGAGAACGGCTTCCAGATTAAGTATCTCAATCCCGGCGAGGCACCTACTGCTGAGTTTGCTCTGGGCGATGAGAAGCCCGTCGCTGTCTATGAGTTCTGCAATCTGCACGGCTTCTGGAAGGCAGCTCTCTGATCAGATACCAGTCCTAAAGGGACGACAATAAAGTAGACGGTCCGGCCGCCCGGTGGGAGCTCCCTCCGGGCGGTTTGATTTTATCGCAGGGCTGCCGTAAGGTATCTTTCGCCTGATGGCGAACCGCAGCCCGCGGGAGGGGAGAGGACGCATATGAACTGCATAGCAGTTCATATTGACGCCTCTACCCTATTGACGCGGCCCGCGCAATGCAGCTTTTCACCTTTTATGAATGCATCCATGGTAGATACGATATGAAAGACAATTCAAAATCAAAAAAGACTACACGCAAAAAGAACAAAGACCAGTATGGGGATTTTTCATCCGGAAAGGCATCTTCCGGGAGACCTCTTCAGGATAATAAGAAGAAAGAAGCCGGCGTAAAGAGCGGATCTGATATCGGGAGGCACGTATCTTCCGGTAAGCCTGCTGCCGGGAAGGGCTTATCCTCCGGTAAGCCTGCCGCCGGGAAGGGCTCATCTTCCGGTAATCATGCCGCCGGGAAGGGCTTATCCTCCGGGAAGCCTGCCGCCGGGAAGGGCTTATCTTCCGGGAAACCTGCCGTCGGGAAGGATCCCGCACGGAAAGCGGATCCTGCCAAAAAGAAATCCCGCTGTCCTGTGTCGGCTCTCTGCGGTGGATGCACCATGATCGACATTCCCTATGATGAACAGATCCGCAGCAAGCAGGAGACCCTCGTTGACCTGATCGGTGATTTTGTCATGCCTGATGAATTCATCCGCATGAAAGCTCCCGATCACTATCGCCACAAGGTCACTTCTGTCTTCGCGCCCGACCGCAGGGGGAAACCTGTCTGCGGCATATACCGGGCGGGCACTCACGAGGTGGTGCCTGTCAAATCCTGCCTGCTTGAAAACATCCAGGCGGACAGGATCGTGCAGTCTGTCTATTCTCTTTTGTCCGATTTTCGCATCCGTGTCTATGACGAGGACCGCGGCGCAGGCCTTCTCCGCTATGTCCAGATCAGGGTCGGGCGTGTGACCAAAGAGGTGATGGTGACGCTTGTGATGACAGATCCCGTCCTTCCTTCGCGAAACACTTTTGTCAGGAAGCTGACCGCAATGCATCCTGAAATCACCACGATCGTGATCAATGTCAACGACCGTGACACGACCATGGTGCTGGGCAATAAGGAGACAGTGATCTACGGCAAGGGTTATATTGAGGATGTACTCTGCGGAAAGCGTTTTCGGATTTCTTCCCGTTCTTTCTACCAGGTCAACCCTCTGATGACGGAGAAGCTTTACAATATAGCCATCGACTGCGCGGCGCTCTCGGGAAAAGAGACTATTCTGGACACCTACTGCGGTATCGGGACGATCGGCATCATCGCGGCTCCTCACGCCCGCCGTGTCATCGGTGTGGAACTCAACGCTGAGGCAGTGCGGGACGCCGGGCACAATATACGCATGAACGGTCTGCAGAATGTCGAGATCGTTCAGGGGGACGCCACCAGATTTATGACAGAGATAGCTCAGAGCGGAACCTTTGAAAGCATGTCCGACGAGGGCAGGGAGCAAGTGATGGAAACGACCGCTCCTGTTGAAAAAATCGATGTGATTTTCATGGACCCTCCCCGCAGCGGCTCCACGGAGGAATTCATGACGGCTGCCTGCTCTGTGAATCCGAAAAAAATTGTCTACATTTCCTGCAGTCCCTGGTCTCTGCAGAGGGACCTGGAGTTTTTTGAACAGAACGGCTACAGAGCAAAGAAGGCTGTTCCCGTGGACATGTTCCCTTATACGAGCGGTATCGAGACTGTAGTACTACTGACACATAATTGAGCGAAGAGAGCTGAAAAGGCCTGTAAAATCAAGGGGTTTCCGCCACCTGGGCAGTTTCTGCGCCGGGTGACGGGAACCCGTTTTTATGACACGGCCGTGTAATGTATTTTCCGCCTTGCGGCGGACATGGGCCGGTCGGGGGTAGAGGGCGGCACGGCCACCTCTACCCTATTTGTTTGAGGGAACATATCCAGAGACGGGTTCCGGAAGGTTGTGGCTATAAGTCTGCTATTTGGGCAAAGGGATAACGTGGAAGTGCTTGAGGCGGTACGTCTGCTGCAGGAAACCGACGTGAAGATCTACTTTATGGAAGAAGATTTCGAAGCAGACAAAAACTATGATGAGCTCGAACTGACAATCCGCACAGCAATCAACCAGTCTGAGAACGAACACCGAAGTGAGAACATCAGGATGGGTATAAAGTTTCGTGCAGAACAAGGATTGAGCGGATTATATAAAAGGCCGTGTTTTGGATATAAGAAGGATCACGCGGGCGCTCCTGCGAGGGCGTCTTTTTTATCTGCGTAGTAGAGATGTGCACAGATATGTGGTACACTTGTCAAGTCTTAAGACGATTTGTGAGAGGAGGGATATTTAATGAAGAAATTAATCACTGGCATGATGCTTACCATTGCGGTGTTATGTCTTGCAGCTTGTGGGGGCTCTTCTGTAAAGGTGGGCCCGTTCTCATCACTTATTTTTGACAGTGGTGATTATGATGATGCTGTACAGGAAGTATTCACATATTTTGACAGTTTCGAAGGCTGCACTATGACAGAGATCGGTTATGCAGGAGACGATGCAGTAAGAGCAGAGGCGAAAGCCCGCGGTCTGGCACCTGAGCAGGTTATGGTTCTGACATCGACTTTCACCACAGACAGTAAGGATCATCAGAACGGACTTGAGCCGGATCATACATATGAGGATTACAAGTGGATCCTGACTCGGAACACTTCAGCTGAGCCATGGAACCATGAAGATCATGGCTACGGCTAAATCAGCTAAGTAAGTTGAAAGGAGAACGAAATGGGATTGTTTGACAATCTTAAAATAATAGGGGAAGCAGTCGGAAGCCTTAATGAGATGGCTGCAGAAGCAAGCAAAACTACTCTTGAGAATTACGGTGAACCTGAATACTATCTGTATACAGCTCTTCAGCTGGGAGAAATGCACAGAAGAATCGATGTCACAGATGAAAAGGATAGTCTTAAGTACTATACACAGTCCAGTATATTTGCATTAAAGGGCAAGACTGAGATCATGGATGCTGACGGAAATGTAATTGCTCATCTGGAGAAAAAGCCGATCAGCCTCCACGAAAAGCATTTTGTCACTATGGCAGACGGAACCAGCTTCACTCTGTCCAATGAGCTGCTTCATATCATTAAAGATATTACCAATATCGAGGGTCTGGGATGGCAGCTCCAGGGTAATATTATTGGTCTGACTTTCAATCTTCTGGATGAGAAAGGTCAGCCTGTAGCAAGAGTCGAAAAGAGCGCGATCTCCGTTCATGACAAATACTCTATGGGCATTTATCAGCCGGACAAAGAGCAGATAGTTGTAGCTATCGTTATTCAGCTTGAAAAGATGATCGAAGCGCGCAGCGAAAACGGAGACTAAAGAAAGACTGCCGATACCTTCTGAAGATACCAAAGAAGATATGGCTGCATGGCGGGAAAGATTGACATGGTGGTCACGAAGTCGATCAGCCGTTTTGCCCGTAACACTCTCGACTGCCTGGTCTTTGAATTTAAGTCCGGGATTGAAACAGAAGTACAAGTGTAGACCAAGCAATCTCATGGCGCTCCTTAGGGGCGCTTTTTTAGTTTGTCAGATCATAATGGATTTATGTATTGTAAAGATGGTGATAGACTATTAAACATAGGAACAATAACGATAGATTGATATATAGCTTATATGGAATATTACACTTGGGAGAGCAAGAAGGAGAAAACAATGAAACAAAAACCACATAGGTTCCGGGATTTTTCCTATACCCTTATGAGTGACGGGACGGTAAGAATCGAAAGGTATAAAGGATCTGAAGAAGAAGTGATCATACCTGAGCAGGTGTATGGGCATAAAGTGACAGAGATTCGGACAGGGGCATTTCGCAACCGTCGTAAACTGGAAATAGTCACACTGCCTGAAGGTGTGCAAAAGATAGGTAAGAGAGTGTTCCTGAACTGCAAAAAGCTGACACTGGTTGAATTGCCGGAAAGTCTGACTCAAATCGGGGACAGCGCTTTTGCAAATTGCAGAAGTCTGGGAAGCATTATTTTTCCAGACGGTATCACATATGTTTGCAGGAAGACTTTTTCCGGATGCTGGAACCTGGAACAGGTTATGCTGCCGGAAGGCCTGACAGGCATTGGAAAAGAAGCATTTAAGTATTGCTATAGTTTGGAGGAAATAACACTGCCGGATCATATGACCCTGCTTGGCGAGAAAGCATTTAAGAATTGTTCAGCTTTGGAAAAAATAAACCTCCCTGAAGGTATGACGGTTATCAAAGAGGGGACATTTCTAGGATGCTGGAAACTGACGGAAATATCGCTGCCGAAACATATAGAGCATATAGGGCCGAAAGCATTTCGGGATTGTATCGCTTTGAGAAAAGTCACGCTTCCGGCCGGCCTGACCACTATTGGGGAGAAAGCGTTCTGCCACTGCTATCATCTTGCGGAAATCACATTGCCAGGTGCCGTAAAGAGCATCGGGGAGAAGGCATTTCATGGCTGCAAGTGGTTTGAAGATTTTACTGCTATTGTCACCCGCAGTTCATATGCGGAGAATTACTGTAAGGAAAACGGGATGAAATACACGTTCCTTGACAGAAATGATCAGGAGGTGGGTAAGGATGGGAATTGAATTGAACATTCTCGGAATCAGAAAAATCAGAGACGAAGAAATTGAGGAATTATTCGGTAAAACCGGGGAGGCAATAGAAAAGAGCCAGTACTTTCGTACCCTTTTCCCTAAAGTATCATCCGGTTCAAGATACCGGTGCTATTCGAAAGAGGAGGCTGATCAAGAGCATCTCCGAAGCATTCGGCATATGATGTCTCCCATTTTGGATGCGCACGGGAAAGAAAGGTACGTATTCTGGGTAGAAGAACTAGGGTATTACTGGCATAAGGATCCATATGGCCGCATAAAAATAGAAGAGCTGCTTTTCGACCGCAGGGTATCTGTAGAGTGGGATCAGTCATTTCATGTGGTACCCTACAGTGTTATCAGCGATTTCATGGACAGAAAGCCTCTTATGAAGAAGAAACGTGAAGAAATAATCGCATTTCTGTATGGATAGACTATTTAACATGATGGCAAAACCATCACCTGACAAAACCTTTTTTGACGGAAACATTTATGTGCCGGACGATTTCGAAATAATCGAACTTGCGTGATAAACTGTATGCGCAGTGTTTTTATAGACCATACCGGGTTCATTGTCCGGGAGGAAATAGTAAAGAATTATGACAGATGAATTTGAGCAGGAGTGCCGGCTGCTGTATGAAATGGGGCTGAAAGACAGCCCGCTCCGTCTTGAGTATGAAGAGAAGGTTCGAGACCTGTCCATTCTTCGTGAACAGATGGAAACAGAGGGAAAAACAAAAGAACAAATTGCCCTCACAATGCATGAGAGACGAAGGGAATTGGGACGTCTGTATAAGGAGGCCGCTCCCCCGCTGTTCCGGGAATACATTTATTATGCAACTGCCGGAAAATACGGTGATCCACTTGGTCCGACGTTCGAAATGCTGAGAAGGAAAAAGACGTATGAGCAGATCATAGAATCTGCATCCCGGCCGATTGAAGACCTGGATTCACGTTTGACTATGGAGGGCTTCCGTCGCTGGTATTTCAGTAAGTACGCATCTACGGAACAAGAACAATGTGGGCATGAAACTTGGCAGCATGGAACATTGCGTCCCAATCAAATCCACATCAGTACGAACAATCGAGATTTGGAGAGGTGATTTCATTGAACAACATCTTTTATGAAATGATATTTAAGAGAAAGTCGTTTCATATTTTCAGAAATGTTGGAAACGAATCAATCGATGAATACGAACTCAACGATATACAAAATGCATATTCAGAGTTTACTCCCCTCAATCCCGAAATCAAAACCGCCATTCGCATAGTTGCCGAAAAGGAGACTAACTGCAAACGGGGAGGAGAATACTGCGTTCTGCTTTACAGCGAAAAGAAAGACGGCTATCTGCAAAACATCGGTTATCTAGGTGAACAGCTCGACCTTTATCTTGTATCCCGAAATATCGGAACGCTCTGGTTCGGAATAGGCAAAACAAAAGAAGAACCATTTGAGGATATGGAGTTCGTCATTATGCTTTCCATCCGGAAGATCAGTGATGGCTCTAAGTACCGCAAGGATATGTTTAAGAGTAAAAGAAAAAGCGTTGAGGAAATATGGGAGGGTGAACAGATCTCGGGTGTGACTGATATTGTCAGATTTGCTCCGAGTGCATGTAATTCTCAACCTTGGCTTGTAAAGAACGATGGCGAGCTATTGGTTTACAGATACAAGAAGCCCGGTAAAAGAGGAATAATGCCTGCGGATAAGGTCTCATTCTATAATTGCATTGATATGGGTATTTTCATCTGTTTTATGGATATTTGCCTTGGGCATAGCGGTATTGATTTTGACAAAATATTATATCCGGATACCGGCGAAGATAAGGAATATGTTCTGAATGCAAAGTATAGATTTGATTGACAAATTCCAGTATATGAAGCGGATAGTGTTTTGCAAGAAATATTAACTCGGAAGCCGGATACATAAATAATACCAGTCGAACGATTTTTTAAGGTGAAGCAGAGGGTATGGAATACAAAATGATGACAATTGAAGAAAAAGCAAAACGGATCATCGAAGAGATCCAGCAGGAAAAAGGTCGTAGTCCTGTTCGTATTTTTAAAAATATGGCGCGGAAAGATTATATCAGCATCCACGGACCGGAGCATCATATCCTTGACGGGGCCTGTATACTGACCGCGTTTTACAATGCAGGCGGCAGGATTCAACTGGAAGAGTCTCTGAACAAGATTGCGCATGAAGGTCTCAGAATGCCCGGCGCAATGTGCGGTCTCTGGGGAATATGCGGTGCCATAGCTTCTGTCGGAGCTGCTCTTGCGATCATAGACGGTACAGGTCCTTTATCTGATGACGGGACTTGGGGAGAGCATATGAAGTTCACTTCGCAGGCAATCGGAGAACTTGGCAGGATCAATGGTCCCCGATGCTGCAAACGGGATGCCATGATTGCATTCAGGGAGGGAGTCAGGTACATAAATGAACACTACAGTGTTGTGCTCGAATATGAGGATCAGCTTTGCGGGTTCTCTGAACGAAATCAGCAGTGCCTGAGAGAAAAGTGTCCTTTTTACGCCCGGAAGAAAGGACAACAGAGCATCACAGTAAGTTCTTGAAAATTGCGATAATACTGCGACAGGAGTTGACAGCAAGCGGCCGCAAATGCCGAGCCCGCTCGAGCATTTTCTAAAACTTGTTTTAAGAAATATGATATAAAGAACTTGACTTACATTTACGGACAACGCAGCGAATGGAGAAACAGAGATGGATAAGAAAGAAATCAGGTCCGGCAGTGCCGGCATCAACGGAGAAGTCAAGTCCGGTACTTCCGGTATCGAAGGGGAGGACAAAAAGAGGATTATTGAAAAGATAGTAGTTGTGCTTGTCCTGGGATACGGTCTGCATTATTTAGGATATTCCATAAGGACCAGGTATTACGATCTGCTCGGCTCCATGGCGCTTGATGAAGGTCTCGCTCACGCCCTCTTGTATCTCGGTCATTTGATTTTCTTCGCAATAATGATGATCTATGCCTGGGCAGTCCCTCAAGACAGGCGCTACTTCTTCTCATTCCGCAAAGGCAGCGCGGCAGACAAACTGAAATACGGCGCACTCGGCATTTTGTCCGGCGCTTTTCTCATGGGGTCATGCGTCTTTGCTGCCAGTATGCATGGCGACTATCATGCAGTTCCTTGGGTGCCTGCTCGTCATTCTGATCGGGCGCCTATGCATCAAAAAAGAAGAGGGCTTGAAAAGCCCATAAATTTAGGGGTTCCCGTCACCGGGGCAGTTTCTGCTCCGGGTGGCGGGAACCTTTTTTCCTGTCTTTTCTTGTTTTAGGGAAAATTAAACTCCATAAAAGACTTCAGACGGCACTCCGGCATCTCCTGTGTGATTTCACTTTATGATCTTTACAGATTTTACCGCGCTCCAGGCGGACCAGTATTTCACATTAGCAAGGGTTTTGTATGTCCGTATCCTCACATAGCAGGTTTGCCCTTTTGCCAGGCCGCCGATCACTTTGGAGATGGTCCCGGCGCCTGTGACCGTCACACTCTTGTTCCCTGACCTGAAAGTCTTATCTGTGCTGTACTGAATCTGATAACCTGTGGCAGAGGCATTCCTGCCCCATTTGACGGTCATCTTCTTCGAAGCACTGTTGGCCACCGAGCTGACAGCCGGTCTTGCCAGGCGATAGATCACACGGCTCCTGGATAAAGTGCTGTCCCCTGTGGTTCCTTTCGCAACCACCTTATAAGTGTATTTTGTGCCGTTGGTGTTGGCTTTTACATCGGTATAAGTGACCGCGCTGCTGCCGGAGATGGTCTTTATCAGTTTCGATCCGCGATAGATTTTGTACCCGTTCGCCCCGGTGACCTTTTTCCATGTGAGACGGATCCCGGCCGCCTGATTGGCGGCAGTGACCGACTCTGTTGCTGCAGGCACGACTTTGATTGTGACAGTCTTAGAGGCCTCCTTGTAGTTTGCAGCCGCAGCAGATGTCGCGGTGATCCTGACAGTGCCGACCTTCTTGGCTGTTACTCTGCCGGCAGATGTTACTGTGGCGACAGTGGTGTCAGAAGACTTATAAGACTTATTTCCCCTGGCTCCCGTGATGGATACTGTCGCCGTTTTTCCGACAGCCGCGGCAGAGGAGGAGGCTTTCACAGTGATGGTCTGTTCCGCCTTCCCAATGTTAAAAGCGGCTTTCTTTGTCCCGGAATAGTTGCCCCTGCCGGTGACTGTCACCGTCGCTGTGCCTGCGTTTATATTATTTGCATAGGAGACGGTATAGTCCGTGCCTGCCTTCAGTGTTCCGGAACCGACTTTTACCACAGGTGTCTGGGTAATGGCTTTGCCGGTGTAGGTTACGGATTTCAGGCCGGTGACCGACGCCGAGGCGATGGAAAGCGGGTTGATTTTGAATGTCCTGGTGACGGAGCCCCGGTAATTTCCCTTTCCCGTGATGGTCATCTGTGCGGTGCCGGCATGGAGATTGTCCGCATAGGAGACAATATAGTCTGTGCCTTCCACAAGGGTTCTGAGGCCGATCCTTACGACCGGTGTCTGCGTGACAGCGCTTCCGGAGTAACTTTTGTCCCGAATCCCGGAAACGGATGCATTATTTTCGGAAATGGTCATTGCCGTCCGGAAAAAGGCAGTATCCGCAAACTCCTCCTTGAAGGCAAAATCGTTGGTCATCAGGCCCCAGTGCGCCCCGGCTTCGCCTTCTTCCGTCAGGCCTTTCCAGGGTTCATCGACGGCATCGAACCACAGGACCTGGGTTCCCGTCGACAGGGACCACTCCCGCACCTCGGAGAAATAGCGCGCCGCGGAATTTCCTCCCGGTACCGCATTGCCCTTTGTCTGTCCGGCGGTCGGCCAGCCAGTCTCGGAGACGATGATCTGCTTGCTGCGCGCGGCAGCCTGCAGCGATTCCATTGACCGGGCAAAGGACTCTGACGCCTCATCGATGCTCTCACCGCCCCAGTAGGGATAGCAGTTGGGCATCAACAGGTCGCAGGCGTTCCTGACCGCTGCGCTTCCGAGCAGAATGTCCCAGCTGTCCGCCGTCGTAACAGGGATATCCTCAGAAATCCGGCTGCGGACATAGCGGATTTTTTCAATCAGGGCTTCTGCTGTCAGATCCCCGCGCAGCAGCGTCTCACTGCCGACGCAGGCGGCCTGCACATAACCGTTGTTGCAGTTATCGATCAGGGCGTCCAGCTCTGCCTGATTTGCCTGCCTGTTTTCTTCCGTGTCCTCTCTGGTCAGCCATGCTGTCCCGACGATAGAAAAGCCCATATCATGCGCGGTGCCGTAAGCTTTCTGCACCTCTCCGCCGGAGCTGTAGAAGCGCACTGTGTCCGCAAAGCCCGAGACTGCCTCCAGCTGCCGCAGGATGGTCTCCATGGACAGGGGTCCGCCGGGCTGGCTGCCGTTTTCGGTATAAAAGCCGACGTCCACCGCGATGGTCTGTGCCGAGACGGGAAGTACCTGCCGGAAGGCAGGGCGGATCTCAGGCGCCTCCCGGTCGGGAGAAACCGTGACATCCCCTTCTGCTGTGCGCGTGACCAGCACATAGTCGACTGCCTGACTGAGGGCGTCATGAAAACCGTGCAGGGAAGGCTGGTACTCCGATGGAAGCAGGAGAAGGTGCAGAATCTTCGCGTTGAGGTCACTGCTTCCGCCGGTGATGAAATTGTCACTGAAAGATCCGTCTTCACCGATCTCGAAATAAGGTTTGGCCTGCGTGGGCTTGACCCAGTATTCCCCGTTCTCTGTCGGCTGCAGATACATGGTGACTTTGTAGGCAGTGGGATCAAAAACACTGCCATCCATGTCCTCCTGCATGAAAACGACGCCGGACAGATTTCGTCTCTCCCCGCAGGCGGGTACATCTGTCAGGGCAATCACCGGATGTTCAGCCGCTGCATTTGCGGGATCTTCCGCCGTGATCTCATCATCCTCTGCGGGGAGTGTCGACTCAATGATTTCTCCGTCTTCCACCCCGGATTTTTCCGTTGTCTCTGCGGGGTTCACCCCGGATTTCTCAGTCGTTTCCGCGGAATCGTCAGCGGCCTCCGTGGAATTCTCTGTTGGAATCTCTGCGGAAACCTCTGAATTGTCAGCAGAATCCTCCCCGGACTGGTCCGCAGCATCCATGGATTCCTCCGCGGAACCCTCTGCGGCCTCCATGGAATTCTCTGTTGGAATCTCTGTGGAAACCTCTGAATTGCCGGCAGAATCCTCCCCGGACAGGTCTGCGGCGTCCATGGATTCCTCCGTGCATTTTTCTTCTGCCTCTCCGGAATCCTCTGAGATATCTGTGGAATCTCCTGCAGACCATTCTGCAGTTTCCGGAGATTCCTCCGCGGGATACTCAGTGGCGGAATCTGCAGGAGCCTCTGACAGGCTGGCGCCAGTGTCCTCTCCGGAAATATCTTCGGGATTCTCTCCTGTATCATCCACATTTGCCAAAATGTCTTCTGCAGGGGCTTCTACAGAATCATATCCTGTACTATAATCTTCCATAGAAATATACGGAAAATCATCCACGAAGCCTGCCTCAGGGTCTTCCGCAGGAATATCCGATGTATCATTCACGGAGCCTGCCTCAGGGCCTTCCGCAGAAATATCCGATGTATCATTCACGGAGCCTGCCTCAGGGCCTTCCGCAGAAATAGTCGATGGATCATCCACGGAGCCTGACGCAGGGTCTTCCGCGAAAACATCCCCGGAATCTTCCATAGCGTACTCAGACAGAATTTCAGCAGGTCTGGCCGAAGCGTTTTCCGAAGAAATGCATTCGGGATCGGCGGGGAAGAGATCCTGCGTCCGTGGTATTCCGGATGTTGAAGCCAGGGCTGCCGACGGCGTAATCTCCACCGTAAGCACTGCCGCCAGTACAACAGCAAAGAGCACGTTTCGTCTTTTTTTCTTATTCATATCCACCTCCCAACCCGGATCAACCGGAATCACTGTTTACGAAGCGTTGAGGAATACGCAGGGAATCATTTGGAAAGACCTGACTTGTAAACTTCTGACCTGCATATAGAGTAATACGGGTATGTTTATCCCGCGACTGGAGCCATGGGTATTGCCCTGGAAAGAATAATGATATACGCCTCTCCATGATTTGAAAAATCAGCCGGCGCATTACGTGGCTTCAGTCAGAAGTTACCTGGATTTTAAACCTGGTACCCGCTGATCCGGCCCTTATGACTGCCTTATTGAGTAAAGTTTACTACAGCCCGCTGATTTTCTTCTATATACCTGTAGTATAAAAACCGTCGATATAAGCAAAAGATCCGGTTACCGGAGTTCAGGCCCGCCTGATTCCCGGAGCGGGAGCGTCCCGCCGAAACAGTGATGCTCGAAAGGCGCATTTTTTTCAGCAGAGCATAGACGGTTACCGGAGCTGCCCCGGGGCGGCCAGGAAGAGCGCTTCGCAAAGATGCATCCATTTATCTTCAAAGAGAATACTGAGGATGAACACAGGGTGTGAACATAATGTTCCATCATAAAAAAGATGAGCTTTCGGAAATCCATCGATCGTTGACAGGAACCCCAAAAACAGTGTGGCGGAAAGCATGAGAAAAGGTGCATCAGAAGCGGGAGATTTTTTTTGCCGGGTTCAGCTATGTGAGGAGAAAGGAGTAAGAGGTATAGTGAACAAATCAGAGAATATATCCTGGATGCCGCTGGTTGTTGTTGCTGCCGCAGCCTTCATAAGCGCTCTGGATTCGACCTTTATGAATGTATCTATGTCACAGGTAGTCGCCGATTTGGATACTGATGTGGGAACGATTCAGAAAATAGTCAGTTTTTACACACTCATAACGGCTTCGCTAATGTTGATCAGTGCCAAACTCCAGGACATCATCGGCAAACGAAAGATTTTTCTTCTGGGTATGATTTTCTACGGTGTCGGAGATTTGATAGCGGCCATATGTCCTAATATCACGGCCCTTTTTATCGGATGGGCTCTTCTGGAAGGGTTAATCCTTTAACTTTGACCGTGAGGGATCAGGATGTATACCAAAAGATTATAAATGCCGTCTATCAGAAAGCCATGGGAGTGGTTATGATGGTGGCTGTGGGCTTGATCGTGCCGGGTATCATTTTGACATTTTCACTGAAGGATATAAAGAAGCAAAAGAGCGGAATGTAATCAAAAGGCCGGGACATGTATAGTGGCTTGAGAACCCCCCGCTCCGCAAAGCAAAGCTTTGAGGAGCAGGGTTTCGCCGTACAGCCCGAATGATTGCAAAGACAAAGGGTGAAGGAAATGTTATTATTTAAGTGATTTATTGTGAACTGCTGTATGTTGTAACATCCCCATACCAAAAGCGGAGGTCCACATTATGAGTAAACTTTCAAATCGGATAACAGTGATGCTGCTTTCCGGCATGCTGGTCATAGGATCAGTTCCCGGCAGTGTACTTGCTGCATCAACGGATGTGGCTTCAGGCCAGACATCTGAGGCCGCGGAAGATGTGTTTACTGAGGAAATCTCAGAAATACCGGCGGCTGCGGGAGAAACATCAGAGGCCGGGGAAGACGTGCTTATTGAGGATACTTCTGAAACACCGGCGGCTGCGGGAGAAACATCAGAGGCCGGGGAAGATGTGCTTACTGAGGAAACTGCGGAATCACCTGAGTTTGCCGGAGAAAGCTATTCAGGGGACGCGTCAGCGGAAGAGGAAGAACAGTATTATACCGTCACCCTCGATGCCAACGGCGGATTCTTTGAAAATGAATGGGATGACGCCCTGGGTGATACAATTCAGCAGGCGGAAGTGGTAGAGAAGCATATCCCTGTTGACGGGACTGTTGCGGCTTTTCCTGTATTCACAGATCAGGATGGGCAGAGCATGATTTTTGCCGGCTGGAGTCTGGAGAGAGACGGTGAGCTGATCATAGCAGGGGATGAGGAGTATGCCCCTGTAGACAGCTGTATCCTTTACGCTGTGTGGCAGGCTGCGGAGTCAGAAGATGCTGCCCCGGGAGAAAACGGGGAGCAGGAAGCTGCTGCTGATGAGATAACTGAACAGACGGATTCCGCACAGGAAACAGAAGAAGCAGAGACGTCAGAAAAATCAGCGGACACAGGGGATGCAGTGACGGCAGAGCACAGTCCTGTCGCAGAAGATGCAGCATCTGAAGCTGATCATGATCCGGAGGCAGAGAGTGAGCAGGCTGCCGTACCTGATCAGGAAGCAGCTCCTGCAGTTGAAAATATAGAAAATGAAGATATAGAAAATGAAGATATAGAAAAGGCCGGCGGGATTTCATCTGATACCGCTGAAGCCGGGGAGGAGATAGAGCCTGAGCTGAATGAGTCATCTCAGGAAGAGGAGACTGTCAGAGAAGCTGCCAAAGGTGTAGTGGATAGCGGGACATGCGGAGAGAATGTTACCTGGACGCTTGACGAGAATGGGACACTGACCATAAGCGGAACGGGGAAGATGGAAGATTATAAGCAATCTTCCTATCCATTTATGTATGATGATATTAAAACAGTAATAATTAAAAATGGTGTCACCAGTATAGGTGATTGGGTGTTCCTCTATTGCAGAAGCATGACGAGAGTCGAGATTCCTCAGAGCGTCACCAGAATCGGTGCTGGTTCGTTCTGCTGCTGCAGCAGCCTGGAGACCATCACGCTTCCTGCGAACGTCACCAGTATAGGTGATTATGCCTTCCAAAGCTGCCCCCTGTCGAGCATCACGATTCCGGATGCCGTCACCAGTATTGGTGCTGCTGTGTTCGAAAACTGTGTCGGCCTGGAGACCATCACGCTTCCTGCGAACGTCACCAGCATCGGCAATAATCTGTTTTATGGCTGCAGCAACCTGGAGACCGTCACACTTCCGGATGGCGTCACCAGCATTGGCAAATATGCGTTCGGAAAGTGCAGCAGCCTGACGGGCATCACGCTTCCGAAGGATCTCACCAGTATAGATCAATATGCGTTCTACCTCAGCAGTCTGGAGAGCATCGAGATTCCGAAAGGAGTCACTAGTATCGGCAACTATGCGTTCTACCTCAGCAGTCTGGAGAGCATCACGCTTTCGGAGGACCTCACCAGTATTGGTAATCGTGCGTTCTCCGGATGCAAAAGTCTGAAGGCCATAACGCTCCCGGATGGTGTCAACAGTATCGGCTGGGCGGCCTTCGAAGACTGCAGCAGCCTGAAGAGCATCGTGATCCCGAAGGATGTCACCAGCATCGGGACAGGTATGTTTATAAACTGCAGCAGCCTGGAGAGCATCGAGATCCCGGAGAGTGTGACCAGTATCGGTGAGGAGGCTTTCCAAAACTGCAGCAGCCTGAAGAGCATCGTGATCCCGAAGGATGTCACCAGCATCGGGACAGGTATGTTTATAAACTGCAGCAGCCTGACCAGCGTCGAGATTCCGGTGGGCTTGACCGATATCGGCATCGATGCATTCTCCGGCTGCAGCAGCCTGAAGAGCATCGAAATTCCGGAGCGTGTAACCAGTATCGGCTGGCAGGCTTTCGAAGACTGCAGCAGCCTGGAGAGCATCACTATTCCGGGTGGTGTCACCAGTATATCCAGTCATATGTGCACTAACTGCAGCAGTCTCAAGAATGTCACGATTCCGAAGGGTGTCACCATTATCGATTGGCAGGCTTTCGAAAACTGCAGCAGTCTGACGAAAATCACTCTCCCGGATAGTGTAAATACAATTTCGTTTGCTGCGTTCCGCAATTGCAGCAAACTGACCAGCATCACGATCCCCGACAGCGTAACCGATATTAGCAGCTCTGCTTTTAATGGCTGTCCAGACTTGGTTATTTCAGGCTATTCAGGGTCTAAAGCTCAGGAATACGCAAAACAAAAAAATATACCGTTCTTAATTTTGATCGACAGAGCCTCTGTTACGATTCCCGGCCAGCCTTATACCTATACCGGGGATTCTATAGAGCCGGAGGTCACTGTCATCTTAAATGAGACTAAGCTGACTCAGGGCACAGACTACACAGTTGACTGCAGCAATAATATCGATGTCGGAACTGCTGCAGTGACCGTCACCGGAACGGGCAGCTATGCTGGTATAAAGGAACTGACTTTTGACATTGGCAAGGCTGTGCAGACCATTACTGCCTCTGATCTGTCTCTGGCCTACCCCGAGAGCAGGAAAATCACAGTTTCCGGCTGTCAGGGCGATCTGTCTTACACGAGTTTAGATCAATCGGTAGCTGAAGTAGATATTTCCGGCAATGTCACTGCAAAAAGACCGGGTACGACGACGATCACTATTGCAGCAGCAGGGACAAAAAACTACTATGAAGCAGAAAAGGATATTTCTGTGACCGTTGCCAAGGGCATTCAGCCCATCAAGGCCTCCAACCTGTCCCTGACCTTCCCGAACAGCGGAAAGATCACAGTCTCCGGGAATGAGGGCAAAGTGACATACAAGTCCTCCAATACAGCAGTTGCTGCAGTGGATTCTGCCGGCAAAGTGACAGCAAAGGGAGGAGGCACAGCAAAGATTACGATCACGGCAGCAGAGACAGACTACTACAAAGAGACAACGAAAGAGATCACAGTGGACGTTGCCAAAACAGCCCAGTCCATCACAGCCTCCGATCTGTCCCTGACCTACCCTGACAGTGGGAATATAGCTGCATCCGGGAACAAAGGCAGACTGACCTATAAATCTTCCAATACAGCAGTCGCCACAGTGGACGCCGCAGGCAAAGTGACGGCAAAGGGGGGCGGCACGGCAAAGATCACGATCACGGCAGCCGAAACTGCCCAGTACAATGCTGCCTCAAAGACGATCACAGTGAACGTTGCCAAGGCGGCCCAGTCCATCACGGCAAAGGCTGCAGCTCCGGTTATCTTCGCCGGACAAACAACGTCAGTATCTGTTACAGGTGCCAAAGGGACCAGGTCATTCAAATCCTCCGATACGACAATCGCCGCTGTGGACAAATCCACTGGAAAAGTAACCGCAAAGAAAGCCGGAACAGTAAAGATCACGGCGGCATCGACAGCGACTGCACAGTATAATGCCGCCTCAAAGACGGTCACGATCAAAGTGCTCCCTGCAGCAACTTCGTCTCTGACAGCAGCCAACCAGGCGACCGGAATTAAGCTGACCTGGAAAAAGGTTCCCGGGGTGACAGGCTATAAAATCTACCGCAACTCCACCCTGATCAAGACTATCACCGGCGACAGTACCGTCACCTATGTGGATACTAAAGCCAATACCAATATGACAAGGTACATTTACAAGGTGGTGGCGAATGGGCCTGCCGGAGACAGCCCTCTTTCCAGATCAATCACTGTGTACAGGGTAAAGAGACCGGAGATCTCTTTTGCTGCAAACAGCGGTCCCTCCAGGATGACTGTCAAGTGGACCAGGACCGCAAGGGCAACCGGCTATCAGATCAAGTACAGCACGAGCAAAACCTTTGCATCAGACAACGGGACGGTCAGTGCGTATGGCGGGACTACAGATTCCAGACGCATAGGAGACCTGAAGAAGGGAAAAATCTATTACGTGAAGATCCGCACCTATAAGGTTGTTGGCAACGGATTATACTGGTCCGAGTGGAGCCCGGTGAAGAGCGTGAAGATCAGTAAATAAAATCCATCAATCCTTTTAAACATACATGTTTGTGAGCACTCGCCCATGGTCACAAGGATGAATTCAAATCCGTAATTGAGACACAAGTACATATGCAGATCAGGACACCACAAGGCGCTCCTTCGGGGGCGCCTTTTTGGTTTGTGTGGGGCAGAAGGATGGCTGTAACCATATGAATATGCTATTATAAAGCTGACAGTGAAATACGGTGAGACGGTATTGCAAGAGGGGTGAAGACATGTCTGAAGACAACAGATCAACAGCCGGTTCCCGCCCTGCGCGGCGCACATCTGCCAAAGGGCGCATCAGCAGGACCGGAAACGCAGAAAACCTCCGCAGATCCGGAGGTACAGTACAGAATACCGCAGGCACAGCTCAGAATTCCAGACGCAGAGCACAAAATTCCGGAGACACAGCACAGAAGTCCAGCCGCAGAGCACAGAATTCCGGAGACACAGCACAGAATTCCGGACGCAGGGTCACAGAGCAGGACTCCCCGAACGCAATCTCAGGGCGCAGTTCCAGCAAAACTAAGAGATACAGAAGAAAACGCCCGGAGATCCCCCCTGTGTCTCTGGAACGCAACAGTAATATTATTGACGGTATCACGTTTGGTTTTTCCATTGCACTCCTGCTGGGATCTGCTGTCGGATGTGTCTACTCCGGAGCCGGCGAGACGCTGATTGAGGACTTTATACGGATCCTGACCATGCCTGCGCCGCTCGTCACGGATTATTTCGCACTGGGAAGCCTGCCGGCCGCTTTCCTTAACGCGGGTCTCTGCGGTCTTTCCATGGCTCTTTTTATGTACTTTATGCCCGGACTGTCCCATGTCAATACCCTGGCCGGTTTCTTTCTGGTGATCTCACACTGCTTTTACGGGCTCAATTTCTTAAATATGTGGCCGTGTTTTCTGGCGCCGTTCCTGTATTTGAAGCTGAAAAACCTCAATTACAATGATAACCTTCACGTCTGCATGTTTGCGACCTGCTTTGCCCCTTTTGTCAGTGAGTTTCTGTTCCGCTATATCCAGGGCGAAATGTACCGCACGGGAACGATCACGATCACTTTACGGGGATGTCTTCTGACGGTCGTGTTCATGTTCATCCTGGCCTTCGTCGCGCCGGCTATTCTCCCCGGCGTCAATGCCTGGCACAAAGGCTACAATCTCTACAACGGCGGTCTGGCTTACGGTATGTTCGGATTCCTGCTCTTCAGCTTTTTGTACCGGACTATGGGCGTGGTGTACCCACGTGTCCCGATCCGGCACAACCATCTTTACAACCTCGCCGGCAACTCCTACCGTCTCTTTGGAAACATCTTTTTCCTTCTGCTGTTTCTCTCCTGCCTGGGGGCCGGATGGTTCCTGAACGGCAGATCCTTTAAAGGGATCGAGATCTTTTTCCGTGACACAGGCTACCACAGTGATTTTGCAAAGAGATACGGTATGCGTCTTTGTCTGATCAATATCGGTCTGTACGGCCTGTTCTTCCTGGTATATATCAATATCGTTATTCATTTTACTGAAGGTGCCGGTTTCACAGCCCCCACTTTCGGAGTCATTCTGGCAGCTCTGACTTTTACCTCGATGGGGCAGCACGCACGCAATGTGTGGCCGATCTTCATCGGCTATCCCCTGCTCTCGCTATTCGCGACCCTGTTCAACCATCTGATCGGCGGCAATGCCACATGGACCGTGTCCACGCAGGCTTATATCAACAGCGTTGCCTTTGCCACCGGTCTCTGTCCCATTGTCGGACGTTTCGGCTCGATCGCGGGCATTGTTGCGGGCATGCTCTGCGCCGCACTCTGTACTGCGACAAGCTCCCTGCACGGAGGTCTGGTGCTCTATAATGGCGGTTTCACAGCCGGCATAACCGCCCTGATTCTTATCCCGATCCTGGAGCATTATATCCCCAATCCCCGCAACGACATGGACCATCACATCGATCTGCGCGACATGATAACCCTCAGAGGTCCAACCACACAGCCTCCGAATGAAAAAGATTCTGAATAATCCGGATCTGCTCAACACATTTCCGGAGGACAAGAAGAAGGAGAAATGAACATTGTCACTTGAATTTCATATTGGAGGAAACAGAAGGATTCGAGCAGAGGAGGTCAATCGATGTACATTAAGTGGTTTATAAACAGGCAGCACTTTTTGATCCTGACGGCTGTACTCGTTCTTGTTTTGTCTTTCAGCCCGACTGTGGCGGCCATCGCTTCCGAATTGGAGACGCCGGATGTCAGCACTGAATCCGGCACTGGATCCCGCACTGAATCTGACACTGAATCAACGGCTGATGCCGCGGGCGCGGAGTCCTTCCACTATCAGCACGATCCGATGGAAAATCCAAATGCAGCCAGGGACATTGTCGTCAATCCCGAAGCTGTATACGGATATTCTCCCAGTCCCGATTCAGTGAGGCTCAGGCAGTTTGTCGACTATCTCGATTGGACCGATAAGGAAGAAGTCGAGGCTGCCCGCAGGGAACGGGTGGAGTATCATGAGAACTTCAGTATCCTTTACAGAACAATTGAGGACATGCTGGAACAAGGTAAGAATGAAGAGGAAATCGCACGCGCTGTCAGTAAAGCGCGCAATGAGATCAGACTTGCGTCATACGATGGAAATCCGGAAGGGCTTGCAGATCTCAAAGAAAGCAATCTTCAAACCTACGGGCATGAAGAAGGTCCCACACCCGATCAGCTCTATGAGAAATACGGGTCATGGCAGGCTGTAATCGAAAAGGCTCTCAGCGCCAATCCCGGAGTGGACGCCTGCCTCGGTCTTTACGATGAATACTACGACACATACGATATACCGGACAGGCTCAGTGCTCTGCAGACCGAAGATGAAAGTGAAAATACCACTGCACAGGCGCAGACATCTGATGAAAACGAGAACGCCGAAACGCAGACAGAGGACTCTGATAAAGCGGAAACACTCTCCGGGTCCTCCGGAACTTACCGTGTTAAAAATGGTGACTGCCTCTGGAATATCGCCGCTTCAGAGCTGGGTGACGGAGGACGCTGGCAGGAAATCTATGGGCTCAATAGAAAAGAGATTGATGATCCACGCCTGATTTATGAAGGTCAGGAATTAGTTCTGCCCGCCGCATAACACATGTATAACACTTCCCTCCCGGGGGCACCCCGCCTGCAGGTCTTCGGGAACGCCGACGACCATGATTTGTATCGCGGTGACAGGATCAGGTGGGGAAAGCAGGCATTACTTCTCCCTGACAGGTGGCTGGATGTCCCCAGGAAAAAGGACTATCTGGTTCAGATCGGAGAGGATTACAAGGAGGCACTCTGCGGAAGGCAGAATAGAGGCGGAGACTCAGGATTTACCGGGGGCGGCATCACATGGATGCTGTTTGCAGAAAAACAAAACAGGAGGTATCCCGGATTGTTCAAGTGGATTAAGAGACTGTTTGTTCCATCGCAGCAGCATGGGATGATCACAAGAACCTGCAGGAATTGCGGAAGGACATTTTCCCTCCCGGAAAATGTTCAGTACTGGCCGGACTACTGCCAGGAATGCAGATTGAAGGCTCCTGAACAAAAGATCACAAGAAAATGCAGGGGATGTGGAAAAATATTTTCATTTTCCTCATCTTTAAGGCGGTGGCCCAAATATTGCCGGGAATGTCAGGCAAGGCGGAAACATTGACACTGCGTCCGGTGATTCCAAAACGCCTGACAGGCGCAATACACGAGGGAAGTGTGTGTTACAGACCCCCTCGAATTCGAGGCGTTTTTGCGCGATTTTCAGCGCAAAAACCCGAGTGGAACGGCGTTCGCCCCATTTGCGAAGC
>JBGUNJ010000186.1:0-5233 GCA_045117315.1 Lachnospiraceae bacterium | reverse complement strand
GCATCTCAATGATATTGATCCCACCGAATCCGTTAAAACCAAGACATTATTGGAAATGTCAAGTTAATTAAAAAAGGTCATACTAGTAAAGGATGAAACATTGTCGAAGAGTAAACAGAATGAATCTATCGATAGCAATGCCTGAGATATGGCAAGGAAGGAGGAAAACACAATGTCAGCGAAAAATTTGGATCGTCAGGGAAGATGGAGATCGGTTACAGTGGCCTTCCGGGTATCCCCGGAGGAGGATGCGCTGATCGAATCGGCCGTGAGAGTCTCCGGATGCACAAAACAGGACTATATCATCAAGAAACTGACGGATCAGTCCGTGGTTGTTCGGGGGAATCCGAAGGTATACCGCGGACTGAAACTGGAGATGCAGCAGATCCTGACGGAGTTGAAACGGATCGGCAGCGGAGAGGATGTCAACAGGGATCTTCTCGATCGGATTGATCTGATCACTTCCGTCATGGGAGGAATGAAGGATGCGAAGGATAGATAAAGAAAAAACGACTGCCCGGAGCTGTTCTGTTGGCGCAGAACAAGAGCAATCGTTCTGTATCAAATACACTTACAGTATAAGCGATATTGTTTCCGGGTTCAATGCTTTTTTTCATTCGCATCCTCCTGATTACAGAGAGGTGGAACACAATGAATCGCTTAATATTTGAGAACTATATGCACACTGAGCCGGACACGTTGGATAAGAAATATATGTTCATCGTGGACAATATCAATCTTGCACTAAGTATCATTGATGCCGGCTTCTGTGCGGTGGCACTAAAGGAAGACACGGAAGGTATATTCAGTCTGGAAGACCTGACAGAGTATTTGAGCAGTACTACTAATTGTGGATCTTACAGGATGGACTATATGTATGTCCCTGCCTGCTCTACGAAAAAAGCAAATGACACATTGGCGGAATTCTTTAAAGAGGAATACCTCGATTATCGGGAAGGATGGATGCTGTTTAAGGATAAGGACTATCTGCAAAAACTGTCGCACCGAACCGAGATGCAGAAACTGCTGCATAGCTTTATCGAACGGTATGAGAAGCCTCCGGAGACAGAGCCGGATCTGGACCGGTTTCACATCCTGGATAAGAATGGAAATCCTACCAATGCGTTTGACATCGCAATCGTCGAGGAGATTCTGGAGAAGATTCCGTTTTTTGTCCTGCGCGGCATCCCGTATGTTTATGATCACGGAGTATACAGGGAGGATCCGGATGGCTGCCGCCTGAAAAGGGTCATTCAGAATCATCTGTACCGAAAGCTTAAGAAGATTGGGGCTATTGGGAGAATCTATGCTCTGCTGATCATACAGCCGGAGGTGCAGAAGTATTTTTATGATCTCTATAACATGCCAGCCCATTGGATAAACTTCCGCAACGGCTATTATGATCCGATTGAAGACGTGATGATTGAGCATGATCCGAAGTATCTGTCCTTGAACCAGGTTCCCCATGAATTTCATCCGGGCGAGAAGACCTCCGTGCTTGCAGGGGGAGAAGTGATCCGGTCTTATCTGGCCACTTCGCTTCCGGATCCCCAGGAGCAGCAGATGTTCTGGGAATATGCAGGTTACTGCATGACAACTGATACCCAGATGCAGAAGTTTCTGATGCTTACAGGCAACGGCGGAACAGGAAAATCCATCCTGATCGATCTGGTGCAGAAGCTGGTGGGGATCGAGAATTGTTCCAATATTCCGATACAGGATTTGAATCAGCGCTTCTATGCAACGGGGATGTTCGGGAAACTTTTGAATGCCTGCGGTGATATTCCCTGCAAAGCCATGTCGTCCACGGATGTAGTGAAGAAGGCTGTTGGAGAAGACGCCCTGGTCTTTGAGAAGAAAGGTGACGATGCAACGCATTTTTTCAGCCGGGCAAAGCTGCTGTTTTCGGCAAATGGCATGCCGGAGAATCTGGATGACAAATCGGATGCCTACTACCGGAGGCTGCTGGTACTGGAACTGAATCATGTAATTGCAGCGGATCAAAAGGATACCCGACTGAAGAGCAAAGTAGCACAGGAGATGGAGTTCGCTGTTCATATGGCTGTGGGAGCAATATCGACACTTTATGAGCGCGGACACTTTGAGGAGAGTGAGCACAGCAAAGAAATGGTGGAGAAGCTGCGCCGGGCTTCCGACAGTGTACAGGCCTTCCTGGACGAAACGATCTGTTGCAGGGAGGGCAGCCGGATTCCGCGCAGCAAAATGTATGCGATGTACGATGATTACTGCAGTGACAACGGCCGCCAGTCTCTTGGAAAGGCAAAATTCCTGATGACGATAGAACGGAAGGGATATACCGTGACAAAGTATCAGGGAATCATCTGCTATCGCGGCGTGGCTGTGCGGGAAAATGGATTTGAGGAACTCGGTGAGGATGACGAAATTCCATTTGATACTGCCTGATCCGCAGCTGGCAGAAAGGGGCAGAAGGGGCAAAATGAGGTCACTCCGTCAGAAAAAACGGAAGCAGATTTTTGTGAGAGTGATTTGAAAATGCCCCTTTTGCCCCTGACAAAGCGGCAGCCGGCAGAGTCCAGAGGCGCAGCCTTTGGTCCGGGTGCAGGGTGGAAACGCCTGAGCGATGCACTCTGGAGGAAGTGCGAGCGTCCCCCTCGGGAGAGGACCGACACTTAAGGGAATCCTTAAGTACGAGATCACATACTTAATCCTTAAGGCTGCCGCAGGTCGGAATCATTTGAAACAAAACACCGAGGCAATTCAAAAAAGAGGTGAGAAGAATGCATGTGGGATTACCCTGTATGAAGCTGTCTCTGTCGCCGTCCACACAGAAGCATAACGGCAGGAAAGCCGGCACCTGCAGTGTGAGGGCTGCTTGGGATGAGATGCGGGATGTGCGTCGCGGCAGGGATGAAACCATAGATCGTTCGATGACGGATCAGAATGTTTGGCTGCGCGGTTCCACTGATATGGATATGGAAGCGGAGGTTCAGAAATATATTGATCAGGTCAATGCCGACAAAAAGGCGCACAGCAAACGAGCCCTGCGATGTGACGCAGTCACCGGTATCGAGATGATCGAAAAGCCACCGATGGAGTATATGGAGAAGCTGTCAAGAGAAGAACAGATTTGGTTTCTAAGAGCCAGTTCGGATGTGTTGGATCAGATCTTGAGGGACTGGAATCCTGATTGGATCACTGTCGCACAGGTCATCCATTTCGATGAATTTGGCGGAAAAGCACCGCATACTCATCGCATCGTTGTTCCGCTGACAAAGGATAAGAATGGTGTTCTGTCCTTCAATGCGAAGGTGGAGTTCAATCTGAAGTTCTTCACCTTCGTGAATACGGAATACCCGAAGCGGATGCGGGAACGGGGCTATGAAGTAGAGGATTGTAAAGTCTATGATCGCATGACCGAAGAAGAGAAAGAACAACATCGCCGGAATAAGCCGGAATACGGCCTCGAAGGGTTCGAGTATAAGCGCAGGAAGCAACAGGAACTGGAAACAGCTATCGTGGAAAAGGAGGCGGTCGTAGAAGATCTGGAGGACAGACAGAGAGAGCTTGCTGATCAGAACAAAAAGCTGGAAGAGAGAAACCGGCAGGTCAAAATCCGGATTATGACAGAAGAAGAGGTGAAAGCCCTTCCTAGACCACAGAAGACGCTGGGCGGCGATTATAAGATATCTCCGAAAAAATACCAGAATCTGTTGGCGACAGCAAAACGGGTGGATATTGCAGAATACAATCAACGGGTGCTGTGGGATAAGGAGCAGAGACTGCGGGAGAAAGAAGCGGAGCTGGAGAAGAAGCGTCGCCTTCCCATACCGGAGAGGATGGAACTGTCTGCTCTGCGGAAAATGAAGACAATCGTTGAAAAGGTCGCTATGATGCTGCCGGAAGGATGGCTGCGGGATGTGCTGATCGCGGCAATTGACGGCAGAGATCTGATCGCAGAGCAGCAGAGGCAGAGGACGCGAAATCGTGAAATGCAGCGGTAAGGACTATAAGATAGTCAACGGGTATTTCCAGGAGAACGATTGACAGGCTGATTAAGCAACTTAACGAAGAAGGAGTGATTGATAGGATTGGCTACCGCCGTTCAGGATAGTTGAAACTCCATAACTGAATGATAACACTCTGATAACAACAGCTCAGATACCCTGTAGCTGTTATTCTGAAGGAACATTTCATATGTGACCTTTCATTTCCAGTCAATATATATTATGGAAGACGGTTGATATTTCACGATTTCGTGATATAATATAAGTGACTAACAATAGGAGGTTTCATCTATGCCCGTATTGTCAAGATTCTACGGAATCATCATTCGTATGTATTTCCAGCAGGCGGAGCATAATCCGCCGCACATTCATGCACTTTACGGCGAAGATATGGCTGCCATTGATATTCAGACAGGCGAGGTGCTGGAGGGGCATCTGCCGCCCAAGGCACTTGCTATGGTAAGGGAATGGTCTGCTATCCACAAAGATGATCTTCTGCATATGTGGGAGACACAGGAGTTTAAGCCTCTTTCTCCCCTTGAGTAAGGAGTTGATACGATGTTCCACAAGGTTAAAGCGGTCAATGCGCTGCCGGACTATCGCTTGAGCGTACAGTTTGCGGAAGGCGTGACCAAAATCTATGACGTGAAGCCCCTATTTGCAAAATGGGCGCCGTTCAAGGCTTTGGAAAATACGCCGGAACTGTTTTCAAGCGTAGAGGTCGATACAGGAGGCTACGGGATTATCTGGAATGACAATCTTGATCTGTCCTGCGACGAGTTGTTCGCAAACGGCGAGACAGTCAAGACGCCCTTTGACGGCCTCATGGCCTTTACCGATGCCACTCAGCTTTGGGGGCTGAACGAAAGCACCCTGCGCAAGGCAATTGCCTACGGGAAGCTGGTCAACGGTGTGGACGCCTGTAAATACGGCAAGCAGTGGGTGATTTCCACGGAGGCTATGAAGCGGGAGTACGGGCAGCCGAAAACGGGAAGATAAACAGATGCATAGAACAGAAAATGCCGAACTGACAGGATTATGCCTGATCGAAGACGGCAATACGATACTGCATCAAAACAGAGTAAAAAAGACTGGAGAGGCTATGCACTGCTGGGCGGTCATGAAGAACTCGGAGAATCAATTGTGGAGGCAGATGAGTTTTTAAATGAAAATTGTTATAATCGGAAATTTCCCTGATGCAGCAAAAGAACAGATAAAAAATAGATTTCCAGAGGATTGGGAAGTAA
>JBGUNJ010000185.1:0-11467 GCA_045117315.1 Lachnospiraceae bacterium | reverse complement strand
ATGCCGGCATGGATCCCAAATCTGTTCCGATCGTCGGTATTGACGCGACAGACGATGGAATCGAGGCCCTTAAGGCCGGTGAAATGGCTATGACAGTTTACCAGAGCCATGAAGGCCAGGCGGCCGGCGGTGTCCAGATGGCGATCAACATGCTCGAGGGCAAGGATCTCGCAGAGGGAACTGATTGTGAAGTTTCTTCCGAGTGCCCTTATGTGCTGTATTATCCTTTTATCCCTGTTACAGCAGATACGCTTGATCAGATCAAGAAATGATCCGGCGGTCAGATTCGGGACGGATTTAAGAAAAATGAATACGCATGCCTCTGAGCGTGAGATTCATGACTAAACGTACGAGCTGTTCCTGATTTGACAAATAATAAGTATATGAATGTGACAGTGGAAATATACCACTGTCACATTTGTATATAGGAAGCTCTGACCTGCGTCAGGGAAAACAGCCAGCACAGGCAAAACCGGAAATACAGAAAAAAGAAAATACAATAAATACAGGTAAAACAGGCATTACATAAACCGGAAATACTGAAAACAGAAAATACAGATACAGAAAATACGAAAAACCGGAAAGACAATAACAGAAAAAGACAATAACAGGAGAAAGAGATTAGGAAAAGAAAATGTTTGATGTAACTGTTATCGGCCCGGCAGTGATCGATATTCTGGCTTCGCCGGTCGACCTGGATGCAATAGCGGCAGGATCCCGGGATCTGGACCGGATCAGGATGTCCTTTGGCGGAGACGCTTTAAATGAGGCGGTGGTTTTGTCCAGATTGGGCAGGAAGGTCAGGCTGATCAGCAAAGTGGGCGACGATGTGGCAGGCCGGAGGATTCTCAGTTATATGGAAGAGAACGGGGTCCCGACAGACAGTGTACGTGTGCAGGAGGGCCTGGACACGGCAATCAATATTGCACTGATAGAAAAGGACGGAAACCGGAAATTCCTGATGAATCCCCACAGCAGTCTGCGCCGCCTGTCTCTGGAGGATGTGCTGCCCCTTGTGGACGGGATGTCGGAAATCGTCTCTTTTGCCAGCATGTTTATTTCGCCCCTCTTCACGGTCCAAAAGATGGAAGAGCTGTTTTCTGTGATTAAAAAGAGCGGCCGCAGGCTGGTCGTCGATGTGACAAGAGCCAAAAACGGAGAGACGATTGAAACAATTCGCCCTCTTCTCCCCTACATGGATGTATTTGTCCCCAATGACGAGGAGATTGCCTCCCTGACTGGCGTACAGGATGCTCAGCAAAATGTACGGATGCTTGTGGAGGCAGGTGTGGGGACGGCTATCGTAAAAGCCGGAAAGAAAGGCTGTCTGGTCGGCTTCAGTGAACCTCAGACCTCGCATTCTTCCCTCAGCTATAAAGAGCAGAACTGCCGGAAGCAGGAGAGCCGGTATAACGGGCTGGCACCGAAAGAAGACGGCAGTGGGCAGACCCGGATCCTGCATGTTCCTTCGGTTCCCGACCTGACCTGCGTCGATACCACTGGGGCGGGGGACTGCTTTGCGGCAGGCTTTATCAACGGTATGTGCGGAGGTCTCAGCACAGAGGAATGTGCGCGCATGGGCTGTGCGGCCGCTTCCTGCTCGATTGAGGAGATGGGGGCTGTGGACGGCATCCGGGATCTGGCGCAGGTGATGAAGCGCTATTCCATGGTCGGACCTGTGGAACATCTTTTCTGAATAATGGCAGGAATGATGGCAGATTGGATCAGATAATCTATCAGATTCTGTCAGGTGCAACATACAAGGAAAGCAGCTGTGGCTTATCCGGCAGTTCGCAGGCACATATGGCACACTGCCATGTCTGAGGGTATGTCCATTATTGACAAAAAAACGATTAGGCAATTGTGCAAAACATAGAATTAATGTTTTGCTCGAAAAAGATGTTGCACGCAGACTGTTCGCGTGCTAACATAAAAGCACAAGGAACAAATAAAAAGGCACGCAAAAGACACGCAAGATGCGCAAGAGTTCTATGGAGGGAAAAATGAACTATATTGATTTTGACGAGTCCAGAAAATTTGATCTGATCCTGCTTGGCAGAATCGGCATCGACTTTAACCCTGCTTACAGCGATGATGTGAAAGAGGATTTCAAGCCTCTGAAAAAGGTTCACTATTTTGAAAAATTTGTAGGCGGCTCTCCTGCCAACATCGCAGTCGGCATTACACACCATGGCATGAAGGCCGGTTTCATCGGCAAGGTTTCCGATGACCAGTTCGGTGATTTCGTTGTCGATTATTTCAATGAGCAGGGCATTGACACCTCCAACATCTCCAGATGCACCAATGGCGAGAAGCTCGGCCTGACCTTTACCGAGATGAAGTCTCCTATCGAGAGCAGCATTCTGATGTATCGTAACCGCGTCGCGGATCTTCAGCTCTCCGTTGAGGATATCAAGGAAGAGTATATCAGACAGGCTAAGGCAATCCTGATCTCCGGTACCGCTCTTGCAGAGAGCCCTTCCAGAGAGGCTGCCCTCAAGGCTGTTATGCTGGCCAGAAGAGTCGGCACAAAGATCATCTTCGATATCGACTACAGAAACTACAACTGGAAGAACTTCGATGAGATTTCCATCTACTGCTCTATGGTAGCAAAAGAGTCCACTGTTATCCTGGGATCCAGAGAAGAGTTTGACCTGACTGAGAGAGAGCTCATGCCCGGTCTGTCCGATGAAGAGAGCGCAAAGATGTGGCACGGCTACCACGCAAGGATCGTCGTCATCAAGCACGGTATGCAGGGATCCACAGCTTACACACGTGATGGCCAGAAGTTCTCCATCCGTCCTTTCCCTGTCCAGGCTCGCAAGGGCTTCGGCGGCGGCGACGGCTATGCTTCCGGTTTCCTGTATGGCCTCTTCCACAACTGGGAGATCATCGACTGCCTCGAGTTCGGCTCTGCAGAAGCTTCCATGATGGTCCGTGCCAACAACTGCTCCGACGCCCTTCCTACTCCCGAAGAAGTTCATGCTTTCATCAAAGAAGAGAAAGAGCTTTACGGAGATATGATCGCCCGCGTCTGATCGATACCTGCGCACTGACGTATTCCACTCTTTTTGCAAACGCAAGGGGAAATACACCTGCGTGATATTGTTCACGCGCGCCTGTACAGCAGCTGCAGCCTCTGCGCGGAGAGATCCGGCCTGACCGGACGAAATTCAGTTCCATTTTAAGTCTGGAAAGACTGATTATTTAAATAGCGTGCCATAATATGACCGGCAGTCACTTTGAAAGTGGCTGCCGGTTTTTTCGTGCTGCTGAGCGGTCAGAACGAAGCCGGTGTGATGGATGTATCGCCTTTTTTCGGAGTCACCTCCTTGCGGCGCAAGGGACGGTCAGAGGGAAGATGGCAGCAGGCTCCCTCTTCCCTCTTGTCCCAATGTGCTCAGAAGGCTGGATAATCATGACATTATATGTGGTTGGATTAGAGAAAATGTACAGAAAATAGTTGAGATTCAGGACAAATTAGTGCATAATGTACAGTGGAATGGATTTACAGGAGAGGTGTTCATATCTTCATGATGTATCACCGGGGAGCACTAATCTATGTTTGAACTGATCAGCAAAGTCAACGGCGCGGTAAACAGTTTCATTTGGGGGATACCCGCGATGATCTGTATCATCGGAGTAGGTCTTTATCTTAGTATCGGGACCGGCTTTATTCAGATTCGCCGTTTTGTTTATGCGATTAAACAGACACTTGGAAAAGTCTTTGAGAAAAAAGAAGCGGAGAAGGGAGCCATGACTCCCTTTCAGGCAGTCTGTACCGCCCTGGCAGGAACAGTCGGTACGGGCAATATCGCCGGCGTCGCAGGCGCGATCGCCATCGGAGGTCCCGGAGCGGTTTTCTGGATGTGGATTTCCGCCCTGCTCGGTATGTGCACGAAGTTTTCCGAGGTCGTGCTGGCGGTTCATTTCCGCGAGCGGAACAAGGAAGGCGACTGGGTCGGCGGCCCTATGTATTTCATCAAAAACGGTCTTCCGGAAAAATGGCATTTCCTGGCAGTCCTGTTTTCGGTCTTTGGGGTGGTCGCTGTATTCGGAACCGGCAACGCGACCCAGGTCAACACAATCGTGACAGCTATTGACGCAGTCCTGATCAACTACAGTATCGCGGCTGAGGGAAGCCTGGGTACGATCAACTTGGTTCTGGGCATCGTTATCGCTGCCTGTGTGGCCATGGTCCTTCTGGGCGGTGTCCAGAGGATCGGAAGCTTTACCGAGAAGCTGGTGCCTTTTATGGCGGTGTTTTACATCATCCTGGCGCTGGGAGTAGTCATCATGCATATCAGGGCTGTTCCCGGAGTCTTTGCCTCTATTTTCGCAGGCGCCTTTAACCCGGGTGCTTTTACAGGCGGCGTGATCGGGTCCATGTTTATCAGCATGCGGCGCGGTGTGTCGCGGGGCATTTTCTCGAATGAGGCGGGGCTTGGTACCGGCTCCATCGCGCATGCGACAGCAGATACAGGCCATCCGGTCCACCAGGGTCTCTTCGGCATTTTCGAAGTGTTTACGGATACGATCGTGATCTGCACTCTCACAGCCATGGTCATTCTCTGCAGCGGAGTCGAGATCGTGTACGGAGAAGCGGCTGGCGCGGATCTGACAATCTCCGGATTCACTTCTTCCTACGGGATCTGGGTCTCGATTTTCACCGCCCTGGCCCTGATCTGCTTTGCCTTTTCAACTACGATCGGCTGGGGCCTTTACGGCTCCAGGTGCGTTGAATTTATTTTTGGCACTAATACGATACGGCCTTTCCTTGTAATCTATGCCTTTATTTCTGTTGTAGGGGCGACACTTGATTTGGGTCTTCTCTGGGATATCTCCGACACCTTTAACGGCCTGATGGTCATACCCAATCTGATCGCGGTCTTCCTGCTCTCGGGCACGGTCTTCGGGCTGGCGAAAGAGTATTTCCTCGAACTGGACGCGGGCAAAGAGCCTGAAGATCCGTGATCTGGCGTCAGATAAGATCCGTGATCTGGAAGCCGATGAAACACGGACAGAACACGAAACGATAAAAAGTCCTCATGTTACACCGATTAAAAAGGCCCTCATGAAACCGGCCTGCTGCCGGGTCTCCATGAGAGCCTGTAGAGCGTTCAGATCTGTTCAGATATAAAAGATAAAAATACAAAAGATAAAGAGATAAAAGATAATGCTGAGCAGCGCATGAAAAGATAATGCAGAGAGCACATGCTCCATAATGATGATCAGGATTCTGTGTGAGCTTCGCTGCCCCGGTCGCGCTCCTGAATATCTTCGGTGAGTTCATCGGGCTCATAAGGAAGAGTTTTCGCCAGAAAGCCCATTTCCCAGAGGCGGTTTTCAATCACATCCAGAATTGCGTTAGAGGGAGCAAGTAGTGTATGATAATGATAGCCCTCAGTGGTGGTGGACAGGAGAGAAGACTTTCCGTTGCGGATCGATTCGAGAAAGTCCCTGACATCCAGACGTGAGCGGATATTGAGTTCTCCCCGGATGACACCATAGACCCGGTGGCTGACGAAAACGTCTTTGACAACCGCGCCGCTGTCCACAAAGAGGTTCAATTCTTCTTCACATTCCTCGCGGGTGTGATGGACCTTGAAGATCCGCTTGCAGAGATGTTCCCTGGACAGGAGATATCCCTGTGTCGTAGAAGTGATATTTATCCCTTCCGCGCGCAGGATCGCGATATCTGTGACGATGACCTGTCTGCTGACGGACAGCATGCGCGCAAGCGCTGAACCAGAGATCGGGACAGTTGATTCAGCGAGAATTTTATTGATTTTCTCTCTTCTTTCACCTGCTTTCATGAAACATCCTTTCTGCCGGAAAGCCGGGCGGAAACGGTTTCCTGATACGTTGACCGGACCGGGCCCTTTTATGGCCTGCCTGGTTATAGTCTACTCTAATTTGAGCCGAAAGAAAAGAGAGACCCTTTATTGCATCGAAGAAAACACCTGTGCGCGGGAAATGAGATTCCCGGCCTGGTTTCACAGAGAATTCACACCCGGGGGTTACTCTGAATGCGACTTTTCCTGACGGATTGCGTCATTAGGGGTGAAGTCGGACATTGCCGGAAACAAAGTGTTTCCGGTCTGGGTATTTCCTAATGGAGGTAAAGATATGAAAAAAGGAATCAATTGGAAAAAAGTCCTGGCATGCGTCCTGGTCTGTGTGCTGACCATGGCTCTTGCGGCAGGCTGCAGCCCCAAAAAGACGGAGGAGCCAAAAAAGCCGGAACAGAATGAAGAGGAAGTGATTTCTGAGGGAGAGACCGGGGAGAATCCGGCTGAGGACATTACTGAGATGCCGACTCCTCCCGCGGAAGGAGAAATGTCAGAAACTGAGGTTGACGCCCTGGGCAATCCAATCAATGATGACGGATACTATTACGATGAGGACGGTAACCTGGTCTCCGAAGAAGACATGATGAATGTGGACGAGGACGGTAATCCTATTTCCGAGGAAGACATGCTCTTCTCGGAAGGCGGGGACGATGGCTGGGATAGTGTTGAATACGGGGACAAAGAGGCATTTGCAGAAGCTGTCAAAACCGGCTACGAGGAAGTGAAAGAGCTTTCTTTTAAACCCACAGGTACCGTGTATTATCTCTATGCAAACGGTGTATATGAGACCCAGTATGAGAGCAATACTGATTTCCTTACATTCTGCAAAGGATTTACAGAGGATCAGGTGAACAGGATCACGGTTGAATATGACCATGAGAACACGGTCAGCATAAATGACACCGATGTCAGGATCCAGAGTTACGAAAACGTCGTTTATATCGCATTGTGGAACAAGGGTGATTACTGGTATTCCATCTATTGTGATCAGGGATGCACAGAAGATGAGATGGTCAAAATGGTATCGTCTGTCAAATGATGTCATCGAAACAGATCTGAAAAAATTCCATCGGGACATTTTCATAGAAACTAATCTGAAAACAAGTAAGTCAGTAATAATCTGGAATAAAGTTCATAGATAATAACCTGTAAATAATTCAACGAAGTAAATCCGCAAATGATTTTGTAAAAAGGCTATGAGATTGAGAGCTGTACACGTCCCGGGAGGGCGTGTTCAGCTATTGCGGGATTGACTGGACCAACAAGGTACAGCACACGTTGCACGCTGAGGTTCGTGACATGATTTATACGTACGGAAACGAGGAGTGGTTTTGGGCCAAGTGATTTTAAGTGGAGTGATTTCCATGAGAAACCGCGAGTCTTGAATTTAACAAGGTTTTTTACAAAGGACGGTACAGGATGGAAAAAAAGCCGACCATACAGATGATCGCGGAACTGGCCGGGGTTTCGCGGGGCACAGTAGATCGAGTTATTAATAACCGCTCCTATGTAAAGGCGGAAGTCAGGGAGAGGGTGCTCAGGATTGCCCAGGAGACGGGATATGTCTCGCCGCGGGAAGCCTACCTGCGTGAACAGGCCAGGGGAAATAAGGCACTGAAGCTGGGGGTTCTTCTACCTGACTGGGGTTATGGCCAGCAGTTCCGCGAAGGAGTCTCACAGGGAATCCGGGAGGCACAGGAGGAACTCGAGGATGCCAATGTAGAGATTATTGTGAAAATCTGCCGCACAGACCTGCCCGATGAGGCTGTGAGTCTGCTGCGGGAGCTACGGGAGGCTGGTGTAAAGGGAATCTCGGTCTGTGCTCTCAGACATCCCGCTGTCATTGAAGAGCTCAAGGATATCATAAAGGCAGGAATTCCGGTTGTGACATTCAACTCGGATCTGCCCGAATCAGGGCGTGTTCTTTTTGTCGGTCAGGATATTAAACAGTCCGGCAGGCTGGCTGCCCAGATGATGAGCCGGTGCATAAGGCCGGGTGAGAAGGTTCTGGCTGCGGTAGGCAATATGCATTTCGACGGCCACCGGCAGAGATTTCTGGGCTTTTCGGAGAAAATGGCTGAGCTGGGATTTCCCTCAGAGGACCTGTTCACGATCGAGACATTTAATGACTACAACACAACACTTCGGAAAGTCAGCGAGGTGATCCGGGAACACGACGATCTGGTCGGTATTTATATGGCCAATCTGAGTGTGACGGCCTGCGCGGAGGCGGTGCGCGCCTACGGTAAGGAAAAAACGATCCATGTGATCTGCCACGACATCAACGATGGCATAAAGCAGCTGATGAGGGAAAACCGTGTGGATTTTACGATTCCGCAGGACTTTGCCCGTCAGGGCAGGGAGCCTCTCATCTGGCTCAGCGGTTATCTGAAAAAAAAGAATGTGGCGGAGACCTCGTGGTATACCGATCTGCAGATTCTCTGCGCGGAAAACATCTAAGAAAATGCCTGCGTCAGAGAGCGGAGTGCACCGGCACTTACGAAAGAAGCGGAGAGCACAGAAATGTGTGTGATAACTGTGCATAGCACATAACCAAGTGCACACAGTCTCCGACATACATCTGTGTACATCATTGGAGATGTATATAAAGAATGATACCTGATCTCTGACTTTCAGAACTGTACAGGGAGATTTTAATAGGAGCAGCTGACTGCATTTAGTGAATACGTACAAAAAAGACCTCGCAATTTTAGTGGTTATTACATTTTGACTTGAGCCTTGAAATGATGTAATATGTGCTTAACACAGAAATGTGCAAAGCACACAAGCTTTCCGAGTCTGCTGTTTAACCGGGATATCGGGCGCGGAGGGCAGGATAAAAAGGCATTAAAGAGCCTTAACCAAGGGATGTGATCAATCACAAATTAAATGGAGGTTTTGTATGAAGAGATCTGCTTGTATTGATGCTCTGTACGGAGAGATTCCTTTCCTGGATCGTTTCCAGGCGGCAAAGAATGACGGATTTGACGCGGTAGAGTTCTGGGGCTGGCCCGAAAAAGATCTCAATGCTGTCAAAGAGGCAGCTGAGAAGGCCGGAATCCCGATCTGCGGATTCAACGGAGACGCTGACCTTTCCCTGATCGATCCCGATCAGACAGAAGCTTATATGGAGTACCTGGAGAAATCCTGCGAGACAGCAAAATTCCTTGGTTCTCCCTGTGTGACGATCCATTCCAACGGCCTTGGCGACGGCGGCATCGTCATCAACCCCTATGACAATCTGTCCTACACAGTCAAGCTCTGCACCATGTTCCGCAACCTTGAGAAGTGCGCGGCACTCGGAGAGAAGACCGGAATCCAGATGAATCTGGAAGGACTGAACATCACGACCGACCACGTCGGCAATTTCCTGAAATACACATCCGACGCGGCAGAGATGATCCGCCTGATCGGTTCCCCCAAGCTGAAAGTTCTCTATGATGTATATCACATGCAGATCAATGAAGGCTGCATCTGCGATACCATCAAGAACTTCGGAGACACCTTCGGCCATGTTCACATCGCGGACGCTCCCGGACGCCACGAGCCCGGAACCGGCGAGATCTATTATCCCAGGGTATACAAGGCGCTCGAAGAAATCGGATACGATGCATATGTCGGATATGAGCTCTTCCCTGCAACCACCACTGCCGAGGCGGTCAAGGCGATCATGACACTGGTATAATCAGACCTGTGCTTTTTTACGGAAATGATGCTGTAAGTTTTCTCCAGGCAACATCATCGCGGGGAATAGTGAAGAGCTTTGAGGGATTAAATCAGGAGAAGAATACATATGGCTGTAATAATTGACGATAAAGTCAAAGCGGCTGTTGAAGCGGTATTGAAGCGGGGTAATGATGCTATCATCCGAAGAAAAGGCGACAGCATAATTGTTTTAGAAGAAAAAAGAAAAATTGTATATAGTCCTTCATCCAATCGGGGGTGAGGAAGAGCAATTGGAGCTGATACATGGACACGAGAAGGTCTGTGTGTTGGTTCTTTTTTTTTGACATACCGGTTTTCCGGCAGTCAGGGGAAACACGCTGCAGGACTGGTAATAGCTGAAGAGAATCGGCTTTACCGGCATATATGCGGATGTTTTATAAAAAGGGGTAACTGTTAACCGTAGTGTTATTTTTACAAGATAGGAGGATGTAACATGAAAAAAAGGTTATTTGCAGCACTGCTCGCAGGAGCAGTTGCAGTATCCCTGATGGCATGCGGAGGCGGCTCTTCCAGCGCTCCTGCAGGCGGCGAAGCCACTCAGGCTTCCGGTGGTGCTGCTACAGGCGAAGCTGCAGGCGGCTCCGGATCCTACAAGATCGACGTCATCTGCAAGACTCTGTCTTCCGAGTACTGGACCTACATCAAGGCCGGTGCTGAGGCGTATTCCAAGGATCACCCCGAAGTGACCGTTGAGGTCAAGGGACCGCCTTCAGAGACTTCTTATGATGAGCAGATGAACATGATCCAGACCGACATCGGCTCCGGCGCATATGACGGATATATCATTGCTCCGCTGCAGGCAGACACAGTCAAGACTCTGATCGCTGACACTGACAAGCCCATCATGGCACTCGACAGCGCTATCCCTTCCGACAAGGTTATCTCCTTCATCGGAACCGGTAACGAAGAGGCCGCAAAGGCCGGCGCTGCAGCAGCTGTTGAAGCAGCAAAGGCAGCAGGCTGGGAAGACATCAAGTGCATCGAGATCGCTGGCGTCCAGGGTGACGGCACCAACACCGCCCGTATGAACGGCTACATCGCCGGTGTCGAAGAGAACGGCGGCGACTTCCTTGAGGATGAAGTCCAGTACGCAGACGCAGTTGCCGACAAGGCTACAACCTGCATGGAAGGTATCATGTCCTCTCATCCCGAAGGCATTGCCATCATCTGCGCAAACAACGACGACATGGCTCTGGCAGCTGCAAACGCAGCAGCAAAGGCTGGTCTTGATAGCTACAAGAACACAATCTTCCTCGGCTTCGACGGACAGATCCCCGCAGCACAGGCTATCCTGGACGGCAAGATGACCATGTCCACAGCTCAGAACCCTTACGACATGGCTTATCTCGCAGTCGAGACCATGGTCAAGCACCTGAACGGTGAGACCGTTGAGCCCGTTGTTGATTCCGGCTACACTATCATCACAAAGGACAATGCTCAGGAGCACATCGACAAGCTCAGCAGCTATGGCAAATAATTGATCCCGACATGTTCCTCACGACATGTGATGCGCGGCATCCAGGATCATGAGTATGTAAAAAACGTTTGAAGGAATAAAACGTTTGAAGGAACAGGCTGACACATAGCAACAGAATGTGTTGACAGGCAAGTCCTGAAGAAACATCCTGCGTGAGCAGGAAATGAATGGGCTCTTCATCGGACTTTTCCCGGTGAAGAGCCCGTTTTATGTGACAAGGCAAGTGGAATGTGTTTTCCGCCTTCCGGCGGACACTGGACACTGGCCGGTCAGGGGCAGAGTGCGGCGCTGCCGCTGCTGCCTCTACAAAGCATAAAGCGGGATTGATTACAGGATAGAAAGGAATACTACCGAATGAGCGAATATGTTGTGGAATTGAAAAATTGCACAAAGATATTTCCGGGCGTCAAGG
>JBGUNJ010000184.1:0-12857 GCA_045117315.1 Lachnospiraceae bacterium | reverse complement strand
CGCAATGGTCCTGCGGTTGTATGTGCATATTGACGAGACTCAGAGCCTTTTCCTGGCTTTTGACCTTTACATCATAATAAGAATAATCAGGTAAACATAAAATCCCGCTCCGCCGAGGCAAAAAACCTCAGCGGGGCGGGATTTTGATTATCGGTATTTCAGGTCAGCAGCATATACAGGATCGTTCCCGCGAGAATGCTGAGCAGGGAGTTCCGCCGCAATACCTGCAGTATGACCACACAGGCTGACGCCGCCAGTTCGGGAAGCCCGTAAGGAGCGGAAAGACAGTTCACGTCTTTGAGACAATAGACTACAAGCATGCCTATAATAGCGGAGGGCAGTACTTTCCCCAGATAGGCGATATAGGGAGGAGTCTTCCCTCGGATGACCAGAAAGGGGAGAAAGCGCAGCAGAATAGTCACGACAGACATGACCGCGATCAGAGTGATTTCCTTCATGAATCTGCCTCCACTCTGCCGCGGAGCAGCGTCAGCACGAGGGTGATGAGCAGCATGGCGGGAATCAGGAACCTGCCCGGTCCCAGGATCAGGAGACAGGCAAGAGTGCTCAGGAGTCCTGTCAGGGCGGGAATGTGATCGTGTGTACAGAGCCACTGCTCAGTGAAAGAGGCGATGAAAAGCGCTGTCATGGAAAACTCGATTCCCGCGGTTGAAAAGGGCAGTACAGCACCGAGCAGGCTCCCCAGCACGCTGCCGGTCACCCAGTAGCTTTGGTTGAAGAGAGAGACAAGGAAGCGGTAGAGGTTGGGATTCCCCTCGGAGGGAGCATGCCCGTCACTCAGAAGAGAATAAGTTTCGTCGGTCAGGGCGAAAATCATGTAGGGACGGTAATTCCCGGCGTCCTTATAGCGGTCGACCATGGAAATACTGTAAAAAAGATGGCGCGCGTTCACCATGATCGTCGCCAGGGCTGTGGTGATGACTGAGGCTCCCCCTGCGAGCAGACTCACTCCCACGTACTGCATGGATCCGGCGTAGATAAAAGCGCTCATGGCAAAGGCCCACAGGACACCGTATCCCGCGTTCCTCAACAGTATTCCGAAACCGATTCCCAGAACGATATACCCTGCCAGGACAGGGAGCGTCTTGAGAAAGGCCTGCCTGATAAGCTTGCGGTTCATTTTTTTCTTCCTTTTTTTAAATATTGTTAAATAGTTCCTGTTGTTAATTTTCTAAATAGTTCCTGTTGTTAATTCTTTCGATTATACTTTACAAATCCGGATATTCAGCGATTTGTTCTTCCTCGGGCAATACCCGTGACTTCAGACATGGGATACGCGCGCAGAAAAGGAAACCCGCTTCATCGCGCAATAGCCGTGATTAAAATACACAACAGCCATTGTATCAATTTCATGATAAAAAATACACTTATTTTTGCCAGGCTGGTTACAGTTCAGGCCCACCTGATTCTTGGAGCGCCTTTTGTGCATTGTTTTCAGCAGGGCCTGAACTGTAACCCAGACTGGTCCTATCCGATTTCATCCGGACAGCCTTTCTTTACTATTTTGCCCTGTTTATTTTATAATAGAACAACAGGAAAAACAGCCGGAGAATTGTGGCTGTTCAAATGCGTTCAAATGAAAGCGGCTGAGAAAAACGGATAAAGAAAAGCAAAAAAAGAAACACGGGCAAAGAAAAACAGCCGAAGGAATATATGGTGCAGAGGAATCCCGATGGAAATAGAACTTAGAAAAAATCTTGATATTATTTATATAGTGGGTACCGGAACCATGTTCTTTTCGGTCTGGGGCCTTTTTAAGGGAATCGCGATCAATATTCTTTCATACAACGGCGTCGAGACTCTGGAGGGAATCAGCCCCGGAAATCTGCCACCCCGGATTGTCATCAGTCTGCTCGGAATCAATCTGGCGGTTGAATTTCTGCTCCGGGTCATCATAGGCTGCTGTTCCCGGCTGGAGGGGAGAGGAGAGAAAGCGGGTTCTTTTTATGTCTTTCTGACAGGTGTTCTCGCTGTCATGCATGTAGGCAAATTATTCAGCCGTATTATGGTCTTTTCTCTCCAGCACGATGTAATCGATCAGATCGTCCTTTTGTTTATTGATATTACATCTTTGGTTCTGCTGGTAGAACTTTTGGTCGCAGTGTACAGAGCCAGAAGGCTTGCCGCGATCATAAAAGCCAGGGAGGATGAAGAACTGGGCGTTTTTTACAGAGAATAAATATCAGGTTTTCAGAATAATACAGGCGGGGCGGAAGAACAGGATTAATGGCTGAAGAGTTCAGCGCGAATTTCCGCCGGGAAGACACTATGCAGATTGATTTTCATTATTATGCGACTTATTGTGCGGCGTGCATTGCGGGTTATTCCCACAGTGAGAGTCTTGAAATATGTTACAGCGCGCAGTTTGTGGACTGTTGCAGCAAAAGCCTGCTGTCCGGGCTTAAAGCTCCTTTGTCCGCGGCTACGACTCAGCTGCCTTTGGAACTGATGGATCAGAGGAAAGACATTATCAGCCAGCAGGAAACCACCAGGATCTGGGCTTCTTTTCATTTCCTTCCCTATGATCTGAATGCTGAGAAAAAGGGGAGCTCCCGCAGATATTTGAATAAATACAGGCTCATCTGTGACGTGAACAGTGACCTTCTGGTCGACACGGTCAGCCTGGCTAAGGGAGGTTCCCGGCAGGCAGCCGGGATCGCCATGCATGTGCTGGCGGATACGTGGGCGCACCGGTATTTCGCGGGCACACCTTCTCTGGTCATCAACAATACCAACCATTATTTTTATGAGCTGTCCGGAGAGGGGGATGAATGCCGGGAGACTCAGATTGTTTTCCATCACAATCCCTCTCTGGAAGACGATATCGATAAAGGCTTTTTTGTCAGCACACCCCTGCAGGGCAGTGAGAATTCCATCATGAATCTGGGCCACGGCAGGGCAGGCCATTTTCCGGATTATAGTTTTGCCAGATATAAATATCTTCCGGCCTGGGCAGATTACAAGGTAGTCATAAAAGATAATCCATCAGATTATTTCGACGCGTTCTGTCAGATGGTTTATGCGATGAAATATCTGCGGGGCGTATATAAGACTTTTGATAAGGGCTGCTATGACAGAGCAGCTGTCCATTTGTGGGAAAAAGAGATCCATGAAATCTTGAAAAAGAGAAGAAAGGATGCTTCAGAGGATTGGAAAAAACTGGGAGAAAAGATCTCAGGACGGCAGATCGTGGATTTTGACATACAAAAGTATCAGGGCGAATATCTCCGGTCGGCGAAAAAAGACAGGGGCAGCACTTATCTGGGAAAATTCTTTCTTGCGGCCATGGCTCAGAAGAGCATGGTGACAGACAAGATCTTCAAATCGGGAAATCTCCTGGCAGGCTTTTCGATCGATTATCATAAGAATGGGTTCAGTGGAATCAGAGATTACCTGATACTTGTGGAACAGGAAAGGAATAAAAAAGCGAAATGAGCAGGACCAGTCGAGTATTCAATATTGTTTCCGGTGTGCTCATGATTATCTGCAGCTGGATTCTTTTCAGGAATCCGGATGTGGGGCTGGAATTTGCGGCCATGATATTGGGCATTTCGCTGTTTTTGACCGGAATCCATTATCTTTATTATTATTTTTCAATGGCGCGGCATATGGTGGGGGGACGGTACGTTCTTTTTACAGCTGTCTTCATTCTGGATTTTGGCATGTTTACGGCTGCCCTCAGTGACTTTCCGCGTCTGTATGTGGTGATGTATCTGCTGGGATATCACGCGTTTACAGGTCTGATAAATATTCTGAGAGGGCTGGAGGCAAAGCGGTACAAGTCTCCGGATTACAGGAGAAATGTACTGGCAGGCTCTTTTGACTTTCTGATCGCATTGGGATGCATTGTTTTTATCAGGAGGAGAAAGATGCTTATTCTGGGCTACTGTCTGACACTTGCCTGGTCCGCGGTTATACGGATTATTTCTGCATTTCGAAGGACAGCGGTCATTCATATCGGCCCTTAAGTCCGTAAAACCGCCAGCATTTCATAATCAAAGGCCGAAGAGAATTTCACGAAACGAAAGAGAAGAACGAAAGTCGAAAGAGAAGAACGAAAGTAAAAACAATAAAAAGCGATAGTGGAAAATGGTAGTGAAACACGGAAGGAGGCAGGGTATTTGATCATGAAAAAGAAGATTCTGCAGAGGTCGGCGGCACTGGCTGTGATGGTATTTCTCCTGTGCGTTTCTGTCTTTGGAGCCGCGCAGGAAACGGCACCCTCAGAGAATGGGGGAACGGAAGCGACAGACTCTATTGACGGTATAGTGACAGAGGAGGCAGTGGAGGAGGTCGACCTGGACAAGCTGGTGGACGAAAATGCCGCTGTGACGATCGCTTCTGAAGAAAAAAACCAGTCCGGCCAGAATGACAGCAAAGAAAGCCAGGACAAGAAAGAAGAACAGAAGAAGGAAGAACAGGACAGCAAAGAAGAACAGAAAAAGAAGGAAGAGCAGGACAGCAAAGAAAGCAAGGACAAGAAAGAGGATCAGGACAAGAAAGAAGATCAGGAAAAGAAAGATATCATGATCCTCTTTACCAGCGATATACACTGCGGTGTTGAAGATGGATTCGGACTCGCAGGCCTGTATCAGATCCGCGAGACGCTGAAAAAGCAGGGCTATGAGACACTGCTCGTGGATGACGGAGACTCGATGCAGGGAGATGTCATAGGACTTGTTTCCAAGGGAGAGTCGATCGTCAAACTGATGAATGAGATGGAATATGATCTGGCGATTCCCGGAAACCATGACTTTGATTACGGAACGGAGCAGTTTTTCAAACTAGCCGGGGAAGCCTCATTTCCATATATCTGCTGTAATTTTGTCAAAGAGGATAAGCTGGTTTTCGATCCTTATATCATCAAAAAAGTCGGAAATGTCAAAATCGGTTTTGTCGGCGTGACGACTCCCTGCACTCTCATCACTTCCCATCCCGCCTTTTTCCAGAACGAGAAGGGCGACTGGATCTATGGCTTTGAGCAGGATGAAACAGGTAAAAAACTGTACACCGCAGTGCAGAAAGCGGTAGATGACGCGAGAGCAGAGGGAGCTGATCTGATTTATCTGGTGGCTCACCTTGGAAACCAGGACGAATGCAGACCCTGGACCTATGCGGATGTCATTGCGAACACGAACGGAATAGATGTCGTTCTGGACGGTCACAGCCACGACACTGACCAGATAGTAATGAAAAACAAAGACGGGAAAGAAGTGGTCCGTTCCGCAGTCGGGACAAAGCTGAACTGTATCGGATACAGCCATATCTCGTCAGAGGGAAAAATACTGGATACAAATATCTGGACCTGGGAGAATAAACAATCCGTACCTTCGCTCTTTGGATTTAATAATAAGATTGCGGAGGAGGCAGACCGGATAGAGGAGGAAGCTGACAAGGAAATCGAATATCAAATCGGTGAGACAGTGGCAGAACTGACGATTAATGATCCTGAGGAAAAAGATTCCCAGGGGCTTCCTGTCCGGATGGTCCGCCGCGCGGAAACAAATCTGGGAGACTTTGTTGCGGATTCATTCAGAATACATAGCGGAGCGGACATCGGCTTGTCCAACGGAGGAGGTCTCAGAGCTTCTATCAGTAAGGGAAAAATCACCATGAAAGACCTGTTGACGACATGTCCGTTTAACAGTGATACCTGTATTGTGAAGCTGACCGGACAGCAGATTCTGGATGCTCTTGAATGGGGGGCCAGGTCAGTCCCGGGTGAAAACGGTGGGTTCCTTCAGGTTTCGGGGCTCAGTTATGAAATACACACCTATATAGACAGTACCTGTGAAGCGGACGAGTATTCTTACTTCAAAGGAGTGTCGGGAGAGAGACGCGTGCGCAATGTAAAAGTCGGAGACCAGGATCTGGATCCCGGGAAGACTTATACAGTCTGCAGCCTCGAGTATACTCTTCTGGATCATGGAGACGGCTTCTCGATGTTTGATGGATGCGAAGTGGTCGCCAGAAATTATGGAATCGATGTCCAGCTGATGTCTGATTACATCTCGGCCAGCGGAGGTGTGGTCGGAGAAGAGTACGCTGATCCGTATGGACAGGGACGTATCGTGATCGTGGAACAAAAGCCTGAAAACTGACAGAACCTGACAGATCACGACCTGTTTCGGCAATGATTCGTAAACAAACACGAAATCACAAAATGGCCGTACACGGAATTACAAAAAAGCCTGCACTGTGTCAAAAATAGCCGGACACGAAATCACAAAATGGCAGGATGTAAAATGAACGAAATCACCGGACATAAAATCGCAAAATCACTGCTTACAAAATGAATAAAAGAAAGAAATGAACGCAGTATCTATGTTATAATAGTTTCTATGCAGTAGTATTTTTATGTTGCAGTGTTCACTGTTGTTTTCATAATAAAGGAGAATGTCAAATGGCCGTTAAAAAAACGACACCGGAAACCGAGACAGTAAAGGCTGCCGAGACCAAGGCAGCGGAAGTGGAAGCGAAGAAGGATGACGCAGCAGTTGAAGTAAAGGCGGAAGCTGCAGCGGAGAAGGCTGAGGAGAAACCCGCTCCCAAGAAACGCAAAACTGCCGCTAAGAAGACCACAGCGACAAAGAAGACAACAGCTTCGAAGAAGAAAGCCGATGCCGAAGCCGTGACAGAGGCGGAAGAGAAGATGGCTGCGACAAAGAAAACAAAAAAGGCGGCAGCACCTAAAAAGACTACCACAAGAAAGAGAACTACAAAGAAGGCAGCCGCTGAGGCAGCAGAAGCAGCTCCCGCAGCAGCGGCAGCTCCTGTCGAGGCAGCTCCCGCAGCAGAGGCGGCTCCCGTTGAGGCAGCTCCTGCAGCAGAAGCGGCTCCTGTTGAGGCAGCTCCCGTCGAGGAAGTGGTCGAAGAAGCTCCCGCTCCCGAGCTCCCCCAGCCCAGAAGAAGCATCGCCTTCATCGGCTCCGAGTGCTATCCCTTCGTCAAGACCGGCGGTCTGGGCGATGTCATGTACGCCCTGCCCAAGGCTCTGATCGGACAGAACTGCGACGTCAGGGTCATCCTGCCCAGGTACAAATGTATCCCTGACAAGTATCAGGAGAAGATGGTCTATCGCGGAGCCTTCGATATGGATCTCTGCGCGGACGGCAAGAGATATTATGTCGGAATTATGGAGTATGTCTGGGACGGCGTTGTCTATGACTTCATCGACAACGAGGAGTTCTTCAGCGAAGGCAAGCCTTATACCAACCTGATCGACGATATTCCTAAGTTCTGCTATTTCGGAAAAGCAGCCCTCGCGGCTCTCAACTATATGGACTGGATCCCGGATGTGATCCACTGCCACGACTGGCAGGCAGGCCTGGTCCCGATCTATCTGCGCACCATGTTCGCGGATACACCGATCAGCCGCTCCAAGGTCATGATCACCATCCACAACCTGCGCTTCCAGGGTATCTATGATATCCCTACCATCAAATACTGGTCCGGACTTCCGGATTATGTCTTTAACAAAGACGCTCTGAAACAGGGCTTCAATGATGCCAACATGTTCAAGGGCGGCCTCACCTATTCCAATATGATCTCGACCGTCAGCGAAACATACGCGGGCGAGATCCAGACACCTTTCTACGGCGAGAACCTGGATGCCCACCTTCGCTATCACGCAGGAAAGCTGCGCGGAATCATCAACGGCATCGATTACGGAATGTGGGATACCGCTACAGATTCCCTGCTGGCAGAGCAGTATGACATCAACACTGTCATTGAGAAAAAGAAAGCCAACAAGCTGGCTCTGCAGGAAGAGCTGGGACTCGAGAAGGACGAGGGCAAATTCGTCATCGGCCTGATCTCCCGTCTGACCAACCAGAAGGGTCTGGATCTGGTCAACGCCGTGATCCCGGATCTGATCGACGGCAACACTCAGATCGTGGTTCTGGGAACCGGCGACGATGTGTACGAGGATTCCTTCCGCTATTACGAGGGCGCCTACAAGGGAAGCGTCTGCTCCAACATCATGTATGATGAGGGCAGAGCTCACAAGATCTACGCCGGCTCGGATGCCCTGCTGGTTCCTTCCCAGTTTGAGCCCTGCGGCCTGACACAGCTGATCGCCATGCACTACGGCACCGTGCCGATTGTGCGTGAAACCGGCGGCCTCAAGGATACGGTAGATCCCTACAACCAGTACACCAACGAAGGCAACGGATTCACATTTGACAGATACGAGGCAGGTCTGCTGCTCGATGCGATCAACAGAGCCAAGACCCTCTACTTCACCGAGCGCGACAGATGGGATGACATGGTCCGCCGCGACATGGCCAAGGACGTCTCCTGGGAGAATTCCGCCAAGAAGTACCGCGCACTCTATGTGGAGATGACACAGTAAGAACCGGATCAGACAGCCGGACTGACTGATTGGACAGGCTGACCTGAAAAACAGAAAGGCGACTTTACATACGGACTGCCTGGATAATCAGAAATACTGACTTGATTTATGGACTGACTGATCAGGAAGACTGACTGGTCAGACAGACAATAAAAGAGCACTCATAGTGAGTAAAGCAGCGCACATGAAAATCATTTGATGTGTGCTGAAAAATAATCCGCAGGATTCTGGCGGGCCGTCCCTTCGGGAGCGGCCCGCTTTTGTTTGACAAAAGCATGAAAGCGTGCAATAATAGTCACGTTTTTTAGGCGTTGAACATACGTGAGTACGGGAGGCGTAGTGCGACAGAGAAGGAATGCCGCTGGCTGGAAGCATTCCGCATGAACCTTTTCGGAAGTTTCAGTATGGGAGCTTTTCCGTGAAAAATATTTTTCAGAGAGCGGTTCTGCAGTTCGTTTTTTTAGAAACAGAACTTATACTGCTCCGGCTTTCGTGATTTGTGACCGGAGATTCCCCGATCTGCATACCGGAAGCTGCTGAAAAACATGTTAAGCGGGATGCCTGTGCGGCAAAAATAACAGTGCACGAAACGAGTGCGGAGCATGACAGACAGAAATGCTCCGAAAAAGGGTGGTACCGCGATTTTGATTTTGATCGTCCCTTGCATGTATGCAGGGGATTTTTTTATGGCACGACCTGCGAAATGTACTTTCCGTCTTGCGGCGGACGCGGGCCGGCCGGGGGCAGAGGGCGGAAGAGAAATATCCACCCTTTTATATACATTACCTGTGCAATGTATTCCCGAAAGCGGTCCTGCCGGGTACCGATCAATCAGAAAAATACGCTTTAAGCGGTATAAGGGTATAAAGGAAAGGAGTATTGCAATGATCGATAAGATTAATGACATTTTATCGGAAGTGAAAGAGAGGATCGAGAAAGCTGCCAGTGAGAGCGAGTTGCAGAACGTCAAGGGCGCATTTGTCGGCAAACAGGGCTCTCTGAGTTCTCTGATGAAGGAGCTTCCCAAACTGGATCCCAAGGATCGTCCCCAGATGGGCAAGCTGCTCAACCAGGCCAAGAATCAGGTCACAGAACTGATCGACAGCAAGAGGATGGAACTCAAGCTCAAGGCTTCCGAAGTGTCTCCCGATTTTGACTGCTCTGTACCGGGCATCATGCCCTCCGGCGGCGGTCTTCATCCGATTACACAGATGTGCTATGACCTCAACGACGCCTTCCGTTCCATGGGCTTTGAGATTTATCAGGAGGATGATATCACCAGTGAAATGTACGCTTTCGACAAGCTGAATTTCCCTCAGAATCACCCCGCCCGTGAGAGCATGGACACCTACTGGCTGGAGGGGCACGACAGCGGCGGCACAAACGAGAAGCTCTGCCTCCGCCCTCACCTGACCGGCGGCAGTGTGCGCTACATGCAGACACACAAGCCCCCTTACCGCTTCGTATATCCCGGCCGTGTCTACCGCAACGAGACCACGGATGCCCACCACGAGAGAGCCTTCTTCCAGTATGAGGCACTCATCGTCGACAAAGACATCACCTTTACTTCCGGCAAGGTCATGATCAAGAGCATCCTGAGCAAGGTGTTCGGCACGGATGTGCCCGTCCGCATGCGCTCCGGCTTCTTCCCCTTCGTCGAGCCCGGATTTGAGATCGACATGCAGTGCCAGGTCTGCGGCGGCAAAGGCTGCAGCGTCTGCAAACATGTCGGCTGGATCGAAGTCATGCCCGGAGGTTCCCCTCATCCCAACGTACTGCGCGCCGCAGGCCTGGATCCCGATGAGTACACCGGATTCTATGTAAATATCGGCCTGGACAGACTGGTCATGATGCGTTACGGCGTCGATGATGTCAGACTGTTCCACAGCGCGGACCTGCGCTTCCTGAAACAGTTCAGGTAATCAGCAGTCCCCCGGAACATAAAAAATACCCGTAAACGACCCCGAAATCAATCGGGGAAATCCGGGAAAAACAACCGGGAACAATCAGGAAAACGTACGGAGATATTTGGAAATATTCGGCACTATTCGACATTATTCGAATAGAGAAGATAGAGAGGAATAGAAGAGGAATAAAATATGAAATTATCATTATCCTGGATCAGGGATTATGTGGACCTCCCTGCAGATACAGATTTAAAGAAACTGGCTTATGACCTTACGATGGACACCGTTGAGGTCGAGGATGTGGAGTTTATGGAGAACCGCTTCCGCAACATGGTCGTCGGTGTGATCAACGAAGTCCTGCCTCATCCCAACGCTGACAAGCTCCGCATCTGCAAGGTCGATATCGGCATCGACGAGATCAAGGACATCGTGTGCGGCGGCATCAACCTCAAAGAGGGAATGCGCGTGGCAGTCGCCTGCCCCGGAGCCCTGGTGCGCTGGCACGGAGAAGGCGAGCCCGTGGAAATCAAGAACAGCAAGCTTCGCGGAGTCGCTTCCTTCGGCATGATCTGCGCTTCTGATGAGATCGGACTGGGTGATCTTTTCCCGGCTTCCCAGGAGGCGGAGATCCTTGACCTGTCTGCCTTTGAAGTGCCTGCAGGCACCACTCTGGCGGACGCTCTGGACCTCAAGGACGTTCTCCTCGAGATCGACAACAAGTCCATGACCAACCGCCCCGACCTCTGGGGACACTACGGCATCGCCCGTGAGATCGCGGCCCTCTATAACCTCACCCTGAAAAAGTTTGAGCCCTTAACGACAGATGTGCAGTCCGACTTCAAAGTGGAGATTGAGGACAGCGACAGATGCCCCCGCTACATCGGCGTGGAGATGGAAGGCGTCTCTGTCAAGCCCTCTCCCTATAAGATGCAGAACCGCATCTGGAAAGTGGGCATGCGCCCCATCAATGCCCTTGTCGACATCACCAACTATGTCATGCTGGCGACCGGCAATCCGACCCACGCTTTTGACGCGGACAATATCTCCGACCACATCGTCGTGCGCCGCGCCAAAGAGGGAGAGAAACTCCTTCTGCTCAATGACAAGGAACTCGAGCTCTGCACAGATGACCTGGTGATCACCGACTCTGAGGGCCCCGTCGCCCTTGCAGGCGTCATGGGCGGCTCCAAGGACTCCATCCTGCCCAAGACCGAGCGCGTCATCCTGGAAGTGGCCAACTTTGAAGCGACCGGCATCCGCAGGACCGCTCTCCGCTATGACAACCGCACAGAGGCTTCTTCCAGATATGAGAAGGCTGTCGATCCTGAGAGATGCGACCAGGCCCTGGCTCTGTCCATGGAGTTCTTCAAAGAGCTCTATCCCGAAATGAAGGTGACCGGCTTCTGCGACCGCTATGAGAAGAAGCTCGAGCGCGCCCAGATCGACGTCAGCCTGGCATGGTTGGAAAAGAGACTGGGAAAGCACCTGGAAAATGACGTGATCAGGGGCAAACTGGAGATCCTCGGCTTCGACGTTGAGATCGACGGCGACAACATGCACGTCACTGCTCCCACCTGGCGATCCACCGGCGATATTTCCATCAAGGACGACGTGATGGAAGAGGTCGCCAGAATGTATGGCTACGACAACTTCGAGGCCACTTCTTTCACGACCGCTTTCGAGGGCGCGATCAACCAGAAGGATCAGGATCTGATCCGCAATATCAAGGAATATCTGGCCATCCGCTGCGGCATGCAGGAAGTCTACACCTATCCCTGGATGAATGACGTCTTTGTCAACGCCGTTCTCCAGAACACGGACGGCGTTCTGCGTCTGTCCACACCGCCGGCACCCGACCTCAGCTATATCCGCTCCTCCCTGCTTCCCAACCTCTGCGAGGCAGTGGTCAAGAACGAGCGCTATTTCAACGACTTCTCCATCTTCGAGGAGGCGCAGGTCTTCTTTGACAGAAATTACAGCTCTCCCTACGATCCCACCGAGTCCCTTCCCGAGCAGAAGAGACACATTGCGGCTGCTTTTGCCAGCAGCACCAGGAAGATCGATGAGCTCTTCCGCGAGGCCAAGGGCGTGCTCGAGTATATGCCCCGCTACACCCACATGACCGGCTTCACTTTCCGCAAAGAAGAAAAGCCCGTCTGGTCCGACAACGTGGTCTGGCTCAACATTTTCCTGGGCGACGACAAGATCGGCGACCTGGGCCTGGTGGCCAAGAAGGTCTCCATGGACTGCGGCATCAAGAACCTGTCCGTCATGCTCTTCGAGATCGACGCCACAAAGCTGCAGCCCCTGAAATCCAGGACCAACCGCTTCGAGCACCTTGCCGAGTATCCGGAGAACGACTTCGATATCTCCATGCTCTTTGACTCCAACGCGGTCTGGAGCGATATCTATGATGTCATCATGGGCAAGAAGAAAGCTTCCGCCCTGGTCAAGGCCGCTTCCTTCGTAGACGAGTACAGAGGAAAACAGATCCCTGCCGGCAAGAAGTCCGTGACCATCCGCCTGGTGATCGGCTCCAATGAGAAGACACTGACTTCCCAGGAGATCGAGAAGGC
>JBGUNJ010000183.1:0-13354 GCA_045117315.1 Lachnospiraceae bacterium | reverse complement strand
AGCCGAGACAGAGACCGTTGAGGTCGGTGTCATGTCCGTCATGTACTCCCGCTTCATCACCAGCTGGGTCCGCGTACTGCTGGCAGTTGTCTTCTCCTTCGGAATGTACGCCGCATAATCAGACAGCGAAATGTATGCAGCATAGTCGGACAACAGAATGTACGCCGCATAATCAGACAACAGATTGTATACTGCATAGCCAGACAACAGATTGTATGCTGCATGATCTTATCAATCGCCCCCAACCACTTACCCCCCTTTCTCTAAATCATTGAAAAAAGAACAGGCACACGGCTTATCCCACCGTGTGCCTGTTCTTTTTTCAGGTTACTCTTTCCCGGATCCTTTTCCGGGGTTCCTTTCTCCGATTTCTTTTTCCACAGGTTTCTGCTTCCCGGGTTCCTTTCTCCGTTTTTCTTTTCCACAGGGTTCCATTTCCCGGATTTCTTTCTCTGGTTTCTCTTTCCACAGGATTCCCTTTTTCCCGCTTCTTTTCTCTAAAGCCTCGGCTTTTCTCTCAGTCCTTTCTCTCATCTCCCCAGAAAAAGAGGGCCACTGTGCCGGGGCCGGTATGGCTGCCGATCGTCGTCCCGATGTCGTTGATCTCGACCCTGCCGTTCAGCTTTGGAAACCGCTCCTCGACAAGGCGGGCGACCTCCCGGGCATCATCAATACAGGCGGACTGGGAGATATAACATTTGCCGCTGTATTCTCTGCCGCCCTCCGCGTGCTCCTCCATCTTGTCCACAATAGTCCGGATGACTTTTTTCTTTGTCCGGATCTTGTATCTGGGAACAAGCCGCCCCAGATTGTCCATGTTTAGCAGGGGGCAGATATTCAGAAGAGTCCCGATCATGCCGGAGGTCTTAGAGATGCGCCCTCCGCGAATATAAAAAGTCAGATCTGTTGAGAAAAACCAGTGGTGAACATTAAGCCTTTTCTTTTCCGCCAGGGAAAACAGGCTGTCGATGTCCATTCCGCCGGCCTTTTTTTCCGCAAGTTCATCCATCAGGAGACCATACCCGGAAGAAGCCCCCAGGGAATCCAGGACATAGATTTTCCGGTCCGGATAGTCCTCTCTCAGCTGTTCGCTTGCGATACAGGCCGAATTGTAAGACCCGCTGATTCCCGAAGAGAGGCAGACGTGCAGGATATCGAATCCATCCTTCAAAAACCCCTCAAAATAATCCATATATTCCTGTACGTTGACCTGAGAGGTCGCGGTGGGCTCACCTGAGGCCATCCTTCTGTAAAATTCCGGAAAGGGAATCGACTGCCCCAGATCGTCCGGATATTCCTTACCGCCCAGCGTGTAGTGAAAACAGACATAATGGACATCGATTTTTTCGAAATGCTCCTTTGAAAGATCCGCCGTAGAACAGCAGCTTAAAATATATTTATCCATTGAACAGGCTCCTTTCTGTCTTGAGGCACTGCATTCGGTTAAATTCATTATAAATTCCCAAAAGAAAAAGTCAAAAAAAACAAGGTATACAATCACTGCGGAAATGTATACCTTGTATCATCCGTTCGTAAAATAAGCACCGGCGCACTCCTATGACTTTAGATCTGCTGTCATAAGAGTACGCCGATATATCTTTTTTTAAAGCGTAAAGTGGATCGTCACCTCCGCCTCCTTGCTTTCGTCAAGGACGAGGATCTCCTCAAGGGTCACATGGAAGACCACAGCAAGGACAACCAGGTTGTCGATTGAGGGCATGGATGCGCCGTGCTGCCACTTGTAAATGGCCTGAGGAGTTGTGAAGCCGAAGATGTCCTGAAGCTCCTTTACAGAGAGCCCTGCCTCCTCGCGGAGGCGGACAATGTTCTGCCCTGTAGCCGCCATGTTAATTCGGGGCATGTTCATCATAGCAGTCCTCCGTTCCGGCATCAGCCGGAGCAGGAGAACCTGAACAGCCCCTTTCATTTCCGATCCCGTTTTTGTTTTTTGAGGGCGGTTCATGCCCCTGCGGTACCAGATCCGGTTTCTCAGGACTCTTCATGTCTTCGCGGATTTTTGTTTCTGTTCCCGTTCCCGTCCGCGAATTACTGCAGAATACTGCAAAATACTGCAGAATGCTGCAAAACACTGCGGAATGCTGCAAAGCACTGCGGAATACTTCCCCGCGTACGCTTTGCGGCAGCTTTGAGTGCTTCTGAAGTTTCCCCGGGAATCCCGGGGGCCTCAGAAGGCCCTGCGGCGCAGTGACGTCAGGCGCTGCCAAACGTCAATGCCCCGCAGGTAACATCACTCACCCGCCGGAACGGAAAGCAGATTCATCCTCCTGCTCTTCCGATGCCTTGAAATTGTAAATTGGTCTCATCACGTCAATGATGTCTACTGTCTCACCGATCACACCGATGATATCGTCCAGCGACTTGTATGCCATCGGCGCCTCATCCAGTGTCGAAGGATTCACGGAAGTTGTGTAGACTCCCTTCATAGCCTCCCGGTATTCTTCCATGCTCAGCTGTGCCTTTGCCTTGCTTCGTGACAGAACCCTTCCGGCGCCGTGGGGCGCGGAAAAGTTCCACTCGGGATTTCCCTTTCCGACAGCCAGCACACTGCCGTCCCGCATGTTGATTGGGATCAGCACCTTTTCTCCCGCGTGAGCCGCGATCGCGCCCTTTCGCAGGATCATTTCCTCTGTGTCGATGTAGTTGTGGATTGTGTGAAAAGCCTCTCCTCCTGCGAGGCCTGCGTGATCCAGCAGTATCTCTGCCATCAGTTCGCGGCTGCGCCGCGCAAATGCCTGGCAGATCTCCACATCGTGCATGTAGTCATCAAAATACTGTCCATACAGCCAGCATAGATCCTCCGGAACTGTTGTCTCTCCCATTAGCCGGGGAATCGCCTTCAGCGCCGCCTGGATTTCGTGTGCCCGGCCCTGCTCCTTGTAAGTGCGGATTATCTCGTCGCGCAGACGCCGGAGCTCTTCCTTTCCCTTGTTCAGCTTGACAGCAGTCTGCTGATAAAATGTTGCGGTCTGATGTCCGACACCGCGGCTTCCGCTGTGGACCACCAGATACTTTGTCCCGTCCTCGGCTTCATCAATCTCAATGAAATGATTTCCGCCGCCCAGTGTTCCCAGGCTTTGCTCCAGACGGTCTACCTGACGGAAGCTGCCGAAGCAGCGCATCTGCGCCAGGTCGAAGTGCTCTATGCTCTCATCCCAGACACGCATGCCTGAAGGAATGAAATGGGCCGCCTCATCCAACTTCTCAAAATCTATATCGGCCTTACCCAGGCTGACTGTATACATACCGCATCCGATATCAACGCCGACGATATTCGGCACTGCCTTATCTGTCACAGTCATAGTCGTACCTATTGTGCAGCCCTTTCCTGCGTGCACATCGGGCATGATTCGGATTCTGCTCCCTGCTGTGAACTCGTAATCGCACATACGGCGGATCTGATCGATCGCCTCCTGCTCTATCACCGAGGCATAGCAGATCGCTGTATTAATATTTCCCTTAATCTCAAACATACCTTTCTGCGGCCTCCTTTCTCTAAATATTTTAAAATACGGTTTTTCTGAACCGGTTCTTTATACTCTCAGTGAGTACTGGCTTTTCATGAAATCTGTTTTCAGAATTGTTTCCCGAAAACGTTTTCCCGGTAATAACATCCTATCATAACGGAAAAAAACTATTTTTCAGTGCGTAAAAAAGCCGCCTGCCCACAGGACAGACGGCATCATAAACACACGATCATATCGGATAGCTTCCCAAACAGGGTGCGGCCCGGCATTCCACATCCATTCTGTGGATGTTCTCCGCCGGCTCCCCACTGGCCGGATCTGCACCGGTCAGACGCTTCTCACGGCAAATCTCCTGACGGGTCTCCTGAGAGACTCCCCACAGAAAATTTATCCTGCAGCGGCTGCGGATCTGCCTGTTTCGGCTCAGGTCACCATCTTTTCCGACAGCTGTTTAATGATTCGATTGTCCTGCATACGATTACAAAACCCAAAACTGCGTCCGCTATAGAGCGGCATCTCTCTGAACAGTATTTTCATAACTGAAAACCGGCAATTCGTCTGTCAGGGACCTGCTGTCCCAACAGCTGTCAGTAATGCTTTTCCTTTCCGGACAGCAAAAGCTGCCCCTATTTTTTCACCGGATTATAGAATAACACATTTTAGATAATAATTCATTAAACCAGTAGTATAATTTTTTGACTGAGAATTTTTTGACACGTTTACTTTAACGCTTTTAGAAGGCACATTCCCGTAACGACGGTTCTCAATGATTTATATATGCCTTAAAAGAATCCGTTTTAATACCATCTATCCGATACATCTCCATGCAAGCTCACAGAATGCTGCGCAGGGCTTTTCTGCACACTTGCATGCGGGCTTCATACTGGGGATAGAAGTCCTGCCGGGTCAGATATGGATGTACGAAGAAGACCTGGAGGATGTAGCGCTGCACCGAGTCCCTGCTCTTTTCTGTCAGCATGGGGACGACCTTCTCAACGCGCTTCCTGAAGTCGTGCCAGTCCTGTATATAGGCCTCATAGCGCGGCAGATCCTCTATGCCCAGCCACTCTCTCAGGAGGACCGGCGTCTTGACGCGGCCCGTGCACTCATCCTTCTGCAGGATGTAGCGGAAGCCGCCGTCCGTGTAATATCTTCCCATTGGATACAGGCGGCAGAGCCCCGGGCGGAAGGCGTGGATCGAGCACCTGCCCCGGTCCGTGAGAAAGAGGCAGTGCTCTTCCTCCCCTTCGTGCTCTTCCATCAGATTGGGAAGGATCAGGCCGTCCACCAGGCGGATCTCTATCTCCCGCTCAATCATATCCGTAAAAACTTTTCCGGTTCCCTTGGAAAGAAGATACATATCCTGCGGGTCCAGAATAATCGTATCCGCCGTGCTGCGGCAGCACTCCGAACAGCCCTCGCAGTCCGCGCAGCCCACCGGAACCATATCGTCCGGTGTGTAAAAGCGGCCGTCATAAATCTCTTCTATAGAACCTTCCCTTATCATAATAATCCATCCTCTGCAGGCACTTACAAAAATTGCAGACACTTATAAAAACGGGCACGCCCTTATTCTTTTTTCCCCTCTCCGGGTCTTCTGATCAGGAAAGAGAGCAGGATCGCTGCGACAACGGCTCCGAAAAGAAGCAGGAGGGAACTGAAGAAGGACTGGGTCATGTCATAGAGCCTTCCCGCAAGGACCGCCGCAAATGACGTGAAGAGGGCGTTGGTGGGCACGATTGAAAAATTGGTGGAATACCATGTCCTGCCGTAGAAGTCCGAGATCAGTGGGGCGATGATAGAAGCATTTCCTCCGTAGGCAAAGCCTCCGGCGATAAATCCGACGACAATCAGCGGGAAAACGCCTGTCAGAATCGCCAGGATCATCATCACAGCGGAAAATGCGAAAGTCCCCATGATCATCCACATGGTGACGCGGTATCCGAAGCGGTCATAGACTGTGCCGGTGCAGATTCTGCCCGCCGCGTTCATGATGGAGATCATTCCGACAACAGTAGCGATGGTATTTCCTGACAGAGTGGTACCTACTTCTCCCGCGATCCCGCTGGCCTGTCCGACAAGCGTCAGGCCGGCAGCCGTCAGCAGCGAGACCCAGATGTAAAACAGCCAGAAGGATGCCGTCCGCAGCATCTTTGAGGGAGGAATGTCCGACGCGGGTTCTCTGCGGCTCTTTTTCTGCCCGCTGCCCGCCCCCAGTTCCTGGGGTTTGGGCAGGCGGAAAACCGCGGCTCCGGTCAGGGCAGCAGCCAGCATGAGAACTGCCACGATGCGCAGTCCCGCAGCCCAGGTCCGGCTTCCGTCCGCAGGCGCCAATGCCGCGAACAGTTTTCCCGCTATAAAGCTGCTGAGTCCGAAGGCCGCCAGCAGGGTTCCCGAGGTCACTCCCTGCATGTCCGGAAACCAGGCAGAGACCGTGCTGACAACAGAATTGTAGCACAGCCCCGTCGCAAATCCGCACATGGCGCCATAGCCGATGTAGAGAGGCAGAGGCGCCTGTGCCAGAGATGCCAGTGTCATGCCCCCGGCAAAAAGAATACCCCCGGCCAGAAGCACCGGTTTTGGACCTGTCCGTTTGTAGACAACACCGCTGGCCAGGCCGCCGAGCGCGTAAAACATCATCGTGACTGTGAATGTCATCGATAAGGTCTGCGCGTTCCAGGACGGGAAGGTCGCGGAAATCGACTTCGAGATAATAGTCCATGTGTAGACAGTCCCTGCCAGCAGCATGATTGCAAGTCCCACAGGCAGAAAGATCATTCGGTTCGTTTTTTTCATGATGTCGTCCCTTTTTCTCTTCGGTATCAGCTTTACGATACGCGTATCGTCTGTAATCAGCCTGGGCTTATATTACTCTCGTTCAGCGCATATAACAAGAGTGGAAAAAACGCTCGATAGCGTTTTTTCCACTCCGGAGGTTTGTGCCGCGAGACGGCACAAACCTCTGCTGACCGCATCGGTGAATATCGCCAATTTCAAAGCCCTTATGAGTAAGGCTTTGAAATGCGATTTCTCCTCGCGTTGCCGCTCCTGCGAGCGGCATGGTCAGAAAGAGTGCAAAATCGCGTCGATACGCCGATTTTGCACTCCTCTATAATCTCCTCTATGAACTCCTCTATGAATTTCTCTATGAACTTCTCATTGTACTCCACTTTGAACCCGGAGCCTTAGGTATAAAACGAACCCTTTTCAGCAGTCTCAGGCAATCGAAACCACTTCGTAGTCCTTAGCTTCAACAGCTGCCTTCAGAACATCGTTGGCAACCTCAGTGTCCATGGATACGATGGCGGTTCCCTTCTCGTGGCTGACTTCCGCGCCGGAAACGCCTTCAACCGCCTCAAGAGCCTTCTTGACAGCCGCCTCGCAGTGAGGGCACATCATACCTTTGATTTCCATTGTCTTCTTCATGAGATTCTCCTTTCTCTCTGCCTCAAGGGCCTTTTGTTCTTCCATTTCCTTCTGCCGGCTGTATTCCGCCAGAAGCTTCCCGTCCGCGTCGGGCAGAACCGGGTGCTTTTCGTTATTTCCCCAGCGCCTGCCGTCGCCTTTGGTGTCGTGGACTGACATGAGGTTGAGGCGGAGCGCATTGGTGACTACACAGAAACTCGACAGGCTCATGGCGAGCGCGCCGAACATGGGATCCATGGTAATTCCCAGCGGAACGAGCAGGCCCGCCGCAACTGGAATCAGGATCGAGTTGTAAATCAGGGCCCAGAAGAGGCCCCACAGAATGGTCCGGTAGGTCTGGCGGCTGAGACGCACTGCCGCGCTCACGTCGGTCAGCCGGCTCTTCATCAGGACCACATCCGCCGCGTCAATGGCGACGTCCGTGCCGGCGCCGATCGCTATGCCGATGTCAGCCCTTGTCAGGGCAGGGGCATCGTTGATCCCGTCGCCGACCATGGCAGTCCTGCCCTTTTCCTGCAGGAGTCGGATGACCTCTTCCTTGCCTGCCGGAAGGACGCCCGCCACGACCTCGTTGACACCCGCCTGACGTCCGATCGCCTCTGCCGTGCGGCGGTTGTCGCCGGTCAGCATGACAACGTGAATGCCCATATTGCGGAGCTCTGCAATGGCCTGGGCGCTGTCCTCCTTCATGGTGTCAGCCACTGCGATGGTACCCAGGAATTTCCCGTCACGGGCAAAGAACAGGGGCGTCTTTCCCTCTTCCGCCAGCCTGTCCGCGGTCTCCCGGATCTGCGCGCTGATCCCGCCATCCCCGGCCAGCCAGCCTGTGATGAAGGCAAGATTTCCGCCGGCCATTTTCTTTCCGTTGCAGACTGCCGTCAGTCCGTTGCCAGGCAGGGCCTGGAAATTCTCCACGGAAAGCTGTCTGCAGCCCGCCGTGCCCACTTCTTTTATGTCACTGGATTTGCTTACATTCCCTGCATGACCGGCATCTTTTTTATCTTTTTTATCATCTTTATCATTTTTATCATTCACATCAGCAGCATTTTTTGCCTCTGATGCTGCTTTTTCCTCCGCGCAGGCGATCACAGCTTTTGCCAGCGGGTGTTCACTGTGAGACTCCAGGGCCGCCGCATAGGACAGCAGCTCTTCCTCCGTGACTCCCTCTGCCGGCAGGATGTCCGTCACGACGGGTTCTCCCTTTGTGATCGTGCCGGTCTTGTCGAGGGCAACTATCTGAACATTTCCTGTCTCCTGCAGAGATTCAGCAGTCTTATAGAGAATGCCGTTTTTGGCTCCCATGCCGCTGCCGACCATGATCGCGACCGGAGTCGCCAGACCGAGAGCGCAGGGGCAGCTGACGACCAGGACCGAAATACCGCGGGCAAGGGCAAAGCCCACCGGGCGGTGCATGATCAGCAGCCAAAAAAAGGTCACGACCAGGGCGATCGCGATGACAGCCGGTACAAAGACGCCTGAAATTGTGTCCGCCAGCTTGGCGATCGGGGCCTTGGTGGCTGCCGCGTTGCTGACCATCTGAATGATCTGGGCCAGAGTGCTGTCCTCGCCGACCCGGGTCGCCTCGCAGCGCAGGAACCCGGACTGGTTCAGGGTTGCCGAGGAGACTTCATCTCCGGGATTCTTATCCACCGGAATACTCTCACCGGTCAGGGCGGACTCGTTGACCGCGCTGCTTCCCTCAACGACAATGCCGTCCACGGGGATATTTTCACCTGGCCGGACGACGAAGATATCGCCCTTGCGGACATCGTCGATGCCGATTTCCTGTTCCCGGCCGTCCCTGACGACGGTGGCAGTCTTGGGCGCCAGCTTCATCAGGCTCTTGAGGGCGTCCGTCGTTCTCCCCTTGGACCGCGCCTCCAGCATTTTGCCGACCGTGATCAGGGTCAGGATCATAGCGGCGGACTCAAAGTAAAATTCCATCATATACTGAGAGACCGCGGCAGTATTTCCGTCCACCTGTGCCCTTGTCATGGCAAAGAGCATGGCAGTGCTGTACACAAAGGCCGCCCCGGATCCCAGCGCGATCAGGGTGTCCATATTGGGGGCTCCGTGGAAGAGACTTTTGAATCCGCTGACAAAGAATTTCTGGTTGATTACCATGACGATTGCTGCCAGCAGAAGCTGCAGCAGCCCCATGGCAATATGATTCCCGTGGAAAAAAGCCGGAAGCGGAAATCCCAGCATCATATGGCCCATGGAAAAATACATGAGGACCAGGAGAAATCCAAGCGAGGTCAGAAGCCTCCTTTTAAGGACCGGCGTCTCGCGGTCCTTGAGCGCGTCCTCCTCTGCCGCCAGCCTGGCGGAAAGGCTTCCGGATGAGCCTGCCCCGCTGCCCGCCCCGGCTTCAACTCCTTTGGGAGCTGCCCCGTAACCGGCATTTTCGACCGCCTGCATGACAGATTCCGGCGAAGCGGTACCTTCCACCGCGAGTGTATTGGTCAAAAGACTTACATTGCAGCTTGTCACACCGTCCACCTTTGAAACGGCTTTTTCAACCCGCGCCTGACATGCGGCGCAGCTCATACCTGTGACTGTATATTGTTCCATTTCTATCCTCGTTTTATCCTCGTTCTATCCCAAAAAGGCATTGTCCTGAATCAGACAGGCTGCCTTTGGTATGGGAGCGGGTGCGGGTGTAGCTGTAACTGCTCACCGCATCATTTTCTGCAGGGTCTTCACAAGCTCGTCCATCTTGTCCTCATTCCCCTGCCGGACATCCTCCGCGACACAGCTGCGGATGTGGCTGGAGAGAAGGACTTTGCAGAAACTCGACAGCGCACTGCTGGCCGCTGAGGCCTGATTCAGAATGTCGATACAATAGGCATCTTTTTCGACCATGCCTTTGATTCCCCGGATCTGTCCTTCGATCCGGTTCAGGCGGTTGATCAAATCTCTGTGCTCTTTTTCCGACCGAACCTTTTTCCGCCCGCCGCAGCAGCATTCCGCACCCTCTGCGGACTCATTTCCGGACTCAGCCGCGTCTGCCGCCTTCTCCGCTTCGACTGCTTCCGCTGCTTCGATTGCTTCCGGTGTTTCCGCTGCTTCGATTGCTTCCGGTGCTTGCATTGCTTGCATTGCTTGCATTGCTTGCATTGTTTCCGTTCCCGGATTCAGCAGTTCCTGTTTGGGATCACTCATTTTCACACCTGCCTCTGGTAAGATTTCTTTTCCTTCAGCCGGCATCGAATCTCTGGGAATAAGCAGAAAGGTCCGGCAGAATATACCCCCTATGGGTATTTACAAGGGCTATTATATACCCCTCCCCCGTATGTTTCAAGCCCTGTTCAAAAATAATGACCCGCCCTGTTCTCAAATATAATCTGAAGCCTTTCTTTTCAAAATATTCCCAAAATATTTTCTAAAGTCCTTTTCAAAACCCTGAACAGCAATATGTCTTATGTGCCGGAAGCGGAAAGTACATCAACCCTGCCAACTGCACTTGTGGTATAATTTAGGACAGACAGCTGATTCCGATTGTCTGAATTCAGCCCCTGATTATGTGTCGGAAAACCGCTGACGATCACCTGATGATACTCTCTGCTTTTTTCCAGGCAGCGCACAGACCATAATTTGATTCTGATGATTTTCACATCCAGAAATTGATGGTGATTCTCACATCCGGGAATTGATGGTGATCTTCACACTCGGGAATTGATGGTGATTCTCACGTCCAGAAATTGATGGTATTTTTCACATCCAGAAATTGATGGTAATTCTCACGTCCAATCAGATACACTTAGCAATTCAGAATCCGGAAGGTCCATTTATGTCCGGAGACATGAAACTGAAAGGAGGATTCTATATGTCAACCCCTCATATTGCTGCTGTTCCGGGAGATATCGCCCAGACAGTCCTTCTTCCCGGAGATCCCCTCCGCGCCAAGGTTGTTGCGGAGACTTATCTGGAAAATCCGGTTTGTTTTAACACGATCCGCAATATGTTCGGATACACCGGAACTTACAAAGGGAAAAAAGTCTCGGTCATGGGAACCGGCATGGGCATACCGTCCATAGGCCTCTACACCCATGAGCTGATCCATTTTTACGATGTCAGAAATCTGATCCGGATCGGTTCCTGCGGAGCCATTACTCCCGATGTCAAAATCGGGGACATTATCATGGCCCAGGGCGCATGCACTGATTCCAGCTATGCTTATCAATACGGACTTCAGGGAAGCTTCTCCGCGATTTCTTCCTTTGACCTGCTGCGCAGAGCCGTTCTTGCCGCTGAGGAGCGCGGATATGCCTTTGATGTCGGCAATGTTTTCTCGACCGACATTTTTTACAAAGAACAGCCGCTCTGGAAAAAGTGGGCGCAGGTGGGATGCCTCGCCGTGGAAATGGAGACTTATGCTCTCTACTGCAACGCGGCAAGAGCCACTTACGCATACGGAGACGCAGGAGCAGGGCATGAGGTAAAAGCCCTCGGTATCTTCACCGTATCCGATTCTCTGGTCACCGGAGAATCGACAAGTGCCGAAGAACGCCAGCACAATTTCACCAACATGATGGATGTCGCTCTGGACGTCGCAGTGCAATTGTAAAAGGTCCTTCTCACATCAGAGAGTATTATTTTTCCTTATTCCAAAAAAACCGCCCGGCAGAGCGGTATTGCATCGCATCCACGCTGTGACTGTGACTCAGTCTGTCTGATCCGGACTGTTTCCCGGTACATCAGCCTGAATTCATAGTAGAATTCATAGTAGAAATCATAGCAGAATTCATGATAAATAAGTTAACAGGAATAAGTTAATAAGCACGCCATAAAGGGCTGTGACGCTTTCGCATTGAAGCATCACAGCCCTTTTCGTGTGACAAAGAATTCTGACGTTTAGGTGGGTACTCGTTAAAAAGTTTTAATCAAAACTGATTTGGGTATCTGGCCGGACTTTTGCAGACCGGGCAAAGAATCATCTCATTATTTCTTATTTTTTTCTTATTTCTTCTTTACCGGATAGCAGATTTCCGTCACGAACTCATCCGGGTTCTGCGTCTCGTGAGGGCTGATGTGATAGATGTTGAACATAGGCTCCGCGGGCTCATAGCCGTTCGCCTCCATCCATGCGATCACCGCGGAATAAACGTCCGTGATCTGGGTGTAGCTGCCCCTATTACACATAAAGCCGGATCATCTGACACCGTCCGACAGCTGCCGGAAAAGTTCCAGATATTCGCGCTCCACATCTTCAAACGGGCGCACAGTGTAGTCGGGCTTGACGTGGACATCCGGCTCCGGCTCCGACAGAGGCTCACCCAGCAGAATCTCAAGGTCGTACCAGAGCAGATCGTCATCGATCTTTTTCAGTTCTTTCTGCTCCTCTTCTGTCAGCGCGCTGCCCAGAAATTTTTCAAAGATCATATCCAGCATGCGGTCTTCCCTCTCCCGATATTGCGGGAGCGATTTCTTGAAGGGACGGGGAATGTCTGAGAGGTAGCACTCGCCGGCGTCGTGCAGAAGGCAGGCCAGCGCCATCCTTTTGCCCAGTCCGCGCGCCTGTGCCTCTTTGGCGCAGCAGATACAGTGCTCACCGACCGACCAGAAGGAGCGCACGTGGCCGTTTCCCCTGCAGATGAGGGAGAGCGCGTGCGCGATATCTTCAATACGGAATTCCCCGGGATCCGGCTCGGTGGGATAAAACTGTACCCCGCTGTATGTTCTGATATAGTCTGCCATAATTACTTCTTCTTTCTCTTTTTTTTCGCTGATGTTCTCCGGCTTTGCTTTATTTTTCCCCGGCTTTGCCTTCTTTTCTCCGGCTTCATGTCGCTTCAGCCCGCTTTATCTTGCCTTCTCGTATTTTCATGCTGCCGGTCTGACTGCCGCCATGCGATCGTTTTGATTTATTCCTTCCACAAGGAGCCGTTTTTGCGGATGCGGTTTTTTACATAAGCCATACACACCAGGCACATGACGATCTGCAGGGCGGAGGAGAAAGGGGTCGCAAGTCCGATGTGAAACAGCGAGACCGGGACGCGTTTACTCATCAGGAAGGAGACGGGCACACGTACGCAGAAGGCGCTGACGATGCCCTGCATCATGACAAAGCGGGTCATGCCGATTCCGTTATAGAATCCTATGAAGCAGAAGAAAACAGGGGTCAGCAGGCAGTCGATGGCGTAAGCTTTCAGGTAGTCGGCTCCTGCCACTGCCACCTCCATGTCCTTGGCGAACAGGGAGGCCAGGGCGACGCCGTGGAAAAAGGACAGCCAGAACATGACTGTACCGACGGCCAGGGACAGCAGGACTCCGTATCTCAGAGCTCTCTCTGCCCGGTCAAAGCGGCCGGCACCGGCATTCTGTGCCACAAAGGCGGACATGGACTGCATAAAGGCCATGGGCACCAGCATGATGAAGGCGCACACCTTCTCCGCGACTCCAATCCCCGCGGAGGGAATGACGCCCAGGGAATTGACGAT
>JBGUNJ010000182.1:0-27117 GCA_045117315.1 Lachnospiraceae bacterium | reverse complement strand
TATTTCACCTCTGATTGAATATGAAACTATTGTTTTGGACACAGGGGGGGCTTAGCTTAATGTCATTGGAACCGTCCCCTGTCTCCTGCCTGTCTCCTGACAATCACAAATCCGGCGCTCAAGACCCGCGGGCGGGTCTTGGATCAGCGGACTGACTTAGCCATCATTTTCACTTGCTGATTTTGACGGTTTTGACCGGACTCCATTCGGACCAGTATAATACGTTGCCCACAACCTTATATGCGCGGATCTTCACGTAATAGGTCTTTCCCTTCGTCAGCTTTCCGATCCGCCTGGAATCTGTTGTCGCACCGGACGCATCGACCGTCCCGTTGCCTGATGCAAAGGTCTTGCTGGTGCTGTACTTGATCTGATAGCCGGTTGCCCTTTCGACCGTAGTCCATTTGGCAGTCATCTCGGAGGCGGCGCTGTTTGTCACAGAAGAAAGAGCCGGTCTGTTTACTCTGTACACAGCGACTGTTTTCGCGGCTGTGCTGTCTCCGGCAGGCCCTTTAGCCAGCACCTTGTAAATATACTTTGTCATGTTGGTGTTGGCTTTTGTATCTGTGTAAGTTACGGTACTGCCGTTGGTGATGGTCTTGATCAGGGTTGAGTTGCGGTAGATCTTATAGCCGTCTGCCCCGGCAGCTTTATTCCAGGTCAGCCTGATGCCGTCTGCCTGGTTGGCTGCAGTCAGGGATGTGACCCACCCGGGGACCACTTTGATCGTGACTGTCCCGGAAGCGGCATTGTACTGTGCAGTCGCGGCAGATGTCGCCGTGATCCTGACCGTCCCGCCTTTCTTTGCCGTCACTTTGCCTGCCGGTGTCACTGTGGCTATGGCCGTGTCAGAAGACTTGAAGGATAGGGTTCCTTTGGCGCCTGCAACAGATACTGTCGTTGTCTTTCCGACAGAGAGCTTTGCCGCACCCACCGTCACCTTGATCGACTGGGCAGCCTTTGCGATGGTAAATTTCTTCGTGACCGTTCCCTTGTAGTTGCCCTTGCCTTCGACCTTCACTGTCGCGGTTCCCGCGTTGACGTTGTTGCTGTAGGTCACTGTGTAATCCGTTCCGGAGACGAGTTTCATTCCGCCGTGTTTTACTGTGACGGCAGGTTTCCAGGCTTTTCCGTTGTAGGTACAGGTTCCGGAGGCAAGCGTCACATCGGCAGAGGCGAGCGCCGCCCTGTCGATGATGAAGGATGTGATCGCCCCTCCGGTATAGTCCCCTTTTCCTAACAGGAGGATGGAATACTCACCGACATTTTTGAATGTATCGATGTCATTTCTACCAATCAGTTCATAATCGGTGCCTGCAGTCAGTGTTTTTCCGTCGCAGACGACCACCGGCGTCTGGTCCTTTCCGTTGTAGACTGCCCTGTTTACGGATGTCAGTCCCATATCGGTGAGTTCCGGCAGGCCGTCAGCTTCCTCTGCCTTATCGGTGATATCGATACGGGAATCGTAGAAGTCTTTTACCGCAAGAGTATCATGCAGAGCATTTCCGTCCCCATCCGTATCCTCGATGTCACTGATCTCACTGATGTCCATATATTTCAGGGAGATACTGCCCGCATTGTCCGCGCTGACGGTGAATGACGTGCTGCTGATAGGGATATTCGCATCGAACAGCGTATCATACATTGAAGTGATAAGGCCGGTCTCCCCGAGTAGATCCTTCGTCTCGATCTCACGAAAACCGCCGGTCTCCGTTGCGTAAGCGACCGAGACCAACTCATTTTGTTCGAACACCAGCAATACTAAGTCCGTTCCTTCTCCGGCGGTGAACGCAGGGATGATTTTCACGTCGCCATACTGCATGTAAATGCTGGCCGCATGAAGATTTCCGGCGGCATCTTTTACCGCATACCACTTCGGTTCTCTCGTTCCCACGTTCCATGAGCCCTCAGGCATGTTATACCAGTCGGTCAGTTCACGGATGAAGCTCTCCTCATTCTCCGGTCTCATCGCGAGCGTTTCCGTGATATCAAGGCTGCCGTCAATGGAACCCAGCAACAGACCTTTCTTAGGATTATTTTTCTCGTAATAAGCGTTGATCTTTTCAAGTTCAGGGTCATTCTCCATAGCTTCCTTCGCAGCCGGGATTTCTGCGTATATCTGACGCCCGACTCTTTGGACCACACGCTTTTTCGCGCCGTTGATCGTGACCCTGTATCCTTTGCCATCTTTGTGGCGGACCTTCCTGACAGATATTTTATCGGGGGTAATGGCTTCCGCAGCCTGCTGCTTGAGAACTCTGTTGAGCCATTCAGCCGTATCCCCTGTCCCGAGCGCATCACGGAGTTCTATTAAGTTCTCGAGGTTGCTCCCGAGAATGGAATCCTCCCAGTACTCTTCAAAGGCTTCAAAACTGATGTCTGAAGCATCCATCTCAGCCAGGAGACTGTTGACCCCCATCCCTGTTAAAGAAAGCAGGATATAGTCAATCTGCGCTTCACGGTACTTCTTCAGAAAAGAGTACCGGCCGTCTGTCTTTTCCGGCATGGCTTTTATCACTTTATCCAGCTCGATGACGTACTTCCGCGCGCCGATCCAGTCTGACGCAGGTGCAAAAAAGATAGAGATCCCACTCGTGCCGAGCTCACCATACTGGATCTCACCGTCCACATCCCGGTAGATCTGCTCTTCAGCTGTGTGGATTCCTTTGGTCCCTTTGGCATAGATCAGTTCCGGATCCCGGAGCTGATTATTGATCTTACCTGTAATTTCCGTATAGGCATTCCGCGATCTGTCCTCTCCGTTCTGCCCGTCCTGCAGCTCCACGTTCACAATGCCCAGCATCGATGCGAAGTTGCCCAGATCGTAAAGAGCCGATGAACCGTAATCGATGGATTGTCTTGCGGAGAGCCACTCGTCATAAAACAGCACCTCACCGTTTTCGGCCGCTGCGTTCGCCTGCTCCTTCAGCAAAGAAGCCATTTCGCCCAGGGACGTGAGCAGCTCCTGATCATTCATAAGCTTATTCATATCGATGACGGAAAGCGTCCCGTTCCCGCCTGCGCCGTCCCCGTTTTCGTAGAAATCGATGAAGTCGTCTACGATCTTCCTGCCCAGTTTAAAGGTGTCATATCCGGGGGTCTTCCCGAGCAGATCCAGCCATCCGGTATAATACTGCCCGTACCCCGGCTCTGTTTCCGGAGAAACGATCAGGAAGTCCGTATAATCGGCAAGCGCCAGGTCGATCTCGATGCTGCTCATGAGGCACGCGTCAAAATCAATGAAATCAAATTTCTTTCCGCCCTGCGTCACATCGCACTCTCTCAGCGCTTTAGCGACTCCGGAAAAGGACATCATCTTAAACATGTTGGATTCATGTTCATCGCTGGCGAATGCGTAGCGGAACGGACCGCCGCCATGATCCCAGAGGATCAGGTCGTATTTCTTTGCAGGAAAGTGAGCCGCGCAGTAATTGATGAACGCTTTCAATGTATTCGGAGATGACATCAATTCGTTTTCTGCCGGTACGTTGGTCCCCGTCAGACCGTCACCGTCGAGAAGGACCATCTTGCCGGGATTCTGTACAGCATCTGCGCCTTTTGCCTCCCAGACCTGATTGTACTCGCTGCTGATCTTATCGATCTGGTTTCCGGACCCGTCGCAAAGCCAGCGGCTCTCCATATGCCACACTTCCGATCCGCCTGTCATGACAACGAACTTCACCTTTTCCCCGCTGCTGTAGTTCGCACGCAGGATCTGTTCCAGATTATAGGTCGCCATTCCGGCGCTGCTCTCCAGATCGGAGCCGCATAAATACAGCATGACCGTGCGCTCTGCCTGAGCTTCCGGCTCGTCTGCGTAAGCAGCTGCTGAGGTACTGCATAGCATCAGTGTCAGCATCGTGATCAATACGAAGAACTTTTTCATTATTCTACCCTTTCTTTATTATCTTAAACTCCTGGACAGTGAAAAGCAGTTTACAATACCTTATTTCTGAACATCAGGCTGATCAGCGCGGGGTGGTGCTTTCGCCGGAGTCTTCTGTTTTCCGTATTGATTGAGTATTTCCTTCTCTTCCTTCCTGGTGAGAATGGCGACGACCGCGTGGCGGGCGATGTCATAGAGAATCGCGAAGACAGGAGCGCCTATCAGCATCCCGGGAATGCCCCAGATGGAGCCGAAGACCAGAATCGCGAAGAGAATCCAGAAGGCGGACAGGCCCAGCTTGTTGCCCAGGATCCTGGGGCCGATCACATTTCCGTCCAGCTGCTGGAGAAGCATGATAAAGATCACAAAGACAAGGCAGCGGAAGGGGGAGACGGTCAGGAGCAGGATCGCCGAAGGGACGGCCCCCAGATAGGGTCCGAAGAAAGGAACCATGTTGGTCACGCCGACGATGATGCTGATGAGCATGGCATAGGGTGTCCGGGTGATCAGGACAAAGGCAAAGCAGATGATCCCTATAATCAGGGAGTCGATCAGCTTGCCGACAATGAAGCCGCTGATCTTTTCATTGGTAAAGCGGGCTTCCTCCCGGATCCAATCCGCCATTTTGTGCGGAAACAGCGCATAGACCACCATTTTCACCTGTAAGACGAATTTCTCCCGGCTCTCAAGCAGATAGACCGCGATGATCGATCCGAGCAGAAAGTTTTTCAATACACTCAGGAGGCCGCTGAAGTTTTTGCTCATGTTGGTCACGAGGTTTCTGAGCTGAGGCAGAACATTGGACTTCAAAAAAGTCTCTATGCTTTCCGTTGTCAGATTCAGGTATGTCTCAAGAGTATGAAGGAGTTCTCCCTGTGACTCCAGCAGACCTGAGAGCCAGACCTCTGCCCTGTTGACAGTTCCCGGGATTCCCCTTACCAGCTCTGTGAGGCTGGTCACCAGCTCCGGGATTACCGCGATCAGGAGTATCGCAGCCAGGGCGAACATGAAGGCCACGGACAAAAGGATCGCCAGGATCCTTTTTAAATGCAGCTTTTCTTCCAGCCGCCGGCTCAGCGGATACAGGAGATAGGCGATCACTATTCCGTAGATGAAGGGCTTGAGAATCCTGATTGTTTTGCGGAAAAAACCTGTAAAGACGGATGTCCGGAAAAAGAAAAGTACGACCACGCAGACGACGGCAGTCGCCATTGCTATGGTGATGAGAAGATTTTTTCGATTCTCAGGCTTCACTTTGCTTTTCCTCCCGCTTCCAATCCATATCTTCGCCCGGTTCTTTCGCTGTTATAAGCCGGCATCTTATAATTCAGAATCTTATAATCCGGCTTCTTAGAAGCCAGCCTCTTAGAAACCAGCCTCTTATAATCCGGGTTCTTATGACATGCTTTCATGTAATCCGGCTCTTTATGATTCTGTCTCTGTTAATACGTCTCATGACTATATCATTATATCAGGCAGAAGCCTGCAACAGAAGAGACACTTTTGCGCATCTGCCGTGCGGGTTTTTTTGTGCAGGCACTTCTTTGCTGCTCCAACGGCAGAACGAGGCTGCCCCAACCCTGCCCCGGTCGAGACTGCCCGGGAGCCCCGTCCCGGTCTAGACTGCAAGAGTTCCGCGCCGGTATTTTATACCAGCGGTAGATAGCGCTTCAGCCGCACAGGTGTTATTTTAACTATAAAGCAAAGCAAGGGTGCTGCGGCCGTGAGCCGTGCAGGGCCGCGCCCCAGGGGATTGCGCCAGTGCAGGAGCACGGAGCGATCTGAAGAGCTTTTATTTGTGGCAGAGGCAGTTACAATGCCCGCATAAAAGCATTTATGCAATATGACAGCAGATAGTTCCACTGCGATCCGAAAAGCATTTATGCAATATGGCAGCAGATAGTTCCACTGTGAATCGAAAAGCCTTTATGCGATGCGGCAGCAGCCACACTGCCATGAAGTAACATTTTTTTAAATCATCGAAATCTGTCCTTCGGCGGCCAGGCTGGCCGGCAAGCCGGCAGACGTAGATAGAAAGGAGGCGGAAAAAGATGGCTGAAAATGTTCAGAAATGCCTGTTCTGCGGAAAACCAAAGTCAGCGACAAATAAGCGGTTCATCGGAGGCGGTGGCGCTATCATCTGCGAGGACTGCATCAAGGCATCCAATGATATTCTTGTCCGCCTCAGGAAGGCGGATGAGGAGAAAAAGCAGGGCGGCTTTGTTAAGGCAGAAGATATGAAAAAGCCCCGTGAGCTTGTTGAATTCCTGAATCAGTATGTGGTCGGACAGAACAGAGCCAAAAGGGCACTCGCTGTGGCTGTTTACAACCACTACAAGAGAATCAACGGAAGCGGCAATCCGGATGTCGAAATTGAGAAGAGCAATATTCTGATGATCGGCCCCACAGGATCCGGCAAGACCTACATCGCGAGGTCCCTGGCTAAGGTTCTGGGTGTTCCGTTCGCGATCGCTGATGCCACGACACTGACAGAAGCCGGTTATGTCGGCGAAGATGTCGAAAATGTACTGTTGAAGCTGATCAAGGCGGCAAACGACGACATCAAAAAGGCTGAAAGAGGCATCGTCTATATCGATGAAATCGACAAGATCGCCAGAAGCGGAGAGAACAGATCCATCACAAAAGATGTATCCGGTGAAGGCGTACAGCATGCTCTGTTAAAGATCCTCGAGGGTACTGTGGCTTCCGTCCCTCCTCAGGGAGGACGTAAGCACCCGCAGCAGGAAATGCTGAAGATCGATACGAGGAACATTCTCTTCATCTGCGGCGGAGCCTTTGCAGGTATTGAAAAAATCGTCGAAAGGGAAAATAACAAAAACACCATCGGATTCGGCAAGGCATTCGATAAAAAAGAGGAAAAGACCCTTTCCGAGCAGCTCAGAGGACTCACACCTCAGGATCTCATGAAATTCGGTCTGACGCCTGAATTTGTCGGCAGACTTCCTATCTTTGTCGCCCTCGACGAACTGGACGAAGAGGCTATGGTGAAGATTCTGACCGAACCCAGGAACAGCCTGGTAAAGCAGTACCAGAAGCTCCTGGAGCTCGACGGCGTCGAACTCGAATTTGAAGATGAAGCACTTAGAGAGATCGCGCAGATCGCTATGCGTAAGAATACGGGCGCGAGAGGTCTGAGAGCAATCATGGAAAACATAATGCAGGACATCATGTTCTCCATTCCGGATGAGAAAGATGTCAAAAAAGTAATTATCACAAAAGCCTTTGTTCTCGAGGAGGATGACCCTGTAATCATACGAGGAAAAAAGGAAAAGACAGCCTGATACAGGCGGCACTTAACAAAATGCGCGCGGGAAGGCAACAGCACTGCTTTCCTGCCGCACCCAAAAGAAAATGAAAGGAGGAGAAAAGAAAAAAGGCGGCTAAGCAGCTGATCCCTGACGGGAGCTGCTTAGCCGCTTTTTGTATGAATGTTTTTTATTCGGATGCGCCATTTGCAGGAGCGCGTCTTTTGCATGTGCGCAGGATCTGAAGCTGAGCCTCCGGGTCCTGCATTTTTTTCGGAAAAGTTTTTTCGGAAAACTTTGTGAATCTCAGTGGGGCAGCTCAGTCCGAACTGCCCTGTTTGACCAGAAAAAGTGTTTCGTCACCCCGCTATTGTAAAGCTCAGTCCGAGCCGCCTTGCCCGGCGGAGGATGCCTGATCGCCGGCGGTGGCCTGATAACCGGAAGATGCCTGCTCATAGAGTGCTTCGAGCACTTCAGGGGTGATGGAACCCTTGCGGTTGTAAATCACCACACCGTCCCGGTCCAGGACGATTGTCTGAGGTATGGTCGAGGATCCGTTGACGATGCCCCATACCATGTCATCCTCTGTGTCCAGGGCAAAGGGAATGCTGTAACCCTTATCAGCCAGATAGGAATCCGGTTCGTCCGTCACGATAGAGGAGTGGACTGCCAGCATGGCAACATCATCCCCATGTTCGCGGTAGAAGGCATCAAAGTGAGGCAGCTCCTTCACACAGGGAGTGCAGTATGTTGCCCAGAGGTTGATGAAGGTCACTTTGCCCCGTGTCTCAGAGAGGGTAAAGGTTGAGCCGTCGAGACAGGTGATCGTGAAGTCCTGCAGCTGCTGACCGGGTTCAAAACCGACAGGTATGGCAGGTTTCTCCGATATCTCCGCTGTCTCCGCTGTCGCCTCCACATTCTGCGCAGCGACGGGAGCCGCTGTCTCGGCTGTCCCGGTCTGCTGTGCTTTCAGCACTGCCGGATCAAGGAAGTTGAACCACAGCAGGGCAAAGCACAGTACCGCCAGTGCAATCCCCCAGGCCATACGGCCTGTCTTCTTACGCTTTTTCTGTTCTTCCTCATCAAAAATATCTTCCGCAGCCTTGAGAGTCACAGTTCCTGCTTTGAGTGAAATGGCTTTCTGGGGGCAGACGCTCATACATCCGGCGCAGTGGATGCACTCATGGTCGCCCACGTGTTTCACATCCATGCCGCAGTTGCGGACGCAGTTTCCACAGCCGTTGCACTTGTCCGTGTCCACTTTTACGCCGACAAGACAGATGCGGTTGAAGAGACCGTAGATTGCCCCCAGGGGGCAGATGAAACGGCAGAAGCTGCGATAGCAGAACATGCAGGTAAGGAGGATGATGATCAGGATGACAAATTTTCGCGTGAAAAAGATGCCCAGCATGCCGAGCAGTTCATTGTTGCCCGGGTTGGAGAGCAGCCCGATCGCGCCTTCCAGCGTGCCGGCCGGGCAGATATACTTACAGAAGCCCGGCATGGGCATATCGTGCCTGAAGCCGTACCAGAGAGGAATCGCTGTCACGAAGAAAGCTAAAAAAACATATTTCAGATAGGACAGCATCCTGGTTACACGGCTCTTTTTTATTTTGAACGTCGGCACATTGTGCAGCAGCTCCTGGATCAGTCCCAGCGGACAGAGCCAGCCGCAGATCGTGCGGCCTAGAACAGTGCCGAACAGCAGGAGAATGCCCATCATGTACCACCCGGCTCTGTGACCGGTCGCGGCAAGCGCATTCTGCAGTGCCCCGAGCGGGCAGGCACCGACAGCCCCGGGGCAGGAATAACAGTTGAAGCCCGGGACACAGGCATACTTTGTCTTGCCCTGATAAATCTCGCCGTCAATGAAGCCCCTCAGGTGCGCATTGTGGAGCAGCGCGCTGTAGAGCTGGATCAGTTTTCTGGTCGATGGCCGACAGTTCTGCCGCCAATCTGTTTTTATATTATTAATATTATTATCCAAGGCCGATACACTCCGTACAAATCTTGACTGCTTTGCCAAAAACATCTCTTGCGCTTCCGTTGAAGACCCCCGCCACGATCAGCACGATGGCAGCGACCAGCAGTACCGTCCGCAGGGTCTTCCCTTCGGGAGCTCTGTTTTCCACCTTGCCGCCCTTGACGGGCTTCAGACCGTCTTCATCTCTGATACCCAGAACCAGTCCGGCAACTGTCATTACCACAGCTGCAAAGAACAGCGGAGCGATGGTTGTGAGGGCCTTTGCGGCAATCTGACGGGAGAAAATCACCGCCAGGGGATCCTCCGCACGCAGGACAGTACCGTCCCGGTAAATTCTGATCACGGACGCGATCAGCAGCCCTGCCACCAGGATCCATAAAAGTGATTGAATGATTAAAAATACCCTTTTTTTATCCATTTTTTCCCCTTCCGTAAATCCTTGTTTACACATCTACACTATCATGTTTTTTGTTACTTTTCTACAATTTTGCCATCCTGTGAAGGCTTGTCTCACGGGGGAATCAAGGGATTGGCGATTGCTTTAAAAAAGCCATACTGAAAACCTGAAAGAGCCTGAAAAACCGTATAAATGCAGAACCTTTCAGGACACAGAGGAGGCTTTCGGGATATAATAAAACAATAGGTACAGGACAGAGCAGATAGTGCAGATTTACGACGAAACAGGATATCGAAGCAGGGCATCGAAATCGAAATAGAACATTGGAACAGGACATCGAAGCAGGGCATCGAATCGAAACAGGATATCGAAACGGCCGGGCGGTTTTGGGGATTCACACACGGAGGAGCGTAGCATGAGAAAGCGGGAAAAACAATTAAACCGGGTGCTGGCAATGGCACTGGCAGCGATACTTGTCATGGGAACCGTACGAGTGCCTGTATCTGCGGCAGAGAGTGCGGGAGATAATAGTCCGGCGCCAGAAGCCGCCTCGGAAGTCCTGCTTGAGCATTCTTCCGATTCCTCTGAATTGTCTGAGGTTCCTTCGGAACTGCCTCAGACCCTTCCGGAAGAGACCGCAGATGATGAAGTCGTGTCCGGGGAAGAAGCAGCCGGGCAGGGACTGGAGGATATGTCTGTGTATCCGACTGAATCCGTCGCTGCGCACACGGTCACCCTGGACGCCAACGGAGGCTTTTTTGTCAATGAATGGGACGATGCCCTCAGGCAGTCTCAGGAATCAGCCGAGATCATCACAAAAGTGCTTCCTGCAGGAACAGCACTGACTTCCTTCCCGAAGCGGGGGCAGTTCACTCTGATCGATCCGGAGGGGCAGGAGCAGGTTTTCGAGGAAGATCCTTCCATTACTTTTGCCGGATGGAGCCTGGAACCGGATGGTGAATTAATCTCGCAGGGTTACGAAGAGTATATCCCCGGGGAAGACTGTACACTTTACGCCGTGTGGAAACCGGCTGAGGATAATCCTTCAGATTATGAGGGCGCGGAAGACGGCACCGTGACAGATGAAGGAGCAGAACTTGCGGAAGACGGCACCGTGACAGACGAAGGAGCAGAACTTGCGGAAGACAACGCTGTGGCAGATGAAGGATCAGAGCTTCCTGAAGATGACACAGCAGTGTCAGACGAAATAGCAGAGAATACGGAAGACGACACAGTAATGTCGGACGAAACAGCAGAGAATACTGAAGACGCCACAGCAGTGTCAGACGAAATACCGGAGAGCATGGATGACGGGCAGCCCGGTGAAGTCGCTGTACCTGAAAGCGGAGAAGAAGGCACCGACGAGGGCGCCGGCCCAGAGACTGAGGACCGGGAGAAATCCGACGGTGATGTCACGGCCGAAAGCACAGAACAGAACCTGCCGCAAGACCAGGATGTAGAGGCAGTAAGTGAAGAGGCGCAGATGGCCGTTATCGCGAGCGGCAGCTGCGGCGAGCATTTGACATGGTCTTTGAACTCGTCCGGTGTTTTGACAATATCCGGAACAGGGAAAATGTACGACTACCATGGAAGTACTAATGAGAATTATATCGATGGCAACAGCCCGTGGTATCGGAACCGCGATTCTATTACAGGCGTAAATCTCCCTGCCGGCATCACACGGATAGGCAATTACGCCTTCTTTGGATGCGGGAATCTTCGGAAAATTGACCTGCCGGACAGTGTCACGAGTCTGGGTTACCGGATGATCGAGGATACATCCATCACCAGCATTCAGATTCCCGTTAATGTAACGGAATGTTCTGTGGAGAACAGGTATCCGGGGATTAAAGGGGGGCCTCTTTGCGGTTCGAAAGTGACAAAAATTACTTTTGCGGACGGAATGAAGAAAATTCCTTCGAATATCTGTGAGGCAGAGGATTATGTCGAGCAGTTCGATAATGATCCTGTTCCGGTTATCATTGATGAAGTGATTATTCCTGACAGTGTTACCACCATTGGATCCAGTGCCTTTGCATGCTGCGGAAGTCTTATGGAAATCGAAATCCCCTCCTCGGTGACTACAATCGAAGGGGGCGCTTTCTATAACTGCAGTTCGCTGGCAAAAATACAGTTAAAATTTGATTCTGAAGAAAGCAAGGCTTCCTATCCCGGTCTCGACATTGGAGGGAGTGTTTTCACAAAATGTATATATCTTTTTGATACGAATCTGGACGAATACGCTGTCAGTGTCGGAAACTATGCTTTCAGTAAATGCGACAGCCTGGGGGCACTGGATTTGAAAAAGGTGAAGAGTATAGGGGACTATGCATTCAACCTCTGCGGCAATCTTGCAAAAGTGAACATGAACCATGTGGAGACAATCGGAAGTAATATATTTCAATATACACGCAGTATCTCGGAGATCAGATTTACTGGGAGTGCGCCGTCCATTAGCGGGGATGCCTTTAAAGACGCTGTTATCACAGCCTACTATCCGCCTTCTGACAGCACCTGGACCCAAGCGGTAAAACAGAACTATGGAGGAACTGTCACATGGAAGGAGGCGGAGGCACCAGGTACTATTTCACTGGAACCTGAATATGAATGTTTTGTAAATAAGACCATCACGATCTCTGCCATTTACAAAGGCAATAGTGTGATTAATTCCGCAGTTGTTACGGAAGCCGCGGGGAATCTGCTTGTGGTCAGCACACCAACAGTCCAGGCTCTGGCGGACATCGGGAATCAGAAGCAGGCAAAGATCACTTTCACTGTGAATGCAAAGAAAACAGGAAAGTACGCATTGAAACTGACTGCCAATGATGGCGCGGAAGCCGGTACAACAATCAATTGCAAAACATTTTTTGAGGCTGCGCTGAATGAAAGAGACAAGAACTGCACTTATACCGGGAAAGCAATAGAACCAAAACCTGTTGTAACCGGAAATGATGGCCTTGTTCTCACGGAAGGGACTGAATACAGCTTATCCTATAAGGACAACATTGAACCCGGAACAGCAACTGTCATAGTCACGGGAAAAGGTGTTTATTCTGGACAAAGCGTAAGTGTGACATTTGAAATTCACGATGATATCAAAATCAACCTGGACAAGGAAATAAAAGGATCGCCGGGAACCCAGGTTCTTATCAGTGCCGACATCGAGTCAAAGAGGATATCCCCCGATAGTTCCAATGTTGAATGGGAAATCACACCTTCAGACGGGCAGGAAGGTCCTGTCACCTGGGGCAGTATGTCTGTGATCACAAGCGGACAAGGCAAATATATTGTATGCAGGCCGGTTACCCTTTCTGACAGAGGAAATTACCTCCTCACACTGTCGTTCGGGGGCGTAAGCGCAAGTGCCCTGATTTCCATGGACGTGAAATATTATCTTGTTTTTACAAGGGTAAAAACAATGGTCCTTGGAGAAAAAGGACTTGTAACAGCTCAGGTAAGAGCCTATGATCCGGCGGATGATCCAAATGAAGAATCCGCGAAAATCACCTGGGCTGTAGAGGACAGCTCTTACGCAAATGTCACGTATGACCATCTTTATGCAGGGCAGATTGTAAATATAACAGGAAAAAAGCCCGGTAAGACCAGGCTGGTGGCGACCTTTTCAGACGGCAGCACACAATCCAGAGAAATCACGATTGAGCCTTCCATGACTGTTACCGTAGGCGCAAAACTCAAGGATGGCAGTATAGATGAAGTAAAACGGATCACAGGCTACAGCAACGTCTGGTGTACTGTGAGCCTGGAAGGGTTTGGTGCTGACAGGCAGTATCTGAACAAGTTTATTAATGAAGTGACCTATAACAGAGAGGCGCTGGAAAAACAGGTCGATATTATCAAAGAGGAACGAAAAGTCAGTGAAGACGGACTGAAGGCATGGATCAATCTGCGGGTAGGCTACAAAGACCCTGTGGAAACCGTCCGGGCTGCTTTTGACTTTGCTTCATCCGAAGAGAACCATGCACGGAAGGCTATAGAAGTTTCAAAGGATCTGAAAACGACTCTGGCATATCGTGCCAACGGGGCTTTATGGAAGTACGAAGACGGGGATAATGAGAGATACCTGGATGGAAATCATGCTTTTCTGTTCAGCAATGATTATTATTATGAGGATGCCCGTAATTACAGCAATGACCTTGCGGTCATGTCTCTTGGCCTTGAAATGGCGTCCTGGACCAGTCATGACTTTGACGACAGGTATACTAAAACGGTAGCCAGAGAGAAAAACCTGAATATAGCATTTTCCAAATTGGGATTTAGAGATCCTGTGTTTCATAAATATGATACCGCATTGAATAATTTTGCGGATCTGGCCGCCTTCGGTATTGCCGCAAAAACGATTACGAACAGAGACAGGGATGATACCCTGATCGCAGTAGCGATTCGAGGAGGAGGATACGGCGCTGAGTGGGCAAGTAATTTTCATCTTGGAGACAATGGGGATGCTTTAGGCTTCAGGAGTGCAGCAAACCTGGCTGCTGTCGAACTGAAGCAATATATAGACGATCTTGTGGAAAACGGGAAGTACACAGGCAGGATTAAAATATGGATTGTCGGATTCAGCAGAGGCGGTGCAACAGCTAATCTGCTGGGACACTACGTAAATGAAGGCGTCCTTGAGATTGATCTGGAAAGAAAGGATACTTTTGTTTATACTTTTGCGACACCCAGCGGGCAAAGAGGAGAGAATCATTCTGAAGAGAACATCCATAATATTGTCAGCAGCAGTGATTTAGTACCGAGAATCGTTCTGAATAAAGGCTGGGGATTTTCAAAATACGGAAATACAAAGACAATTACAGCCTGCTATACCACAAAAGCGGTAGAAGACAGCTTTAGAAATTTCACAGGGGAAGCCATGAACATCGGAGATGCTTCGGAAAATATCAGCACCATTACTGACTGGATGTATGAGATGATTCCGAACACAAATGATTATACTAACCTTGTCCAGGAAAGTATGATAACGGCATATAAAAACAGTTATGCGGAAAAAGAATCCGCTTCAAACATAGTATCTTCTCCTATTATTGGATTGCTTTCTTCTCCGGCAATGGTGGGAAAATTTCTGGCCGGACCGGATTTTGCAAACGCGTGGGATCGGGGGGATTATGATTCTGCTATAGAGATTGGGTTTAAAAGATCAGCCAGTACTTACAAGTTGTTAAAGGGTGATGTCGGCATAGTCGACGCTCTGAAATTTGTACTTAAAAATAAAGGCCTTCTTGCCTTGGTACACTCTCACTTTCCGGAACACTATCTGGCATGGCTGGAGAGCGGTGGTATCAGAACCATGGAAGCGGATACCTACGCATCCCTTGATCAGAGTGAACGAGCTGAAATAGAAGCTGCTGTCAGAAATGAATTCCAAAAAGCCGTTGCCAAACGTTATGATATTCACTGCCCTGTGGATGTAACCGTCTATTCGTCGTCCGGCAGCATTGTCGGGAAAATAGAAAATGATCAGGTGACGGTTGATGAAATACCCTGTTTTGCGGACGGTGATAAAAAAGTGGTCTATATACCGACAGGGGATTCTTATCATATTGAAATGACGGGGACAGATTATGGAAAGATGGACTATTCCGTGAGTGAGTACTCAGAGGAGTATGATCTTCTGCGTACAGTGAAGTTTTATGAAGTGGATCTGTCGCCGGGAATCGTCTATGAGGGGGATGTGACGGACCAGGTTCTCGATCCGGATGAGACCTATTCCCTGACAGCCGGGAACATTACGACAGTTCCATCCATTGATACAGCAAGAGGGATCCTGGAGCCATTTACTCTGACCGTCATTTCAGGAGAAACAAAAGAGTATCAGATTCTTAAAGGCGACCAGGTGACCATACTGCCGTCAGTACCTGAAAACGACACTTTTATCAAATGGATCACGGATGATCCGGATTCCGTCATTGACGATTGCCTTAAAGAAGAGGCGACAGTCACCATGCCGTCTCATGACATCACGGTCAGAGCCCATCTCGCAAGCCAGCATGAATGGTCTGACCAATATACCGTTGATATTGAGCCGACGGATGAAGAAGCAGGAGTTAAAAGTATTCACTGCAGATTCTGCGATGCGGTTCAGGAGGGAAGCCAGGTTGAAATTCCTTCTACGGGTTCGGTACCTTTGGAATCAGGAACAGCAGGCTCCAACATCAGCTGGACCCTCTATAAGAGCGGAAAGCTGGTCATTGAAGGAACCGGCCAGATGCCGGACTGGTCAATAAGCGGTGCTCCCTGGAAAGCCTATGCTTCGCAGATTAAAAAAGCTGTCATACAGGAGGGCTTTACAAACGTAGGCAAAGGCGCATTTGAGACTTGCGGCAATATGACTGAAGCTGTCATTCCTGCCGGAGTGAAAAGCATAGGGGAATATGCGTTTAATGAGTGCGGAAGCCTTTCGAAAATGGTCATACCTGAGGGTGTAACCTCCATTGGATATTACGCGTTCAGCGGCTGCGGCTCCATGACTGAATTGATAATCCCGGATAGTGTGAGCGTGATTAATATGGCTGCTTTTAAAAATTGCAGCAGCCTTGAAGAGGCGACTCTGCCCGCACAGCTGGCGGGTATTGATAAGTATACCTTCCTGAACTGCAGCGGTCTGAAAAAATTGTGATACCGGAAAACGTAACGAGTATTTCCGATTCTGCCTTCCGTGGCTGCACCGGTCTTACGGAGGTTATCATTCCCGCGGGAGTGACGTATTTGGGCCAATATGCTTTCTATGGCTGCAGCGGTCTGCTGAATGTTGCGATACCTGAAGGGATAAGCAAGGTAGACATATTTGCATTCAAGGGATGCAGCAGCCTGGAAAGCGTGGTTATTCCCGCGGGAGTGACGTGCATCGATGGAGGCGCATTTGAGAACTGCACAGCACTCTCAAGTGTGGCCATCCCGGAGACAGTGACTGAGATTGGCAGTTACGCCTTTTCGGGATGCGCTGATCTGGAAAAAGTCTACTATTTCGGAACAGCGGAGCAATGGAACAGTATCACTGTTAATGATGACAAGATCAAACGTGTGGAGATCATTTACGTTGAGAACAGCAAGAACCTTGCCTATTCCGGCATTACAGGCCTTACCGACATAAGATATACAGGAGCGGAAATCACCCAGACTCCCACTGTCAGCCTCTTTGGGGACATTTTGACAGAAGGGAGGGACTACACGCTCAGTTTCAGCAACAATGTTGAAACAGGGAGCGCGACCGTCACGGTGAACGGGAAAGGCAGTTATAGCGGAAGTGCGTCCGCGTCATTCAGGATTCTCCCGATTCCTTTTTCCACAGCGGTTATATCCGGACTTTCAGACAAAACTTATACCGGCGGCGCCATCGTGCAGGCACCCCGTGTCACCATAGGTTCAGACGTATTGACTGCAGATACAGATTATACCCTGCAGTATGAAGATAACAGGAATGTGGGTACGGCAACTGTGACAGTCACGGGAATCGGCCATTATGAAGGAAGTGCTTCGGGTACATTCCGGATTAATCCAGCAGATATCTCTGAAGCATCCGTCGCGGACCTGAATGCCGGAACGTACAGCGGCGAAGAGCAGACTCCGAAACCGACAGTTACATTCGGTTCTGTCAGGCTGGCGGAGGGGACTGACTATTCCCTGTCTTATGAAAACAATATTCATGCGGGAACAGCAGAAGTGAAGATCAACGGCAAGGGCAATTATGAGGGATCGCTGGATGCGTCTTTCGAAATACTGCCTGCCTCAATCTCCTCTGCATCCGTTTCCGGAATCACAGCAAAAACCTATACGGGAGAGGAGATTATACAAAATCCCACAATATCTGCCGGAAATGAGGTCCTGAAATGGAATGAGGACTTTGATATTGTCTACAGGAATAATATCCGTGCAGGCATTGCAGGCCTGATGATCTGCGGCATAGGGGATTATTCAGGAGAGATCAGCGATACATTTACCATCAACCCGGCTGATCTAGGGGATGCCGTGATCGGCGGACTGTCTGAAAAAGTGTTCACAGGTGAGGCGCTTACTCAGGACCTGACTGTGACCATAGGAGATACTGCCATGAAGGCCGGCAGAGATTTCACAGCGGCATATTCTGATAATACCAACGCCGGTACAGCGACCGTTACGATTACAGGCAAAGGCAACTATACCGGGAGAAAGACAGCCACATTTAGAATCAGGCCGGTATCGATTTCCGATGCAGAGATTTCCGGTATCGTCGACAAGATCTACACGGGCAGTGCAGTCACTCAGGACCTGACGGTGAAGGCAGGTGCCTCCAGTCTGAAACAGGGGACTGATTACAGCATAAGGTATGAGAACAATACAAACGCAGGCAAGGCGGACGTCACCATTACAGGGAACGGAAATTACGAAGGCACCCGGACGATATCCTTCAGGATCAAACCGGCATCTATTTCAGCGGCAGCGATAAGCGGAATAAAAGACAAGACCTACACTGGGAAAGCACTGACCCAGTCGCCGACGGTGAAGCTGGAATCAACCACACTGAAATCCGGCACAGATTACTCTGTTTCCTATAAAAACAACACCAGTGCAGGAACAGCGACGATTACTTTCACAGGGAAAGGAAATTACAGCGGCACAAAAACCGCGGTCTTCAAGATCAATAAGGCGGCTCAGTCGATCACGGCAAAGTCATCTGCCTCTGTCATTGCAACAGGGAAGACGGCGACGGTATCGGTCACCGGCCAAAAGGAGAAAGCATCCGTCACATACAAGTCTTCCAACACAGCTGTTGCGGCTGTAAACGCTTCTACGGGAAAAATCACTGCGAAAAAGGTCGGCACAGCAAAAATCACGGCAGCCGCGGGCGAAACAGCGAATTACAAGGCTGCTTCAAAAACCATTACGATCAAGGTCGTTCCCGCGGCAACTTCTTCCATCACTGCTTCCAACGAGGCAACAGGGATGAAGCTTACCTGGAAGAAGGTGACCGGCGCAAACGGATACCTTGTCTACCGTGGCAGCACAAAGATTGCCGCGCTTAAAGGTAATTCAATTGTTACTTACACCGATAAAAAAGCCAATACGAACGGGACCAAATACACATTTAAGATTGTACCGACGTCATCGACCGGAAATGGTACTGCCAAATCCCTGACAACATACAGAGTCTCAAGACCCTCGATTTCTTCCGCTGCAAACTCCGCAGCCGGTAAGGTGACAGTGAAGTGGGCTAAAAATGCCAAAGGGACCGGCTATCAGATTCAGTACAGTACAGATAAAACTTTTAAGTCGGGCAGCAAGTCCATGAGCGTAAAAGGCGCTTCTTCCATTTCGAAAGTGATTGGCAGTATGTCTAAAGGGAAAACATATTATTTCAGGATCCGCACTTATAAGACCGTTGGAAGCAGGAATTACTATTCTGCCTGGAGTACAGCGAAAAGTGTCAGGATCAGCAAGTAAGAGTAAAAAATCTTATCGATACAAGATTTTTTACTCAGGAAGTTTGTGCCGGTGCTCAAACTTCCCCTGATGTCAAAGAGAAATCGCCTCCGCGCGAAAGGCGGATATGGCCTCATTATTACCGAGGACTACAATATAGCTCCCAACGGGCACGGGTTTAAAGCGACGGCCGGATTCTGGAACGATGAACAGATTGAGAGTCACAGCCAGCTTCCGCCCAGGGTTCACAAATACGGCGCAAAAATCCTGGCTCAGATTTATCACTGTGGAAGGCAGACCAATACCGGAGCAATCCCCGGTATGGAAGCGAGATCATCCTCCAGGATTGCATGCCCTTTCTCTGACATGATGCCCCGCCTTCACGAGCCAGGCCTTCATACACAAGGTGCGGATGGTGATATGAAAGCGGATGACTGTGCACTGGCATACTCCGGAATGCAGCAAAGGATCCTTTGACGACAGCCATGCAAGGGCAGATTTCTAAAAAAATGCCGGGGCAGAAACCCTTGCAGGATTATACGGGCAGAATCCTTCGCAGGATATTGACGCAATGTCAGAGAGAATGTATAATGCGGATGTTGACACAATGTCAGTATTATAGAAACCAGACACCAGACACGGAGGACATACATCATGTCGGGAAACGTATCAAACAATACTGTCAAAAGAATCGTGGATGCGGCTATGACCATCCTGCTTCTGCTTCTCATGGCCTATCAGGTTACGGGAGAGATGGCGCACGAATGGATCGGGATGGGCATGACGGTGCTCGTCATTATCCATCAGATTTTGAACCGAAGGTGGTACGCTGCTTTATTCAGGGGAAAATATAACCCTTACCGCTTCCTGTCTACAGCAGTCAATATCCTGCTGCTTCTCTGCTTTTTGATGACAGCGTTCTGCGGTATGTCCATGAGCGGCTATGCAGTGCCCTTTATGTATGGTCTGGCACCGGTCTCTTTTGTGAGGAAAATGCATCTGTCCCTTTCCCACTGGGCCTTTGTCCTGATGGGATTGCACCTTGGAATGCACATCCCTGCCATGACAGCCGGTCTGAAGTGGAATGACAGGACAAGAGCTGTCCTGACAGGTCTCTTCACGATAGCCGGCGGGATCGGTCTGTACTTGTTCCTCAGGAACGGAATGCCGGACTATCTGTTCTTCCGGATTTCTTTTGCTTTTCTGGATTATGAAAAGGCCGGCCTGCTGATCCTTATTGAAAATCTGCTGATGCTCTCTTTCTGGGCATTGATCGGGACCCAGTTATTTCATATCTGCAGGAACGCGGCAGGGAAAGCTGTCCCCAAAAGGAATCCGCTTCTGCCGCTTGTTATCATAATGGCGGCGGTTATCATCGGCATCCTGATCAAACTTCTTGCTCCTTCCGGAGATGATGCGGGCTCCTTTGGAAATACAAACTGGGGTTCCGGGCAGGAAGAGACCGGGGAAAGCGGCCAGAAGGATTCCAAGGCGGAGAAGCAGACGGACAGCAAAAGCAAAACCGCTGAATCCGGGAATCAGGCGGACAGTAAAAACAAATCGGCTGAATCCGGGAATCAGGCAGACAGCAAAAGCAAAACCGCAGGTTCGGAGAAGCAGGCAGACAATAAAACTAAGGCAGCTGATTCTGATAAGCAGGCAGACAGTAAAAGCAAAGAGGCCGGTCAGAAGGATAAAGCAGATGTAAAAGACGGATTTGTTCTCATTCAGGCAGGTTCTTTCCAGATGGGCAGTCCGGACTCCGAAAACTGGAGGGGCGGGGATGAAACGCAGCACCAGGTCTCGGTATCCTCGTTTTACATGGATCCCTATGAAAGCACGCAGGCGGAATATGTAAAGCTGATGGGAGATAATCCTTCCATGTTCAGCGGAGATGATCTCCCGGTCGAAAACATTTCCTGGCTGGATGCGGTCCGCTTTGCCAACGCAAAAAGTGAAGAAGCCGGTTTAACACCGGCTTACACTGTTGCTGATGATGGTGTGACATGGGACCGGTCGGCAGACGGATACCGCCTGCCGACGGAAGCCGAGTGGGAGTACGCCTGCCGGGCGGGCACAACAACTCCCTTCAATACAGAGAAGTCCCTTAGTGCCGAAGAGGCCAATTTCTACGGACATTATCCCTATGAGATTGAGGAAAACTATTTTGATGATTCAGTTCTTGAGGCCAAACCCGGAGAATACAGGCAGACCACTGTAGCTGTCGGAAGCTTTGAGCCGAATGCCTGGAGACTCTATGACATGCACGGCAATATCAATGAGTGGTGCTGGGATTACTATGGAAGCTATGATACGGATATCAGCGACGATCCGACAGGCGCTGCGTCCGGCACAAGGCATATTTATCGCGGCGGCGGATGGAACGATTTTGCCAAAAATATGCGTAGCGCCTACCGCGCTGCCGGTCAGGAAGACATGCAGAGCTTCAATCTCGGCGTGCGCCTGGTAAGGAACGCAGATCAAAGCCCTTCCGGTCTGGTGACAGCAGGAGAAAACTCCTTGCAGGCAGAGACGGACGGGAAAGTTCTGATCGCTTATTTTTCCTGGAGTGGAAATACACGGGGGATCGCGCAGGAGATCCAGTCACAGACAGGGGCGGATCTGTTTGAGATCACGCCAGAAGACCCTTACTCTGAAGATTACAATACTGTTCTGATGCAGGCCCAGGAAGACCAGCACAAACAGGCCAGACCAAAGCTGTCTGAACAAGTACAAAACATGGATGAGTATGATATTATCCTGCTCGGATATCCCAACTGGTGGGCCTCCATTCCCATGCCGATCGCTTCCTTCCTGGAGGAATATGACTTCTCAGGAAAGACGATCATCCCGTTTTGCTCCCACGGCGGAGGGCGATTCGGACAGAGCCTGACGGCGATCGCAAAGCTGGCACCGGATTCTCTTATCGGTCAGGGGCTGTCGGTCCATTATTCCGGAGGTTCTTCCCTTCCCGATGATGTGACTGCATGGCTGAAGGCAAACGGCATAAGCAGGTGACAGGAAAGTGACAGGAGGTTCAGTGACAGGAGGTTCAGTGACAGGAGGTTCATATGAAGATTATTGTATTGATGGGAAGCCCCAACCGGAAGGGCTCGACGGGCATTCTGGTCGAAAACTTTAAACGAGGCGCGGAGGAAGCCGGGCATACTGTTGAAGTCATCGATGTCTGTCACGCGGATATCCATCCCTGCACAGGCTGTGTGAAATGCGGATATGAAGGTCCCTGTGTTCAGAAAGACGATGTGGAAATGATCCGGAAAAAACTCCTTGCTTGTGATATGGTGGTTTTTGCAACCCCTCTCTACTATTACGGGATGACCGCCCAGCTGAAAACAGTGGTGGACCGTTTCTGCGCTTACAACAGCAGCCTGAACAGCAGACACCTTAAATCTGCCCTGCTGACAGTGGCATGGAATGCGGACGACTGGACTTTTGACGCTCTCGAAACCCACTACAAGACCCTGGTCCGCTACATCAATTTCAGGGACTGCGGCATGGTACTGGGATATGGCTGCGGTGCTCCCGCCATGACCAGGCGGAGCCGCTATCCTCAGCAAGCCTACCAGCTGGGAAGAAGCTTATAAGCAATAAGGCCGGAAAGAAGCATGTAGGCCGGAAAGGCTTATCCGTCATGGTATGGCGAGAAAGGCATATCCGACATGGTATGGCCGAAACGCAAACTTAGAATATTGGACAGTGAATAAAAAAGAGTAGATGATATTTTTCATTTAAGGTCCATCAAGGTTCATAAAGGTTCATTCAAGCCTCAATCAAGGTTTGCTTCGAAAAACCGTAAAAGGTCTGTACTCACATATGAAAGTGCAGACCTTTTTTGAATACAAAAATATGAATGAAAAAATATCGCGAATGTCAGCACTGTGAAAGCACCAAAATTGTTCGATTGCTTATAAATAATGTCAGTTATATAATACAAATACATTAATGTAAAGAAGCTTTATGATTAATATTGATGAGGAAGCAGGACATGATAACAGGTACATTAAAAAGCAAAATAGATGGTCTTTGGGAAATTTTCTGGACAGGTGGACTCACAAATCCTCTGGATGTCATCGAGCAAATGACATATCTGATGTTTATCCGCGATTTGGACGATACAGATAATGTGCGCGCCAAGGAAGCATTTATGCTGGGACTTCCCTATAAAAGTATATTTGCGGAAGAAGTGCAGGTGGGAGACCGTCTTATTGATGGAAATCAGTTGAAATGGAGTGTCTTTCATGATTTCCCTGCAGCCAAAATGTACTCTACTGTGCAGGAGTGGGTCTTTCCGTTTATCAAGGAACTGCACGGAGATAAGGAAAGTGCATATTCGAGGTACATGGGCGATGCAATCTTTAAAGTCCCTACCCCTCTGATGCTGGACAAAATAGTTACAGCAATGGACGAAATATATGAGCAGATGGCGCAAATCCAGGGCACAGATACCCGAGGTGATGTTTACGAATACCTGCTTTCTAAAATAGCTACTGCCGGAGTGAACGGCCAGTTCAGGACGCCAAGGCATATCATCCGCATGATGGTTGATATGATGGATCCGAAGGTCGATGACATAGTATGTGATCCGGCATGTGGAACTTCCGGTTTCCTTGTTGCTGTCAGCGATTATCTTAAAGAAAATCGCAAGCAGGAGGTGTTTTTTAATAAACAGAACAAAGACCACTATATGAATCATATGTTCCATGGTTACGACATGGATCGAACTATGCTGCGCATAGGCGCCATGAACATGATGACTCATGGAGTAGACAATCCGTTCATCGAATATCGGGACAGCCTTTCTGATCAGAATCCTGATAAGGATAAGTATTCGCTGATACTTGCGAATCCGCCTTTTAAAGGCAGCCTGGATTACGACATAGTATCGACGGATCTGCTTAAAGTGTGCAAAACGAAAAAAACCGAGCTTCTGTTTCTGACATTGTTTTTACGTATGCTGAAGATTGGAGGCCGATGTGCCTGCATTGTTCCGGACGGAGTGCTGTTCGGATCTTCCAAAGCACATAAAGCAATCCGGAGAGAAATCGTCGAAGGAAATCTTTTGGAAGCAGTGATTTCCATGCCTTCAGGTGTGTTCAAACCGTATGCCGGCGTTTCTACGGCAATACTTATTTTCACTAAAACCGGTCATGGCGGCACTGAAAATGTCTGGTTTTATGATATGAAATCGGATGGCTTCTCTTTGGATGATAAGCGAACTGCGTTATCTGAGAGTGATATTCCGGACATTATAGAGCGCTTTCATAACCTTCAGGGAGAAAGGGAACGTGAGAGGACAGAACAGAGCTTCTTTGTTCCAAAACAGGAAATTGTAGACAACGATTATGATTTGAGCATCAATAAATATAAAAAGACAGTTTACAGACCAGTGGAGTATCCGCCCACAAGTGAAATACTTAAGCAGATAGATGATATTGAGGCAGAAATCCAGAAGGAACTGGCAGAGCTGAAGCGACTCCTTATGAATTGATTTTCTTTTGTACCAGATAAAGAAGAAACATTGCAAAAATAGATTGTTTTCGCAGTGAAAAGCTGATGGTTGGATTTTTAAACCAGAATAATTCGACGATATTTATAGCATACAGAAAAATAATGTCAAGAATAGGAAAAATGTTATTTGTTGGGTATAGGAATAATGTTATTTGTTGGGGCAACAGGAGGCGGGCAACGGGAAGTGTGCAGTTTAGTTTGTAGAGCTTTGATAAGCGTTCTATAATCGACGACTATTTGTTGTTTGTGTTAATAATTTACCTGAGAGCTCAGGGGGTATTCTAATGGAATTATCATTCTTCACAAGCGGTGATTTGACTCTTAAAGTACCGGTCACTCCAGATAAAGAAACCGTCTGGCTGACGCAAGACCAAATGAGCGAGTTATTCAATACTGCAAGATCTTCCATTGCTTACCATATTTCAAGAATATTTAAAGAAGGAGAACTTGAAAAAGATACTTCTGTCGAATTTTTCGACAGAAGTATGGGGAAGGCTTCAAGGGCACCTGCCTATTATAATCTAGATGTCATTATCTCCGTCGGCTATCGGGTGAAATCAAAAAGAGGAATTGAATTCCGCAAGTGGGCGAGCAAGATTTTAAAAGACTATCTGATTCAAGGTTATGCAGTAAATGAAAATCGTCTGAAGCAACTCGGGGATGTTGTCCGGCTTATGAAACGTACACAGGATTCCCTGGACAGCAGACAGGTTCTGTCTGTGATTGAATGCTTTAGTTCTGCATTGGAGCTGTTGGATGCTTATGACCATCAGAACATGACACGGGTCTGAAGCAGTATATAACCTGTCCTATGAAGAATGCCGTAAGGTCATAGATCAAATGCGCTTTAATGAAGAATCTGATCTCTTTGGAAAAGAAAAAGATGGTTCTTTTAAAGGAAGTATAGGAAATATATATCAGTCCTTTGCAGGACAGGAAATCTATCCTACCCTGGAGGAAAAGGCAGCAAATCTTCTTTCTTTCGTTACTAAGAATCACAGTTTCTGGGATGGAAATAAGCGGATTGCTGCCACCATGTTTCTGTATTTTCTCGATCGAAACGGAATTCTCTACGACGAAACAGGAGAAAAACTATTGGATGATCACACTCTGGTCGCCCTTACAATTATGATTGCGGAGTCTAGACCAGAAGAAAAGGAAATGATGATCAGTGTTATTATGAACTGCATTGCTGGTTAGTAATGTGGTTTTGGAATAATCGTTATTTGTAGGGATAAACAGATGAAAGTCAGGCTTGGAAATTATATTAAGGAATACTCTGTGCGCAACAAAAAGGATGAAGATATTCCTGTTTTTAGTGTTACAAATACGCAAGGGTTTTGCCAAGACTATTTCGGAAAAGAAGTAGCAAGCAAAGATAAAACAACATATAAGATTGTTCCGAGAGGATGCTTTGCATTTAATCCTTCACGAATAAATGTTGGTTCGGTGGACTGGCAGAGAAATGAAGAAAGAGTAATTGTAAGTCCGCTTTACAATGTTTTTTCTGTATCGGAACAATTAGATCAGCAATATTTATACTATTACCTAAAAAGTGATTTTGCACTTCAAAGAATCAGAGCTGTTGCAACTGGAAGTGTAAGGGATAACCTTAAACTTGCTATGTTATATGAATTCCCTATCGAGATCCCTGTTATAGCGGAGCAAAGGAAAATCGTCGATAGGCTGGATAGAGTAAAACGGCTCATTGAATTAAGAGAAAAGGAATTGCAGTCTCTTGATGAACTGATCAAAGCCCGATTTGTAGAACTCTTCGGGGATCCTGTTATCAACCCTAAGGGATGGGAAAAGAAGGCATTGTCTGATGAGGCAGAGATAAGAATAGGCCCTTTTGGCTCCCTTCTTCACAAAGAAGACTATATTACAGGGGGACACGCGCTTGTAAACCCTTCACATATTATTGAGGGAAAGATAGTCCCTGATAATAATCTGACTATATCAGATGAGAAATATTCTGAATTAGTTGCATATCACCTCAAGGAAGGTGATGTTGTTATGGGACGACGTGGGGAAATGGGAAGATGCGCAGTTGTAGAACAATCAGGGCTTTTGTGTGGAACTGGAAGCTTGTTGATTCGAAGTTACGGCGATTTGAGTGCTGATTACATACAAAAAATCATCTCATTTCCATCGTTTAAACGGACGGTTGAAGAAATGGCTGTGGGGCAGACAATGCCGAATTTGAATGTTCCTATAGTATCTGCTTTTCAGATAATAAAACCGCCTAAGAGTGTGCAGAACAAGTATTATGATTTTGCCGCTCAGGTCGACAAATCCAAAGCGCAGGTGCAAAAAGCACTAGATGAAACTCAATTGCTCTTTGATAGTTTAATGCAGGAATATTTTGGTTAATACCTTATTATATAATTTGTGGTAGCCTTCTCTCTCATATGGCGGATTGGAGACTAGATGTCTTCCAATATAAATATTAATCCTTAGATCGACGTAAAAGTAGAACTACATTGATCTATTCTTAACAACCTCTGCGGAAAACCGCAGTTTTTCAACAGAATATTGTGTTTCTGGGATAGGACTGCTATAATTAATGTAGTTCTACTTAAAACTACTTTATCTAAGGAGTAGTCCCATGGCATTCATCAAAGCACAAAAGATT
>JBGUNJ010000181.1:0-24986 GCA_045117315.1 Lachnospiraceae bacterium | reverse complement strand
GGCGTTCGCCCCATTCGCGAAGCGAATTCAGCATGGGCGAACGCAAGTTACTATTCACGCCCTCGATAGGGCGTGAATAGTAACCATTATGAAAACCGCTCTAAGCTGTTTTACGGTTTTGCCCTATGCAAAAATTGCGAATTCTGCTACAATTAATTCGTCTGACGGCAGAGGGGGCAGGAGGCTCCGGCTGCAGGGCCGGGCAGGACACCCGGCGGATGAAAGATATTTTTCTTCATTGCGCTGCGCTTACAAACAGCTTAGCGAGAAGGGCGCGCGGAACATGAAGATCTAAAAACAGATGCGTCCGGCCTAGACCGGGATGGAGGTTCATATGGCACAGGAAAAACAGATCAGCACAGTGCAGGATATCGGGACTGTCAGGATCGCGGACGATGTCGTAGCGATGATCGCCGCGTTCGCGGCTCTGGATGTTGAGGGCGTGGCATGCATGCCCGGAGATGTCACCCGCGAGATGATCAGCAAGGGCGGTATGAAGAAGATCGCCAAGAGCGTAAAAGTGGATGTGACCAGAGAGGGAGTCAAGGCGGATCTCTCTGTTATTGTTGAGTACGGCTACAATATTCCGGCCACAAGCAGCCGGGTTCAGAAGCGCGTCAAAAACGCGATCGAAGAGATGACGGGTCTTGTCGTGATCGACGTAAATATTCATATTTCCGGTATTTCGATTCCGGATTGAATGCTGCCGGAATTTGATAAAAACGGCAGTATTCGGATTGAACGCTGTTGATATTTCATAAGAGCGTCAGTATTCGGACTGAATGCTGCGCAAATCTTAAAATGAGCGGCAGTATTTGTATTGTTGACAGGTGATTATGAAACAGAGGGCATTTAAGGAACAGGTTTTCAAGCTCCTTTTCAGGGCTGAATTTAATACGAGAGAGGAACTCCTTGAGCAGCTCCCCTTTTATTTTGACGCGGGCGATATGACGGTCTCAGAAGAGGACCGGGTAAAGATCGAGGAGAGACTGTGTGCGATCCTGGACCGGATGCCGGATATTGACGCGCAGATCGCCTCCAGGCTGAAAAACTGGAAACCGGAGCGCATCGGAAAGGTTGAGCTGGCGGTGATCAGAATGACCGTCTTTGAGCTGCAGACCAATCCCGGGACTCCGGTCGGAGTCGTGATCAATGACGCAGTCGATCTTGCCAAAAAATACGGGCAGGATGGCGCGGGCCAGTTTGTAAACGGAGTGCTCGCGGCATTTGTTCCCCAATGAGCAGCTTCCCTGAAGAAAATGGAGTTGTAGAAAACGGAGTCGTAGAAAACGGAGTCCGTGCCTGACGGAATCTGTGACGATGTCAGGCCCGGGCTGAGGGTTTGACAGATCGAACGGCAGGGCCTATGCGAAATATATTTTCTGTCTCCAGGATCAACGCCTATATCCGCCGGATGTTTTCGGAGGATTATCTGCTTCACAATGTGCAGGTCCGCGGAGAAGTGAGCAATTGCAAATATCATGCTTCAGGTCATATTTATTTTACGCTGAAGGATGCCTCCGGGACGTTGTCCTGCGTTATGTTCGCAGGCCGTCGAAGGGGGCTTTCTTTTCCTATGCAGAATGGCGACCAGGTGGTCGCTGCAGGCTCGATCGAAGTGTATGAAAGGGCGGGAAGCTATCAGCTGTATGCCGCCCACATTGTCAGAGACGGCGTGGGGGAACTGGCCGAGCGGTTCGAAATGCTCAAAAAAAAGCTCCTGGAGCAGGGGATGTTTGATGAGAGTTACAAACGTCCTGTTCCCCGCTATATCAGAACGCTGGGTGTCGTGACAGCTTCCACCGGAGCCGCGGTGCGGGATATTGTGCAGATTTCAAAGAGAAGAAATCCATATATCAGCATCATCCTCTACCCTGCGATCGTACAGGGGGACGCTGCTCCCGACAGTATTGTCCGCGGGATCCGGACGCTGGATGAACTTGGCGTCGACGTGATCATCATCGGGCGCGGAGGAGGCTCTCTGGAGGATCTGTGGGCCTTTAACGAAGAGAGAGTGGCTCAGGCGGTTTTCGATTGTTCCACTCCCGTCATCTCTGCAGTCGGGCATGAGACGGATGTCGTCATCACGGACTTTGTCGCCGACCTGAGGGCGCCGACGCCCTCTGCCGCCGCCGAACTGGCGGTCTATGACCTCAACCGCTATCTGAGCGATGTGGACAGTTTTAAAAAAGGGCTGGACGGTGCCATGCAGAAGGCTGTCTCGCAGAGGCAGACGGAGCTTATGAGGCTTGGCAGGGAACTGCATCATCTGTCCCCGGACGCGGTCATTAGAAGCCAGAGAATGACAGCTGACCGTGCCTGGACAAGGCTGGACCAGCTGATGCAGGCAAAGACCGGGAATGCCCGTGCAGGGCTGCAGAAGTACGAGAAGATGGATTATCTGATCCGGGAAGCCTTAGCCCGGGACAGGAGGCGGGCTGATGTCAGCGCTCTTCTGGATGGCCTCATGGACAATGCCCTGGCGCAGAACCGCCACAGACTGGAACTGTCGGCAGGATCCCTGGCGCACCTTTCACCGCTGGCCAGGCTTTCCGGAGGCTACGGGTTCGTGTCAGACCCGGATGGAAAGGCTGTGCGCTCTGTGAAAGATGTCATGGAGGGAGATTCCCTTCACGTGAGACTGAGAGACGGCATGATCGAGGCTCAGGCCCGCCAGGTGATACCGGACTGATGGAGGAAAGAAATGAAGGATTCTGAGAACAGATATGACGGCCCTTTTGATGAAAAGGGAGGATTCCGGGACTTTGACGGAGCTGAAGCTGAGTCGGCAGGAGCGCCCTGGCAGAAAGATATTTCTGAATCGGCTTTTTCCGGGGAGAATACTGCCGGATCCGGTGATCAGGTATATAATCCTGACCAGGGGACCGGTGATCCCGCGGATGATCATGAACAGGGATCTGATGATTTCGGGATCGATCCCGAGCTCTCTGTGGAGGAAGCTTTTGCCCAGCTCGAGCTGCTCATTAAGCGGATGGAAACGGACGGGATCTCTCTGGAGGAGTCCTTTGCCTGCTATGAAAAAGGGATTCGTCTGGTCAGATACTGCAATGACAGGATCGACCGCGTCGAGAAAAAAGTCCGTATTCTTCGCGGCGAGGGCGGCATATCGGGAGAGGACCGCCTGTGATTAAAGCAGGGCGCAGCAATGCGTGGTTTATTCATTCATGTCTGTGAACGCGGGATCATGTCCACAGGAATATAAAACAGCCAGATCCGGGAGGATAAATCATGGAGAATGAGAAATTTTTTGCAGAAACAATGGATGCACTTGTGGCGGAATGTGAGTCTGTGCTGAAAAAATATCTTCCGGATCCGCGGAACATGCCCCGGGGGGAGCAGTTTGCTTCTCTTGTCGCCGAAGCCATGCAGTACAGCGCTATGGCGGGGGGAAAACGCCTCAGACCGCTTCTGATCGCAAGGATCTGTGACATGTACGGCGGAAGGCGGGAACTTGCGGAACCCTTTATGGCGGCTCTGGAGATGATCCACACATACTCTCTTGTCCATGATGATCTTCCCGCCATGGATGATGACGACTACCGGAGGGGCAGGAAGACCACCCACATCGTATTCGGGGAAGGAATGGCTGTCCTGGCGGGCGATGCCCTTCTGAACTATGCCTATGAGACGGCTGCATGCGCTTTTTCTGCAGCCAGGACAGCGGAGGAAACCGCCGCTGTCATCAGGTCTCTGAAGATCCTGGCCAGGAACGCGGGAATATTCGGAATGGTGGGCGGCCAGTGCGCTGACCTGGAGGCGGAGAACAGGCAGGAAGAAGTCACCGGGGATATGCTGCAGTACATTCACAGCCATAAGACAGCCTGCCTGATCGACAGCGGATTTGAGATCGGCGCCATTCTTGCCGGCGCCCCTGAAGAGGATATCCGCCGGCTTGGACAGATCGCCCTTTACACGGGCGTGGCATTCCAGATCCAGGACGATATCCTGGACGTGATCGGCGACAGCGCAGAACTCGGAAAGCCTGTCGGAAGCGATGAAGAAGAAGGAAAAACCACTTACGTGACCCTGTACGGCCTGGAGCAGGCTTCGCGACGGGTGCAGGAGCTGAGCGACCGCGCGCTTGAGGAATTTGATAAACTGTCTGTTGAGGACGGTTTTCTGCGGGAACTTATAATCCGGCTCGTATCGAGGAGAAAGTAAAGCAATTCCCGGAGAGGGAAACAGATTTAAAAAGGGCGGGTATGCTGCCCGGAAGTGAAAAAACTGCTGACGCAGTCCATTGTGCGGCGGTCAGACAGCCGTGGAGCTGAGACTATGAAGAAAAGGCTTGATGTCCTTTTGACAGAGAGGGGGCTGGCTCCCTCCAGAGAGAAGGCAAAGGCCATTATTATGGCCGGAATCGTCTATGTGAACAATCAGAAAGAAGACAAGGCGGGCGCATCCTTTCCGGACGAGGCCGTGATAGAAGTGCGCGGTCAGGGCCTGAAATATGTAAGCCGCGGCGGGCTCAAGCTTGAGAAGGCCATGGAGTGTTTCCCGATCGATCTCGGGGGCAGAGTCTGTATGGATATCGGTGCCTCGACAGGAGGATTTACGGACTGCATGCTTCAGAACGGAGCTGCCAAAGTCTATGCCATCGATGTAGGATACGGTCAGCTGGACTGGAAACTGAGGGAAGACCCCAGAGTGGTATGTATGGAAAAGACCAATTTCCGTTATGTCACACCGGCGGATCTGGATCCTGAGGCCATGCCTGATTTCGCAAGTGTGGATGTCTCCTTTATATCGCTTTCCCGCATCCTTCCTCCGGCTGCGGCCATTCTGCCCGGGGGCGGGGAGATGGTGTGCCTGATCAAACCCCAGTTTGAGGCAGGCAGGGAAAAGGTAGGAAAAAAGGGTGTCGTGAGAGATCCCAAAGTGCATGAAGAGGTCATAGAGACCTGCCTTGTCATCGCGCGGAAAACAGGTTTTTCGGTGGAGGGTCTCACATGGTCGCCCATACGCGGCCCGGAGGGCAATATCGAGTACCTGATGTATCTGCGCCGGAACCATGAGGATTCCGACGGGGACAGGAACGGGGAACTTGCTGCCGCAAAAGGGCAGGAGGAAGCTATGTCCGGGCTGGATGAATTACGGGAGAAAATCAGGGAGATCGTCCGCAGATCCCACGAGACACTGTGAATACGAGGTCATAGCACAGGTATGAGTATTGAACGTTTTTTTATTCTGGCCAACCGGGCAAAGGACAAGGACCATCAGTTTTCCGAAAAAGTCCAGGCCTTTCTGCAGGAGCGCGGAAAAATCTGCCAGATCCTCTATACGGAAGAAGAGAGAAGAGGGGTCCGCGACCAGCTCAGGATCAGCGCGGACTGCCTGCTTGTTCTGGGCGGAGACGGGACGGTCCTTGAGGCGGCTCACATCTGTGCGGGGACAGGTACTCCGATCCTGGGAATCAATCTGGGAAATCTGGGTTACCTTGCCGAGATTGACAGCAACAGCTGGAAAGAGGCCCTGAAGTGTGTACTGGATGGCGGATATGAAATCGAGAGCAGGATGATGCTGGACGGAAGCGTGAGCGGTCCCGATCTCTATATGTATCCGGACACCTATGGACATGCCCTCAATGATATTGTTGTCACACGCGGGTCGGGACTGCAGATTCTTCAGTTCAATGTCTATGTGGACGGACAGTTCCTCAACCGCTACAACGCGGACGGCGTGATTATTTCGACGGCGACAGGTTCCACGGCTTACAATATGTCTGCAGGAGGCCCCATCGTGGAGCCCAAAGCCAGACTGATCCTTATGACCCCGATCAGCCCGCACACACTGAACAACAGGAGCATCATCCTCTCGTCCAGCGACAAAATTGTGATTGAAATGCTTCCGCCCCGCAACGGAAAGGAACTGTCGGCAGAGTGCTTTTTTGACGGGGGATCAGGGGTTTCCCTAAAGAGCGGGGACAGGATCAATATTTCCAGCTCAGTGGGAACCACGCGGCTGATCCGGATCAGAAAGCAGAGTTTTCTGCAGACACTGCACAGGAAATTCTATTCCATTTAAGACCAATATATAGTTTGCCGCATACCGCCGCAGGGCGGGATTCCGGATGCGTGGGGCGATAACAAACCGCTGTGTGGTCTGCGGGAGCCCGCAAGAGCGGAGCAGCGCGTAGTTTATTCATACATGTTTATGAACAGCAGGTCTTGGGCACAATTATGAAAAATAAAAGGCGTGAGGCGATCATAGAGATCGTACAGAATAACGAAATATTTACACAGGAGGAGCTGCAGGGAGAACTGCGTAAAAGGGGATTTGAAGTCACCCAGGCGACTGTCTCCAGGGACATCCGCAAGCTCCGTCTACTGAAAAGACAGACAGCTGACGGCAAAAATATCTACGCAGTACCCATGCCTCAGGGGAATCTGGAGCAGAACAGGCTGCTTCGCGTCCTTAGGGATTCCGTGAACAGTATCGACAGCGCGCAGAATATTCTGGTGATCAAGACCGATGCAGGCATGGCTATGGCGGCTGCCGCAGCCATCGACAGCATGTCTGTGGCGGGCATCGTAGGCTGTATTGCGGGCGATGATACCATCATGGCTGTTCTGAAGACCAATGAGGCGGCAGAAGAAGCCCGGATCAGGCTGCGGACCGACCTGTGGGGCAGCTGAAGATTTACGCATCTGGTTTCGTGCCGGCCTCAGGGATGGCTGAAGATCTACGTGCCAGGCTGCTGACCGGTCTCAGCTGCGGCTGAGGATCCGGCCGGAACAATTCTGAACGGTTTTACAAATACGGGCTCTGCCAGCCCCCGGGTTTTTCCCGGTATCACAGAGAATGACGCGGGGGGGGGCGGGAGAGCACGGACTTTCTATTTTACGGAGGGAAATATGCTGCTGAGCCTTCATGTGAAAAATCTGGCTCTTATCGAAGAAGAAGAGGTCATGTTTACCGATGGCCTGAACATCCTGACCGGAGAGACCGGTGCAGGAAAATCGATCATCATCGGATCGATCAATCTCGGACTCGGCGCCCGCGCCGACAAGAGCATCATCAGAACCGGATCAGAATATGCTCTGATCGAGCTGACTTTCCGGGCGGACAACGCGGGTCAACTGAAAAAGATAGAAGAACTCGGCCTTGAACCTGAAGAGGACGGCATCATCCTGATCAAGAGAAAGATCCTCCCCAACCGCAGCATCTGCTCAATCTGCGGAGAGACTGTGACTTTAAAGCAGCTCAGGGAGGCGGGAGAGCTTCTGATCGATATATACGGACAGCGGGAAAATCAGCGGCTTCTGCGCAGAGAAGCCCAGAGAAAGACGCTGGATGAGTACGGCGGGGATGAGATCACCCCGCTTTTATCACAGGCTGCCGAGAGCTTTCGCAGATGGAAAAGCCTTTCTGATGAATGGAAAAAAGACGATATGGATGAATCCGCCCGTCTGCGGGAGATGGACCTTCTCACCTACGAGGCCGACGAGATCGAGGCGGCTGCCCTCAGGGAAGGAGAGGAGGAAGAACTGGAGCGTGAGCAGAGGATACTGGGAAGTTTCCGCAAGATCAGCGAATCGGCTTCGGAAGCGTACCGGCTGACCGCCGAGGGCGGCGCCGCGGAAATGATCGGAAGAGCCTGCAGGGATCTCTCTCAGGTAGCCGGGATCGATGAGAACCTGGACTCCATTTACGGGCAGCTGTCGGAAATAGACGATCTTCTCTCTGATTTCAACCGCAGTCTGTCAGACTATGTCGAAGGTCTGTCTTTCGATCCGGCAAGACTCAATGAGATCGAGGACCGTCTCGATGTGATCCGCCGCTGCCAGGATAAGTACGGAAGGACATTTGAGGAGATTATGGATGCGCTGCAAAAGCGGCGTGACCGTATCGGCTTCCTTCAGGCATATGAAGCCAGGCGGTCCGCTCTTTCTTCACAGATCGCCCGTGAACGCCAACTGCTGGAAGAAGCCTGCGGCAAACTGACCGGGGAGAGGCTGAAGGCGGCGGAGGAATTTGCCTCCGGCATGAAGGCGGCTCTCCTTGAGCTCAATTTCCTCAAGGTGGAGTTCGCGATCAAGGTTGAGCCTGACAGGGACCATCCCGGACCTGACGGCTGGGACCATGTCTCCATGCACATCTCCATGAATCCCGGAGAACCGCTCCGCCCCCTTGAACAGGTCGCCAGCGGCGGCGAACTCTCCAGGATCATGCTGGCGCTAAAGACCGTCTTTGCCGGCAAGGATGACATATACACATTTATTTTTGACGAGATTGACACCGGAATCAGCGGTCAGACTGCCTGGAAGGTCTCGGGCCGCATGGGAAGGCTGGCAAAGGACCATCAGATTCTCTGCATCACGCACCTGCCCCAGATCGCGGCCATGCAGGACAGCCATTACCTGATCGCCAAAGAGGCAGGTGACGACAGTACGGCGACCCACATACGCAGACTGCAGCCGGGTGAAAGCGACCGGGAACTGGCCAGACTCCTGGGCGCCGGAGAGATTTCCTCAGCGGCTCTGGAAAACGCCAGAGAGATGAAAAAAACCGCCGCCGCGGAAAAAGAGGCGGCCGGCTGACACAGATTCAGGATCGGATAATCCGGAGGGAGGACGTTCCCCATGAGTACCAGAACAAGTGAAACAGAAAGAATTCTGGAAGAGATATTCGAGAACTTTCCCAATATCCACGCGTCAGATATCCCGGGGATCGATCTCTACATGGATCAGGTCACGACCTTTCTGCAGGATAATCTGCGTCCGATTTCCCGTGATCCGGAGGAAGACAAATTCCTGACCAAGACCATGATCAACAATTATGTCAAGAACAAGGTCCTGCATCCTCCGGTGAAAAAGAAATACAGCCGCGAACATATGATGCTGCTGATCATGATCTATTACATGAAGAGCTTTCTCTCCATCAGTGATATCAAATCGATCACCGCGCCTGTCATAGAGTACAGTGCGCCGGAAGCATTTGCGGATAAAAAACGGGACGCTTCCGATAAAAAGCGTGATCCGGGCGAAAAGAAGAGGGAGTCCTCCGAAAAAAGGCGCGGGGCCGGCGAACAGAAACTCACGCAAAGCGAAATAAAAGAGGCCCATAAAAGGGACGGGGCGCCGCAGACCCTTCAACTCCCGGAGATTTATGACCGGATCATGGATGATATCGAAGGGATGCTGCCCAAGATCCACAGGGAGATCACGGAACAGATCGAACTGGCCTCAGGTGAATTCGGCGATATTCCCGCAGAGGACAGGGCTTTACTGCAGCGATTCTCCCTGATCTGCCGTCTCAGCGCTGAAGTCTATGTGCGCAAACTCCTGATCGAAAAGATCCTGGACTTGGATCTTGCCTGAACCGGCCCATACAGCTATGATGACTTGCTTCGGCTTTACGTCGGTGTACTCAAATTGCATCTGTATTGAAGTATCTGAGGCGGTGTACCGCAAGTTGAGAATTCTTAAAGTATCTGAGGCGGTGTACCGCAAATTGAGAATACTTACAGTATCTGAGGCGGTGTACCGCAAATTACGAATGATGAAAATGGAGAAAGATACCATTTATGTCCATATATGAAACATTGAACCGGGAGCAGCAGAAAGCCTGTTTCCAGACAGAAGGTCCTGTCCTGATCCTGGCGGGTGCCGGCAGCGGCAAGACCCGTGTGATCACACACCGCATCGCGTATCTGATCGATGAGTGCGAGGTGAATCCCTGGAATATTCTGGCGATCACCTTTACCAACAAGGCCGCGGGCGAGATGCGGGAGAGGGTGGACAAGATTCTGGGAGGCAGTTCCCACGGAGTCTGGATCTCCACCTTTCACTCCATGTGCGTCCGCATTCTGAGGCGCCACATCGACCTGCTGGGCTATGAGCCCACTTTCGCGATCTATGATACCGATGATCAGAAGACGCTGATGAAGGAGGCCTGCAAGACCCTCCGCATCAACACAAAAGAACTGAGGGAGAGGGAGATCCTCTCCTGTATTTCTGCTGCCAAAAACGAGCTTCTGACACCGCTTATGTTCCGCGAGGAAAACGACGGGGTCAGTTTCCGCAAAAAGCAGATCGGCATGGCCTATGAGGAATATCAGCGCCTCCTGCGCAAAAACAATGCGCTGGATTTTGACGATCTTCTCATGCTGACCGTGGAGCTTTTCCATTCCCACGACGAAGTGCTGGATATGTATCAGCAGCGCTTCCGCTATATCATGGTGGATGAATACCAGGATACCAACGGGGCCCAGTTCGAACTGGTCCGCCTGCTGGCGGGCGCCCACAAAAACCTCTGTGTCGTGGGTGACGATGACCAGTCGATCTACAAATTCCGGGGCGCCGATATCCGGAATATCCTGGATTTTGAAAAAGTATATCCGGATGCCATGGTGGTCCGTCTGGAGCAGAACTACCGCTCGACCCAGAACATTCTGGACGCCGCTAACGCCGTGATCCGCAACAACCGGACCAGAAAGGACAAATCTCTCTGGACGGACCACGGGGCGGGGGGCAGAGTTCATGTCAGGAGTTTCTCCACTGCCATGGAAGAGGCCTCCTTTGTCGCGGAGGATATCAAGTCCAAAATCAGCAGGGACAGCGCCCTGACTTACAGCAGCTTTGCCGTTCTCTACAGGACCAATGCCCAGTCCCGCCTGCTGGAGGAGAGGTTTGTCCTGGGATCAATCCCCTACAATGTGGTCGGCGGAACCAATTTCTATGACAGAAGAGAGATCAAGGACGTACTGGCCTATCTCAAGACCATTGACAACGGACGCGATGACCTGGCTGTGCGCAGGATCATAAACGTTCCCAGAAGAGGTATCGGGGCGACGACACTGAACAGGGCTGCCGAATACGCGGCACAGGAAGAGACCAGTCTCTTTTCAGTGATGGAAAAGGGAGACCAGATTCCCGGTGTCAAAAAAGCCGGGCTCAAACTCAGGGACTTTGCGGATATGATCCGGGAGTGCAGGGAGTACGGCCTCACCCACACCCTTGTGGATCTGGCCAGGCATGTTCTTGAAGCAACGGGCTATATCGAAGCTCTTCGGACTTCGGGCGAAGAGGATGCCGATGACCGCGAGAACAACATAGAAGAACTGATCGGCAAGCTGGCGGATTACGAGCAGCGAATGGAAGAAGAGGACACCGAAGCCACTCTTTCCGGTTTTCTCGAGGATGTCGCCCTGGTCGCGGACATAGACAGTGTAGCGGAGGGGGATAACCGTGTCCTGCTCATGACACTGCACAGCGCCAAGGGACTGGAATTTCCCCACGTCTATATCACCGGCATGGAGGACAATGTTTTTCCCAGCTATCAGTCCCTGCAGGATTACACCGGCGAAGCGGTGGAAGAAGAGCGCCGCCTGGCCTATGTCGGAATCACCCGGGCCATGGAGGACCTCACGCTCATCAGCGCAAGGACCCGTATGATGCGGGGAGAAGTGCAGTACAATCCCGTGAGCCGCTTTCTGGCCGAGATTCCGGAGGATCTGCTGGATGAGAGCGGTTCAGGCCGGGGAAGAAGAAGCTACAGCTTCCGAGACGAAGACTATGATGATTTCAGCGGTTCAGACGACTATGGCTTCGGTGATACAGATGACTTCGGCTTCGGCTCGGTGCGGCGAGGCAGCAGCGGCAGATTCCCTGCGGCAGGAACCGGGAAAGGCGGATTCTCCGGTACCGGCAGGTCTTCTGCAGCAGGAAGCGGCCAGGGTGGGCGTTTCACTGCCGGCAGGTCTTCTGAACCGGGATTTGGAAAAGACAGACCTTTCACTGCCGGCAGGAACCCCGGGTTTGGAAAAGATATCTCGGAGCTTCCCGGATTTGCCGGCTTATCGGGGAAAAAAGCTCCTGCTTCCGGCAGAAACGCAGATCTGGGTTCCGCTGCGGGCGGGGCCGGCAGAGCATACGGAACATTTGGAACAGGCGGAACATACGGAGCAGGCGGAACATACGGAACAGGCACAGGACCCCGGGGAGGGGCTGATGCTCCTTCCTCCTCATCCTCGGGCAGGCCGGACAGACGCCCTAAAGCCGTCAATGTCAGGCCCCATACAGACGATGCCAGAAAACCCTACATTGCCAGAACGGCCGCGGGCAGGACCGGGAAGGCAACAGGGGCGAAAAAAGGAAGCGTTACTCCCGGGAAGCCGGACTATACGGATGGCGACCGGGTCCGGCATGTCAAATACGGGGACGGCACCGTCAAGGCCATCGAAAAGACACCCAGGGATTATAAAGTCACCGTACTGTTTGATGACTGCGGTCAGAAGATCATGTATGCAGGGTTTGCAAAACTGCAGAAGCTGTGAATGAAACTGACTGTACAGCGTTCAGATTTGTGATCAGATTCCCTTCATCGTATTTTTTTCGAGCCTGACATCATTTCATTTTTTAGTGGAAATAGGCTTCAGCAAGTGTTATAGTAATATTGATTAGACATATGCCCATGCAGATCTTCTGCAGAGTAATTGCAAGAAAAAAACAGGAGGAGCGAACGATGTATATTGATGTGACCAAAGCGAAATTTCAGGAACTGATCGATGCCGTCAAAGCTAAAAACAAGGAGTCTGAGAACAAGCTGGTCTGGTGCCTGGCTCTGATCGGCGGAGTGGTCATCGTGGCTCTTATTGCCTATGGTGTGTATCGTTTCCTGACACCTGATTATTATGATGACTATGACGATGATGATTTTGACGACGACTTCGATTACTTTGAAGACGATGATGACGACTTCGAAGAGACCGAAGAAGACGATGAAGAAGAAGCTCCTGCTGAGGAAGAAGAGGCTGAGGAAGCTCCTGCTGAGGAAGCAGAGGAAGAGGGAACTGAGGAATAAATTCAGGGTTCCGGATAAGGGACAGCGGTCCTGCCGCATTTCCGGGCTTTGGCCGGTAACCAATGCGGAGTGATAAATCAAAAACTACACCTTCCTAATGACCATAGGGGTGAGCCGGAAATGATCCGGCTCACCTTTTTTGACTTTTTATGAGCTTCAGTCCGGCGCGGAGAATTTTTGAGATTCCGTCCGGGACAGGACATTTTCATTTGTGGCTTATCGGGAGATTATCATAAATGATTTATTGCTTCCGTCCGGGGCGGGGCATTTCGATTTACAAATAATTGTTTAGATGTTATAAAAAGATATTGAGGTTAAAGACAGATCAGGATTCTGAGACCCGCCGGTATGCGGAGACAGCCTCAGGATTTTTTTATCAGGGACACAATGATCCCGCATATTTATTTGGCAATACATTTAATTATTCATTTCAACAATTGTTTTATTTTCCGTCAGAAAGGAAGAAAAGGAAATATATGGAATCTGTACATGAAAAGAGTGTTTCATTAAATACCGGGGAAGGGATTGAAAATCTTTCGGCGTATGAGGTGGTCTCGCATGAGTTTCTCTCCGATATCGACAGTGACAGCTGGCTGCTGCGTCATAAAAAGACCGGCGCCCGCATTGCCCTGCTGCCCAAAATGGACACAAATAAAGTATTTTACATCGCCTTCCGCACACCTCCGGAGGATTCCACCGGGGTCGCTCATATCATCGAGCACACTGTCCTGTGCGGTTCCAGAGAGTTCCCGATCAAGGATCCTTTCATCGAACTGGCCAAGGGTTCGCTCAACACTTTCCTGAACGCCATGACCTATCCGGACAAAACAGTCTATCCGGTTGCCAGCTGTAATGACACGGATTTTAAAAATCTCATGCATGTGTACCTGGATGCTGTATTTTATCCCAATATTTATAAAGAACAGAACATCTTCCGCCAGGAAGGCTGGCACTATGAAGCGGAGGACGCCGACAGTGAGATCAAGGTCAACGGCGTCGTTTACAATGAGATGAAGGGGGCGCTGGCCAACGCTGAAGATATTCTCTTAAGGGGAATCAATTCCGCCCTCTATCCTCACACCACTTATGCCCACGAGTCCGGAGGCGATCCGGTCAATATTCCGGACCTGACCTACGAGGCATATCTGGATTTTCACAGACGTTACTATCACCCGTCCAACAGCTATATCTACCTCTACGGAGATATGGATATGGCGGAGCGCCTGACATGGATCGATGAAAACTATCTTTCTCATTTTGACCGGCTGGAGATTGACTCCGCGATCAGGACTGAGGATGCCTTTGAAGCACCTGTGGAGAAGGAATGCACCTATTCAATCCTGCCGGAAGAGGATCCCGCCGGAAAGTCCTTCCTGTCCTGGAACGTCTGCGTGGCTCCTGACGGGCTGGACGCCCGCAGGAATATGGCCATTCAGATCCTCACCTATGCTCTTTGCGACGCTGAGGGCGCTCCCGTCCGCAAGGCGCTGCGTGACAGAGGACTGGGCGAGGATGTATTTGCCTCCTTTGACACAGGAATCCGTCAGCCCTGCTACTCGATTGTATCCAAATACACCGATCCCGCCCGCAAGGATGAATTTGTAAAGGTCATCAGAGACACGCTGGCCGGACTGGCAGAGAAGGGACTTGAGCGCCGCGCCATCGAGGCGGGGATCAACCGCTACGAGTTCCGCTACAGAGAGGCGGACTACGGCTCTTACTCCAAAGGGCTCATCTACGGCCTGAACGCCCTGGAGACCTGGCTCTATGATGACAGCAAGCCTTTTGTCGGCCTCTGCATAGGCAGCTGGTTCGACGAGCTCAGGAAAAAGGCGGACCAGGGATATTTTGAAAATATCATCAGAGAGAATCTGCTTGACAATCCCCACTGCGCGGTAGTCGTTCTCAAACCCGAACAGGGACTCTCGAACCGGCTGGACGAAAAGATGCGCTTGCGCATGAAAAAATTCGCGGAGGGACTCAGCCGGGAAGAGAGAGAACAGATCGTCGAAGATTTCAAAGCCCTGAGGAAATGGCAGCAGACTCCGGATTCGGAGGAGGACATCCGCAAGATCCCCATGCTGAAGAGGGAGGATCTCACACGCAAGACTGTCCCGCTGGTAAATGATGTCAGGGAGATTGACGGCAGGACTGTGATCACACATCCTCTGTCAACCAATCATATCGACTATATTACTTTCATCTTTGACATCCGGGATCTGCCCGAGAAATATATCCGTCTGCTGGGCGCTTTCAAGACTCTCTTCAGGGTTCTGGACACCGAAAAGTACAGCTATGCATCTCTGGGTCATGAGATCAATATCTGCACAGGAGGCATCTCCTGCGTCGTTTCGGGCTACAAGTGGTATGGCAGTCCCGAAGAGGACAAGGGATGGCGCCTGACATTTGAAGTCTCGCTCAAGGCACTTCATAAAAATCTGAGTGCTGCCTTTGAACTGGTCAGGGAGATCCTTCTGAAGACAAATTACAACATGCCGGAGCGCATCCTGGAAGTGCTGGAAGAAGAGCGGGCAGGAATGAGAGCAGGCATGTCGTCATCCGGACACGCGACCGCGCTCCAGAGGGCGCTTTCCTATATTTCCCAGCCCGCTGCCTTCATGGACCTGATCTCCGGACTGGGGGCCTATGACAAACTGGACAGCATATGCAAAGCCATGGAAGATCCCGCGGAAGCTCAGAAACTCTGCAATGACCTGCGCGATATGGCGGCGGCCGTCTTCCGCGCGGATAATATGACCTTTGACTGCACGGCCTGCGAAGAGGACATTCCTGAAATACTGGCCCTTGCGAAGCAGCTGGCGGGAGAACTCAATCCTCCCGTGCAGAGGCCCGGGGAGAGGTTCAGCCCGGTTCTGGAAAAGAAGAATGAGGGGCTTACGACGGCAGGCCAGGTGCAGTTTGTCTGCCGCGCCGGAAACTATATGAAAGCAGGCCTGGAGCCGACAGGGGCTTTTCGTGTACTCAGGGTACTGCTGGGTTACGAATACCTCTGGGGCAAAGTGCGTGTGGAGGGCGGTGCCTACGGCTGCATGAGCGGCTTGAACAGGGACGGATTCGGCTTCCTTGTCTCTTACAGGGATCCCCACCTGAGCCGCACCATAAAGACATTCGAGGAGACCGCGGCTTTCCTGAGAGATTTCAATGCCGATGAGCGCACTATGACCAAGTACATCATCGGAGCGGTGAGTGCTCTCGACCAGCCCATGACCCCCTGTGTCTACGGCAGATATTCACTTTCGTCCTACCTGTCGGGACTGACAGAGGAAAAACTCCAGAAGGAGCGGAACCAGGTGCTTGACGCGACATGCGGGGACATCCGCTCTATGGCGGCATATCTTGACGCGATCATGGCGGATGACTGCCTTTGTGTTGTGGGCAGCGACTCCAAGATCCGCGGGAACTCCGAACTCTTCGGAGAAATCCGAAAGCTGGTGTGATCACGGTCTTCAGATGAATAAAACAGATCAAAGCGAGGGTTAAAAAGCGAACAGGCATACCCCTCGATATGGAGGAAAGAATGACTGAAAACATAGAAAAAGACCTGACCCGGACTTCCACGGAAGAGCTGGAAGCTTCTGCCGGTCAGGAATCGGAACTGTCCGTGGGCCAGGATGAAGAACTGTCTGAAGGTCAGGAGGAAAAAATGACTGAAGGAGAGGAAGAAGAATTGTCTGCCGGTCAGGAAGAAGAAATGACTGAAGGAGAGGAAGAAGAATTGTCTGCCGGTCAGGAAGAAGAAATAACTGAAGGAGAGGAAGAGCCTTCCGTCCCCGTACTCAAAAAAGCCGGTTTTGCCACGATCATAGGCCGGCCCAACGTCGGCAAATCGACCCTGATGAACCGTATGATCGGGCAGAAGATTGCCATCACTTCCTATAAGCCCCAGACGACGCGCACCAGGATCCGCACCATTTATACCGGTGAGGAGGGGCAGATCGTCTTTCTGGATACTCCCGGCATACACCAGAGCCGCACAAAGCTGGGTACCTATATGGTCAAAGCGGCAAAGGGAACGCTTAAGGAAGTGGATGTGATCCTGTGGCTGGTCGAGCCGCGCCAGAAGATTTCCGAGGAGGACAAGCTGATCATTGAACTCCTGAAAGAAGTCAAAACTCCTGTCATCGTCGTGATTAACAAGATCGACAAGGTCAAAAAAGCCGAGATCCTTCCCGTCATCGATGAGTTTGCCCGCCTGGGTGTCTTTCACGAGATCATTCCGGTGAGTGCCCGCACAGGCGACGGGGTGGACCGGCTGATGAAGGACATCTTCGATCTGATGCCGGTTGGTCAGCCCTTCTACGACGAGGACATGGTGACGACGCAGACCGAGCGGGAAATTGCCGGGGAAATCGTCCGGGAGAAGGCCCTGCGTCTTTTGCAGGAGGAGGTGCCCCACGGCATCGCCGTGACGATCGAGTCCATGAAGATGCGCTCCCGCAAGGGCAAGGGAGACATCTGCGATATCGACGCCTCCATTATCTGTGAGAGAGAAGGCCACAAGCGCATCGTGATCGGCAAGGGCGGGGAAATGCTCCGCAAAATCGGCATGGACGCTCGCAAGGACATCGAGAATATGCTGCAGTGCCAGGTTAACCTCAAGCTCTGGGTCAAGGTCCGCCGCGACTGGAAGGATGATGACACCCAGATGAGATCATTCGGCTACGACGACAGGAAGCTCTGATCATACATGTTTGTGAATGTGTTGGGCGATAACAAACCACTGCGTGGTTTGCGAGAGCTCTTAAGAGCGTAGCAGCGCGCAGATTTAATCATAAATGTTTGCAAAACGCGGGATTATTGGCACAGGTATTTTAAAGAGGAAGTGTGCAGGCTATGAATGACGACCTTACAGATCTGACGGCGCTTGTCCTCGCGAGCACGCCGGCCGGAGAATATGACCGCAGGGTCGTCCTGCTGACAAGGGAGAGGGGGAAGATCGCCTGCTTTGCCCGCGGCGCCCGCCGCCCGGGAAGCCCGCTGATGGCAGTATCCCTTCCTTTCTGTTTCGGAACCTACAGGATCCGGCCCGGCAGAAATTCCAACGTACTTGTCGAGGCAAAGCTGCAGACATTTTTTGAAAAACTCAGAAATGATATGGAGGCGACCTGCTACGCCTCCTATTTTGCGGAGTTTCTTCAGTATGTAACAAGGGAAAATAATGATGAGTCGGCCCTGCTCCTTTTGGCCTACCAGTCCTTCCGGGCCTTGGAATCGAACCGCATTCCGCAGCGACTGGTGAGGGCGGTCTTCGAGATCCGGGCTACGGCAATCGAGGGAGAATTTCTGCCGCCTTCGCAGGAACATGGCTTTTCGGCGTCTGCCCTTCAGGCAGTGGAACACATCGTGTCATCCCCGATCAGGACACTCTACACTTTCGCGGTGAAGGATTCCGTTCTCGTGGAGCTTGAGCACATCGCGGAAGTATCTGTGAAAAGAAGCCTCAACCACCATTTCGAGAGTCTGGATATTCTCAAGGCGCTGACCCTGTAGTTATTTGAGGGGCGGTTTTTTCCGGGACAATTATTTCCGGAGAATTTTTCCGGAGCCACAGTTCCTGGATATTTCCTCCCTGATCATCCCGCCGGGATTATTTCCGGTTATTTCCGGATTGTTTCCGGTTGACTTCAGGGAGATTATTTGTTGTTGAAAAACACATATTTCTGCTCTATAATGGTAGTTCGGTGGTTTTTCTTTAATCACGACAATGGATATTTGCCATATCATCTGACGCCGGAACTCCCTGCCGGGAGGATCTGAGCGGGAGATTTGAAAGAAAAAAAGCAAAGGAGTTACAGCGAGTATGGAAAAGACAATGGAAAAGATCGTTGCCCTGTGCAACAACAGAGGATTCATCTATCCCGGTTCCCAGATCTACGGCGGTCTGGCCAACACCTGGGATTACGGAAATCTGGGCGTTGAGCTCAAGAACAACGTCAAGAAGGCCTGGTGGCAGAAGTTTGTCACCGAGACCCCCGAGAACGTGGGCGTAGACTGCGCCATCCTTATGAATCCCAAAACCTGGATCGCCAGCGGACATCTGGCAAGCTTTTCCGACCCGCTCATGGACTGCAAGGCCTGCGGCGCCCGTTTCCGCGCCGACCAGCTGATCGAGAGCTACGCGGCTGAGAAGGAGATGACTCTGGACGGCAGCGTCGACGGCTGGACAGCAGATGAGATGATGAGCTTCATCAACAAATTCAGTGTCGCCTGCCCCACCTGCGGCAAGTTCCACTGGACCGATATCCGTCAGTTCAACCTGATGTTCAAGACCTTCCAGGGTGTCACCGAGGATTCCAGCGCGACCGTCTATCTGCGTCCCGAGACTGCTCAGGGTATTTTTGTCAACTTCAAGAATGTCCAGAGAACTTCCAGAAAGAAGATCCCCTTCGGTATCTGCCAGATCGGTAAGTCCTTCCGCAACGAGATCACACCCGGCAACTTCACCTTCCGCACCCGTGAGTTCGAGCAGATGGAGCTCGAGTTCTTCTGCGAGCCCGACACCGACCTCGAGTGGTTCAAATACTGGAAGGATTTCTGCTGGAACTGGCTGATGACCCTCGGCCTCAAGCCTGAAGAGACCCGTATGCGCGACCACGACCCCGAGGAGCTCTCTTTCTACTCCAAGGCGACCACGGACATTGAGTTCCTGTTCCCCTTCGGATGGGGCGAGCTGTGGGGCATCGCGGACAGGACCGACTACGACCTGACCCAGCACCAGAACACCTCCGGAGAGGACCTGACCTATTTCGATGACCAGAAGAAGACCCGCTACATCCCTTACGTTGTCGAGCCTTCACTGGGCGCGGACCGCGTCACTCTGGCCTTCCTTTGCGCGGCCTATGACGAAGAGGAGCTCGAGGGCGGCGACAAGCGCACCGTCATGCGTTTCCATCCCGCGCTGGCACCCGTCAAGATCGGTGTCCTTCCCCTTTCCAAGAAGCTTTCCGAAGATGCTTTCGAGATCTACAAGAAGCTCAGCAGACATTACAACTGCGAATTCGACGACCGCGGCAACATCGGCAAGCGCTATCGCAGACAGGACGAGATCGGTACTCCTTTCTGCCTGACTTACGATTTTGAGTCCGCTGAGGACAAGGCCGTCACCATCCGCATGCGCGACAGCATGGAGCAGGTCCGTGTCCCGATCGACCAGCTTGACGCATGGTTCCTGGATAAGTTTGATTTCTGAAAAACAAGCTGTCAAGCGGCATCACAGTGTCCGGGCTTGCCCGGGACACTGCGATGACATTTGACAGCCAAACACGGACGAGCATAGAAGCAGCTGCGAAGCGAAGCTGGCAGCGCGATATGCGAGTCGTGTTTGGTGCGATTGCGTGAGCGGCCGCGAGAGGCCGGCGGAGCAATCGCAACTTGTTTTTTACACTACAAGCTGTCAAGCGGCATCACAGTGACCGGGCTTGCCCGGGACACTGCGATGACATTTGACTTGTTTATTAAATGTAGAGGATTTGATTTGGCAATGAAAAAATACGGTGTAAATGAGCTGCGCGAGATGTTTTTGAAGTTTTTCGAGAGCAAGGGACATCTGCGTCTGAACAGCTTTTCCCTTGTTCCCCACAACGACAAGAGCCTTCTGATCATCAACTCCGGCATGGCTCCCTTAAAGCCCTATTTCACGGGCCAGGAGATCCCGCCCCGCACACGTGTGACCACATGCCAGAAGTGCATCCGCACCGGCGATCTGGAGAACGTCGGCAAGACTGCCCGCCACGGCACTTTCTTCGAGATGCTGGGCAACTTCTCCTTCGGCGATTATTTCAAAAAAGAGTCCATTCCGTGGGCATGGGAATTTTTGACCGAATGGGTCGGTCTGGATCCCGAACGTCTCTATCCGTCTGTCTATGAACACGACGATGAGGCTTTCGATATCTGGAAAAATGACATGCATATTCCGGAGGACCGCATCTATAAATTCGGTAAGGAAGACAACTTCTGGGAGCACGGCTCAGGTCCCTGCGGTCCCTGCACCGAGATCTATTACGACCGCGGTGAGAAGTGGGGCAACGGTCCCGATGACGTCATGGGCGGCGAAGGCGACCGCTATATGGAAGTCTGGAACGTCGTCTTTTCACAGTTCAACAACGACGGGCACGGCAACTACACCGAGCTCGTGCAGAAAAATATCGACACAGGCATGGGTCTGGAGCGTCTGGCCGTCGCAGTCCAGGACGTCGAGTCCCTCTTTGACGTTGATACCGTGCGCGCCCTGCGCGACAAAGTCTGCGAGCTGGCTCACTGCGAGTACGGTAAAGATCACGAGACAGACGTCTCTGTCCGTATCATCACTGACCATATCCGCTCCACGACTTTCATGATCTCAGACGGAATCATGCCCACCAACGAGGGCAGGGGCTATGTTCTTCGCCGCCTGATCCGCCGCGCCATCCGTCAGGGCCGCAAGCTGGGAATCCGCGAGGCATTTATGACTACCCTCGCAAAGGCTGTCATAGAAGGCTCCAAGGGCGGCTATCCCGAACTGGAAGAGAAGCAGGAGTTTATCCTCAACAATATCCGCCTCGAGGAAGAACGCTTTGAAAAGACCATCGACCAGGGTCTCGAGATCCTGGGCGGCATGCTCAAAAAGCTCAAAGCGGAAGGAAAGACCGAGATTTCCGGCAAGGATGCCTTCCTTCTTTATGATACCTATGGATTCCCGATCGACTCCACCGAAGACGTTGCTGCCGAGAACGGCTGCACTGTCGATCAGGCCGGCTTCGAAGAGGCCCGTGAAGAGGCCAGACAGAAGTCTAAGGGATCCTGGATCAAGACCAGCATGAGCGGTGCTGCCGCAACTGTCTATGATCAGATGGATGCCGCGATCGTGACCGAATTCACCGGCTACGACCGCCTCACTGATACTTCAAAGATCGTCGCCCTTGCACATCTGGCAGATACGGATGAGAAGGGTGAGAAGACCGGTCCCGATGAGGTCGCGGACGCTGTCACAGACGGTCAGCGCGCTGCCATCATCACAGAGAAGACCCCCTTCTACGCAACCAAGGGCGGACAGGTCGGCGACATCGGCGTCATCACCTGTGGGACTTCTTCCTTCAAGGTGGAGAAGACCGAGCCCGTCTCCGGACAGAAGGTTGCCCACATAGGCGTGGTCACTTCCGGTATGTTCAAGATGGGAGATACTGTGACTCTTACTGTCGATGAGAAAGAGCGCCGCGACACCTGCCGCAACCACAGCGCGACCCACCTGATGCAGAAGGCCCTGCGTGAAGTCCTGGGCACTCATGTCGAGCAGAAGGGCTCCTATCAGGATGCGGGCAGGACCCGCTTTGACTTCAGCCATTATCAGGCAATGACCCCTGAGGAGCTGAAAAGGGTCGAAGATCTTGTCAATGAGAAGATCGGTGAAGGCCTCGATGTCAAAACCGCTGTCATGAGCATCGATGATGCAAAGAAGAGCGGAGCCATGGCTCTGTTCGGCGAGAAGTATGGCGATGAAGTCCGCGTTGTCAAGATGGGGGATTTCTCCACAGAGCTCTGCGGAGGAACCCATGTGGACAACACCAGCCGCATCGGCCAGTTCAAGATCCTGTCCGAGAACGGCGTCGCTGCCGGCGTCCGCAGGATCGAGGCCCTGACCGGCGACAACGTCCGCGCCTATTATGAAGAGATGGAACACGAGATCAACGAGGCGGCTGCCCTTGTAAAAGCGACTCCCGCAACTCTCGCGGATCATATCAAAAAGCTGCAGGAAGAGCTCAAGGCTGCCCGCGGCGAAGTCGAGTCCCTCAAGGCCAAACAGGCACAGTCTGCCCTGGGCGATGTCATGGACAAGGTAAAGGAGATTGGCGGCGTCAAGTTCCTTGCCTCCGCGGTTCCCGGAGTCGACATGAACGGACTTCGCGACCTGGGCGACCAGCTCAAAGAAAAGATGGGCGGCGGTGTCGTACTCCTCATCTCCGAGAAGGACGGCAAGGTCAGCCTGATGACCATGGCTACCGAGGACTCCATTAAGAAGGGAGCCCATGCAGGCAACCTGATCAAGGCTGTGGCCAGGGAAGTCGGAGGAGGCGGCGGCGGCCGTCCCAACATGGCACAGGCAGGCGGCAAGAATCCCGCCGGTATTCCCGCCGCGCTGGAGAAAGCTGCCGAGGTACTGCAGGGCATGCTGAAAGGCTGACCGGAGGCAGACAAAACTTCCGTGCTTTAAGCAAAAGTTGTTGACGGATAAAAATACTGTGTTATAATTGTAATGCATGTTTTCTCAGGGAATCAAAAATAATCGGAAAAACAACTATTCCCTGTCAACAAATATGATAAATAACCTGTTCAGTCTGGACATTCGGTGTCGAACTGAGGGGACTGAAGGGAGGGTAGAGCATATGTCAAGCGTTATTGTCAAAGAGAATGAGACATTGGACAGCGCACTTCGCCGCTTCAAGAGAAGCTGTGCCAAGGCGGGCATCCAGCAGGAAATTCGTAAAAGAGAGCATTACGAAAAGCCCAGCGTAAAGCGCAAGAAAAAGTCCGAAGCTGCCAGAAAGCGCAAGTATAACTGATCCGGATATGATCTGTTCGAGCGCTGTCGTTTATCTGCGCTGATACGGCAGAAAGAGAGAGCCTGCCGGATTGTCCGTGTACAGGACATGTCAAATAAACGAAATCAGAGAACCCCGGCAATCTGCCGGGGTTCTTTTTCATGACACGGCCCGTGCAATATATTTTCCGCCTTGCGGCGGATATCTGTTTGCACAGCTATTCATTTGGGGAGGAAAGGCTTTGGATCACACAGAGAACAGCATTAAATCATCCGGATCACCTGTAACCGGACCGCAGGAAGGCTCTTTGCAGGAAAGCCCTCAACAGGAAAGCCTTTTGCAGGAAGGCTCTTTGCCGGAAAATCCTCTGCAGGAAGGTCCTTTGCAGGAAAGTTTTTCGCAGGAGGCTTCTGACGACACACTTGTCGCCGCCATGGAGGCGATCCTTTTTGCCATGGGTGACGCGGTTTCAATCGATATGCTGGCCAGGGCGCTTCAGATTTCCACAGAGCGCGCGGAGTCCGTCGCGGGACTTCTGGCCGAAAAGTGCGCAAAGCCATCCAGCGGACTGGCCCTGAACCGCTACGAGGATGCAATCCAGCTGTCTACCAGGCCGGACCTGCTGGACTATCTGATCAGGATCGCCAGTGAGCCCAAAAAACCCAGGCTGACACCGACTCTGATGGAGACACTTTCCATCATCGCTTTCAAGCAGCCCGTGACCAGGATGGAAGTCGAAAACATCCGCGGAGTCAATAGCGACTTCGCGATCAACAGACTGATCTCTTTTGACCTGGTACGTGAAGTGGGAAGAAAAGAAGTGCCGGGAAGGCCCCTTCTTTTCGGCACTACGGAGCAGTTTCTCCGGTCCTTCGGCCTGAGCTCTGTCAATGATCTGCCGGAACCGGATACGTCCCGCATGGAGGAATTCCGGGAGGAGGCTGAGGAAGAGGTGAACACAGGCTTGAATGTCTGAAACCCGGCCGTCAGGGGTTTGTTTAATGCTGCGCCCTGATGAGATCCATACCTGGGAAAGATGATTGGCCGGTTGAGCGACACCGGAATCTTTAAGGACTTTACTATAACTATTGATATTCCGAATCTGGTTGAAAGTCGGAAAACAATACGGAATGTGACGATTCCCCGTTTCCGATTCTTATCACAGGGCAAATAGCTGTATTTATAGAAAAAAAAGAATGTTTATTTTATGATTATGACAGTTCCTGTTTTTTTTATACTGTGGTATACTTTAAATTGCATGCGAAAAAATGCACTTCACAAATATTTGCCCTTGCAGGCATTTTGAATGAAGGGGAAAAAAGGGTTGATCCGCAGGGGGGATTGCAGTGATCGACTTCCCCGGTGCTTTCGGGCACTGGCGGAGCATGCATATTTCGGCGGGGTCCCCGGATCCCGGCGATTGTTATAATTCATTTTTAGTGATTTGGAGGTCCAAAACATGAGCAGTACTTCAAAAGCGAGACAGCGGATTCAATCTCTGCTCGACGCAAACAGCTTTGTTGAGATCGGCGCGCTGGTCAAGGCCAGGGCTACCGACTTCAACATGGCAGCAGCCCGGGAATCCTCTGACGGTGTGATTACGGGATATGGACTGATCGATGGCAG
>JBGUNJ010000180.1:0-5076 GCA_045117315.1 Lachnospiraceae bacterium | reverse complement strand
TCAGGCATATCATCGTTTGTCCAGCCGATCGGAGCGATACCCAGTTTTACTAAATCTTTGTTCAGAGTAGCCATGCTTTTTCCTCTCCTTTAAAAAAGACACTAATAATTGTAAAGGCCGAGTGACCGGCCTGTGAATAAGATCACAGACCTGCACTCCCTTCCATGCTCTTTAATTACCAGGGCTGGTTGACGATCTTTGCGTCGTGAAGCCATACATAGGCATCATCTTCGCAGCGGTCAGTCTGCAGCCAGGGATTGCCGGGCAGATGACGGATCATCCAGCAGGTGTACATCAGATAGCCGGGAGCTGCCGACTGGGGATGAAGCCTTCCGCCGGGAATAGCGGAGAAGCTGTTGTCAACACTCTTGAAAACATCGTCGCCGACGAAGCTGGCGCCGAAGCCTTCAGGGCGGTCAAATTTGAAGTAGTAGAGCTCGGGCTGGGGATGTCTGTGAGGCAGATATCCGGACCAGTTGCCGCGGTCATTCATGACTTCGCCGAGAACCATATTGGACTCAGGGCAGATGTCATGATCAAAGATGGTGTTGACCTGGCGGTTAGCGGTATCCCCGAATTTGCCCTTTGCGCCGGAGTATGCCCAGGGAGCATCTTCAGGAGAATACAGACGGGAAGCAAAATCCTTCTCGTTCTGTGTGCACTGCACAAGAATCTCAGCGTCCTTCACTGCCGTGACGGTGATCTTCTTGCCGCCGGAGACGTGAAGCGCCCAGGGGCCTTCTGTGAAGACGTCTTTTCTGGAGACAGTCTTCTCGCCTTCCGCCCACTTAAAGGTGATTTCGCCGGAAAGAAGCAGGACTGCGATTTCTTCGCCTTCTCTGCAGAACTCTCTTGTGCTGCCGGCAGCCATACGATAGAGACGGACATCCATCAGCATGTCGCGATATTCGTTGTCGTAAGTGGAAAGAATCTCCTCGCCATTCTCGTCGAATGTGGGATATCCGAATAATTTCTTTTCTACCATATTGAGATTAACCTCTTTCATTATATAGGCGTTATATATGGCCGGACATGTTATATAACCCATATGTTATATAACATGTCTGGAGACAGCGGGAGGCGATGCTGCTGTCAGATCTCCTTCCGCTGTCCGCCATTCAATTACTCATTAATGCGTTTTTAACCCGGGGGTATAATTAATACTTCCTTGCCTCAGCTCTGCGGTCAAGGACTTCCTGTGCAGCTTCGCGGACGCTCTCGCTGTCGGAGACCATAGCCATACCGACGTTCCACCATGAGCCATAGCCGTCTGTCATGGTCTTCGGAACGACCTTGAGGTCGAACAGGCAGGCAACAGTCTGCTTCCTGGAATCGATGAGCGCATCGCGCAGCTCTTCGACGCTCTTGCAGGAGTAGGTCTTCATGCCGTAAGCTTCGCCGATCTTGGTGTAATCTGTGGGAACCAGATCTCCGCAAGGCTTCTTGCCGTCGGTGTAACGGAACTCTGTTGCGATAGATCCGATACCGTGGGTCATCTCCAGGTTGTTGATGCAGCCGAATCCGCAGTTGTCGAAGACCAGGATGTTGGTCTTGCGGCGCTCCTGCATGATGGTGCCCAGCTCAGAGTTGAGCATCTGGAAACCGGAATCGCCGATGCAGGTGTACTCTTCGACATCGGGCTCAGCCATCTTGACGCCGAGGGATGCGCCGACTTCATAGCCCATGCAGCTGTAGCCGTACTCTACATGGTAGCCGCCGCGCTTGTCGGTCTTCCATACACGCTGCATGCAGCTGGGAAGAGAACCGCCGGCTGTGATGATGATATCGTCGGGACCCATGCAGGCGCGCAGGGTTGCAAGTGCTGCAGTCTGGGTCAGGGATGTGCCATACAGGCGATAGAATTCCGGAACAGTCCTGGGATCTCTTGCCTTGATGATGGGCTCGAAATCCTCGCCTGTGCAGACGATGCCGCCGAGGCGCTCAAGCTCTGCATCCCACTCAGCCTTGGCATCAGCGATCTCGTTGGTGTATGCACTCTTGTAGCCCTTGGCACGAAGGATCTCAGCCAGAGCCTGAACAGTGACCTTTGCATCGCCGACAGCCTTTACAGCGTCGAACTTATATGCATGGTAACGGCTGTTGTTGATGGAGACAAAGCGGACGCCTTCCTTCTGGAAGAGCCACTTGGAGCTGGTGGTGAAGTCGCTCATTCTGGTGCCGATCGCGATGATGCAGTCAGCTTCTTTAGCCAGCTTGTTGGAAGCGGATGTGCCGGTCACGCCGATACCGCCGAGGCAGTAAGGATGGCTGGACTTGCAGGCGCTCTTTCCGCCCTGGGACTCGCCGAAGGGGATGCCGAACTCTTCGCAGAAGTTCTCGACCACTTCACCGGCCAGAGAGTAGCGGACGCCGCCGCCGACGATGATCAGGGGCTTCTTGGAAGCAAGGATCTCAGCCGCTACATCTTCCAGCTCTTCCTGTACAGCTACAGGGCGGGTGATGCGGTGAACTCTCTTCTTGAAGAAGCTCTCGGGATAGTCATAGTACTCACCCTCAACGTCCTGAGGAAGGCCGATGGAAACCGCACCGGTCTCAGCGGGATCTGTGAGGACGCGCATAGCGTTGATCATAGCGCTCATCAGCTGCTCAGGCCTCTGGATGCGGTCCCAGTATTTAACTACGGGCTTGAAAGCATCGTTTGTGGTCGTTGCAAGGCTGTTGGACTGCTCGAGCTGCTGCAGAACGGGATCGGGCTGTCTGGAAGCGAATGTATCTGCGGGGAATACCAGCAGAGGAATGTTGTTGACAGTAGCTGTCGCGCAGGCAACAACCATGTTCGCGGAGCCGGGGCCTACAGACGCTGCGCAGGGGATGATCTTCTTGCGGTCATTCTGCTTTGCGAAAGCTGTTGCTGCGTGGCACATACCCTGCTCATTGCGGCCCTGCATCACGTGGATGCCGCCGGGGTTGCGGTCGAGAGCCTCGCCGAGGCCGACTGCGATGCCGTGTCCGAAGATTGTGAAGAAATCCTCGACGAACTTGGTCTCTTCACCATCCATGCAGACATACTGGTTGTCAAGGAATTTGACGATTGCCTGTGCGGTTGTCAGTCTGATTGTTTTTTCCATAAAATACCTTCCCTTGTTTAAAACATGCCTGCGGAAAATACCCTGATCCCGCAGGCACGTATGAAAAAAACTTGATGTGTTACAAAACTGTATTTACTCTATGAAGATTTATCCAAAGCAGATTCAAGAGGTTTAAATGCTGCCTGAATTACACGATCATGTAGCCGCGGATCAGCTGGACAAGGCTGTCATAGCCGCCCAGGAACTGCTTCATGGTTGCAAGGAATGCGCCGTAGTGCTGGAACTCTTCGGGCTTAAGGCCATCGGGCTCATATGCCTGGACGAACTCAGGGATCTGCTTGAGGCAGTTGAGATAGAACTCATCAACGGGCTTGTCCATGTTGTTCTCGATCTTCATCCAGTCGCAGTTAGCGAACTTTCTCTGCCAGTCGGAAGTGATGGTGAAGATGATGTCGCCGCCGAGGAAATCAACATAGTGGTGATAGTTTCTGTAAGCAGCGGTCAGCAGAGTGGTGCGGAAGCCTTTCTCTTTGTAAACCTTGTAAGCGTTCTTCATAACAGCAACGCCTGCCAGATCCATTGCCTCAGCGGGGACGCAGATATCCCCTGCCTTGACGACGTTCTTGATGTAGTCGTCGGTACGGCCGATCATGATGGTGCAGACGGGGTGCATCCAGGAAGTATCAAGACCTTCAGCCTCTCTTCTCTTGAGACCGCGCTCGACTGCCTCACCGACTGCGACTGCCTGTGCGCAGGTGAAGGAAACAGTAGCGTTGATGGAGATTCCGCGATATGTCAGCTCTTCGAAAGCCTCGACTCCGGCTTTGCTGGTAGGAGCCTTGATCTGGCTGTTGGGAACCAGTGCAGCGAGCTTGCAGGCCTGCTCGACCATGAGGTCTTTATTGCAGTAATACTTTGCATTAGTCTGGAAAGAGATACGGCCCTTCTGGCCATGAGACTCTTCAAACATAGGAAGAAGGAGCTTGGAAGCCTTTGTGCCGAGCTTTCCGATGATATCCCATGCGACATCATCTTCTGTCCATGTCGGGTTGTCAGCGATCACCTGTTTGATGGTGTCTTCCCAATCCGGAAGCTCTTTCTTCAGAACGTTGCCGACGATAACAGGGTTTGTTGTAGCGCCGGAGCCGCCGTTCTCGATTGCATATGCCAGCTCTTTGCAGCTGCAGGAGTCATTCCAGAACTCGGTCTGAGGGAACATTGTTACCATTTCGTTTAACTTGGACATCTTTTTACCCCTTTCTCAATGAGTTAGTTAAAAAAATAATTGCTGTCTATAATTTTACCACATCCAAAAGTTATTGGCAAAAAATAGAAAAAACCGTTTTGCGTGCCATTTGCGTGCCATATCTGTTCTTTTGTTCTGAAATAAGAATAGCACGCAAATGTTCTGCGTGCAAGTATTATTTTTTCACCTTTTCGGTTTTCTCCATTATGCACAATTCAGACCACCTGTATTTGTGCATATTTAAAAGATAACCTGTCTCACGGAAGAAGAAAGCACTCCGGATCACACTGCATCGGAGGGGCGTGAACCCCTTTAATTCACTGAAAAACCGGTCACGCTGCCCCTCTGCTCCTCTCTCTCCTGTCCGCCTGCGTTTCTGCTGTCCGGGCGCCTGGTGAAAGGTATTCTTTTTTCTCCACTGCGGCATTCCTGTCGCGCAGAATCCGATACCGCGTGCTTTTTGCCGATTTTTGCACGCAAAATTATTTTTGCACGCAAAAATCCGACCGGAAACATATAATGTGTTTTCCGGCCGGATCTGTGTTATTCCGATTTTCTATATTCTGTTTTTTCATCAATACACTGCAGTGCCTCAAAACCAGGCCTGATCATCCCCCTTCCGGGAAACCATCCCCTGCAGAAAAAACAGCATAAATCTGATAGCTGATATCAGTTAGAATAGAAGAATTCCGGTATTATGCCTCGATCTCGGAAAGCTTGACGGGTCTGCCTTCCTTGAGGGACTTCTTGGCTGCGATCGCGATGCGGACGGGCTCAAGA
>JBGUNJ010000179.1:0-16379 GCA_045117315.1 Lachnospiraceae bacterium | reverse complement strand
GAATATATTCAGGGTTGCATTTCTGTCTGGTTCTCATATATGGTTGGGAATGTGTTCCAAAGCCTGCAGGGCAGGTCTTCGGTTTGTACGTTGCCGTGCTTTTGTCTTACGCGACAACTTCCTGAGTCTATCACAGCTCTTTATCCTTGTCAACAATTATTTTATACTTTTTTAAGAAAGTATTTATAAATCGTTAATCAGGCAGCTGTTTTTCAGGTTTTAGGGGATAAAAAAATGAAACGAACCATTTTGTCGATCACGTCGGTTCATTTCATCTTTTTAAGCGGAGAAAGAGGGATTTGAACCCTCGCGCCGGTTCTCCCGACCTACTCCCTTTCCAGGGGAGCCCCTTCGGCCTCTTGGGTATTTCTCCAAAAAGATACCTACCAATGTGGTATATGTATTTGTATAACACGAAGAAGTGTTATAAGCGGAGAGGATGGGATTCGAACCCATGTGCCCGTTAGGACAAACGGTTTTCAAGACCGCCTCGTTATGACCGCTTCGATACCTCTCCGTATCGTTATTTTTGTTCTGCACTTTTCTCGCGCGAACAAATGATATGTTAACAAAAAGGTCTGTGTCTGTCAATGCTTTTTCCGGATTTTTTTTGTGATTTTTGCATTCTTATTTACGTATATTTTATGTTGTTTTTGCGTCCGTTATTTCTTCCTTTTTTACTTTTCTTTGTCTGCTTGTCCCGAGAATTTCCCTGCTGCACCGGTCAGAATGAAGTCAAAATGAACAGGGTAATGGGCAGTCCTGCCGCCCGCTGTCCTTAATGCCCCGCATCTTCCTCGAGGCAGAAAACAAAAAACCGCAAAACGCAATCCGCCGGTCCGCATCCGCCCAAAGTGCAAAAAAGTATTACGACGGCCGGCAGTCTTCCCCGATACCAAAAACCAATTCCCTGTTTGTAACCCTTTTGTAATCTTCCGCAAGGCGAAAAAAGCATTGCGCCGGCGGTATCAAAAAAGAAAACCCAGCCAGTGACGAATCAGTTCCATGTCCGCCGCAGGCCAGGTTCTTTTTTCCGGGGCTTAAATATGCCTCTGTCTTTTTCCGCAATTATATATAATTCTGCCAGTCAGTTATATCGTGTTCTGATTCTACCAGTCGGGCATGTCGTATTATAATTCTGCCAGACGGGCATGTCGTATTATGATTCTGCCAGTCGGGCATGTCGTATTATAATAATTCTGCCAGACGGGCGCGGAGCTTCTCGACGCGGTCCAGTTTCTCCCAGGGGAGATCCAGATCAGGACGGCCGAAGTGTCCGTAAGCCGCGGTCTGTCTGTAAATAGGCCGGCGAAGATTCAGCATTTTGATGATTCCGTCCGGTCTGAGATCGAACTCTTCCTTGATTATGTCGACAATCTTCTGTTCATGTACTCTGCCTGTCCCGAAAGTATCCACCATGACAGACATGGGCCGGGCAACTCCGATCGCATAGGCAAGCTGGATTTCCATCTTGTCCGCGAATCCTGCAGCGACCAGGTTCTTGGCGACATAACGCGCCGCATAGGCAGCGCTGCGGTCCACCTTGGTGCAGTCCTTGCCCGAGAAAGCACCGCCGCCGTGACGGGCATATCCCCCATAAGTGTCGACGATGATCTTTCTGCCTGTCAGACCCGCGTCGCCGTTGGGGCCTCCGACCACAAAGCGCCCGGTCGGATTGATATAATACTTTGTATTTTCATCGACCATCTCTGCAGGCAGAACGGGATCGATGACATATTTCCTCATATCCTCATGGATCTCTTCCTGGGATATTTCCGGTCTGTGCTGTGTGGAAAGAACAACCGCATCAATTCTGAATGCCTTGCCGTTTTCATCATATTCCACGGAGACCTGTGCCTTACCGTCGGGTCTGAGGTAAGAAAGTATATGTTCCTTGCGGACCCAGGCCAGTCTGCGTGTGAGCGCATGAGCAAGGGAAATGGGCATGGGCATATATTCCTCAGTCTCATTGGACGCGAAACCGAACATCATACCCTGGTCGCCTGCGCCTGTTTCCATATTGCCGTCTTCATCCCCGCGGTTCTCGAGCGCATTATTTACGCCCATTGCGATATCGGGAGACTGTCTGTCCAGTGCAACCATAACCGCACATGTGTCGGCATCAAATCCGGTTTCCGAACTGATATATCCAATCTCTCTCACCGTGTCGCGCACGATCTTCTGATAATTGACAGATGCCTTGGTAGTAATCTCACCGCAGATGAGCACAAATCCGGTGGAAGCCATTGTCTCACACGCCACTCTGCTCATGGGGTCCTGTGCTATGCATGCGTCCAGAACAGCATCAGAAATAGCATCACAAACCTTATCGGGATGTCCTTCCGTGACGGATTCAGATGTAAAAATAAATTTGTCCATGTTCTCCCTTCTCCAAATAATCTGGAACTTCTCTTTTAAATCGCATGCGCGAATATACCGTTAATGCCGCCTGCACACTGAGGTACTGCGGCACGCTTCACAAGAGTAAAAAAAATCCACATGAAATACATGTGGGATGAAAGAAGCATCCCCTTATTGTTCGATCGGCATTTGCTGACAGTCTCTGCGGAAAGAAAACTCCGCAGTCTGAATACAAATGTCTCTCGCTCAGGCAGGCACCTTCCTTAAGCTGTTTTACTTCAGGGGTTGCCGTGGCTTCACAGGTCCTATGTACCTCCACCACTCTGAATAAGAGAAAATGAATCGTTATTCAAATTATGTGTATCATAGAGCACAGTTATATATATGTCAAGAATATTTTTCAGCACTCTTCCCTGTTTTTTCCTGTTTTTCCCTGTTTTTCCACTGACTGTTTTTCAGTACTATGGAGTGATCCTTGTTTATCACTCTGGCCTGATTCCCGTTTATAAGTCTGTCGTTTATCACTCTGCCCTGATTCCCGTTTATCAGTCTGTCGTTTATCACTTAGTCCTGATTCTTGTTTATCAGTCTGTCGTTTATCACTCTGGCCTGATTCTTGAAACGGCGCGTACCCCGGCCAGCCATGATCGTCCGTGGCTGCATCACTTGCATAAAGCGTAAATGTACTCTATATTAATGCTTACAAATGATTTAAGCCATTCATTTTTTATCGGGGAGGTTATTCATGAAACGGGAAGCATATTATATGAAGCGCCTGGAGGTATTTGCTCTATTCCTTGCCGGCATCGCAGTTCCCTCCACCCTGCTCATCCCTGTGATCGCCCCTTTCATTTTCGGTTCCATGGCTATCGTGTTTGCTGTGCTCTCAAAAGGGGGAAACATGAAATTCTCCCGTGTCGGCAGGATTGCCTTCTGTCTGGGCATCGCAGCCATCATATTAAATATCGTTTACGCATGGTATGCCGTCCGCACTTTAAACGAAACGCTATCTGATCCCGCGGCAAGAGCACAGCTGAACGAGACTCTTTACCGGCAATATGGAATGACGCTTGATGAACTGCTGGAGCAGCTTCCTTCTCAGCCATTACTGAAGTGATCAGGAATCAAATCATACAAACCATTAATGGGTAAAAATAATGAAAAAATATAAAAACGGTGCCGAACTTTTCGCTGATGCCAGGCGTTCTCTGCTGGGAAATCTGAGTGTCGCAGTCTGGAGTTTTCTTCTCTATTTTTCCATTACTCTTCTTTTAAACCAGATCGGCTCCTCTTTCTCTTTCCACAGCAGCGCGCTCACTCTGTTGGTTAATCTGACAGCAGGTCTCATCACATCTGTCTTTGCAAGTATGCTCGGGGTCGGCCTCTCCTCGGTCTTTCTGAATCTGCAGTATGGCCAGCCCGCTTCTGTCAGAGATCTGCTCGTGCCCTTTCTGGATAATGCGGACAGAACAGTCAGGATCCGCTTTTTTGTGACCGCAGGCGAATATGTCAGCCTGCTGCCCCTTCAATTTCTTCTGTACTTTATTTCGGCAGAAGAAATTTTAAAAAACATTCCCCTCGTACTGGGGATGAGCCTGCTCTGCCTGACCGCCTTTACCTATTGGGTCACGACTTACGCCATGGTCAATTATCTGCTTCTGGATTTTCCTGACCATCATCCCGCCATGATTCTGGCCGCCTCCCGAAGAATGATGCAGGGTAACCGCATTCGCTATATCCTGCTCATCCTCAGGCTGCTTCCGCTTCACCTGCTGGGAATCTTTTCTCTGGGCCTGGCGAATATTTGGGTCGGCTGCTGCCAGCATGCCTGCACAGCAGCTTTTTATAAAGATATGATGACGCCCAGGTCAAAAGCCGGTTTTTAATTACCCGGTCCGTGTAAGAATTTTTCGTCTTGCGGCGGACATGGGACGGTGTGGGCGGAGCGCAGCGGCGCCGCCTCTGCCCTGTTTTTCTGATCATGCTTTTTAATATGAGCTAATGAGCTAATATAAGGAAGATGACCGCTGCCTCTTGCACGCTCTGAGCCGCGGTATATCCGGTCACATGGTTTAGTTTGTGACCGTCACTTTGCAGGTGGCCTTTTTCCCGTTTCCTGTTTTCACCGTGATCGTCGCCGTGCCTTTCTTTCTGGCGGTCAGCTTTCCGCCGGAAACGGTCACTACTGTACTGTTGCTGGTGGACCAGGTCAGATTACTCTTTAATGCTGCGTAGGAAGGAGTGATGGCTGCCTTAAGGGTCAGGGTTCCCTTCACCCGTAGGGTCGCACTTGTCCTGTTCAGAGTAACTTTGGTGGGGGGGATTGCCTTGGTCAGATAAGGAATTCCGGTTCCGAAATAATTGTCCCAGCCCTTTTTTCCTATATCTTTCACATAGTATCTGACAACTCTCTGAATCTGTTCCGGTGTATAGGTGGGGCGCATCAGGCAGTGCATAGCGGCCACTGCCGATATATGGGGGGCAGCCATCGATGTTCCGCTCGCAATCGCGTAAGTGTCGTTCAGCCAGCAGCTCATTATTTCCACTCCGGGAGCTGCCACATCGACAGTCGCGCCATAATTGGAGAAGCCGGCTCTGGTATTGTTGTCATTGATCGCACCCACAACGATAGGTGTCGTTAAATGCGCCAGGCAGGAATAACGTGTATTCTCATTCTCGTTTCCGGAAGCAACTACAACTGTCGCCCCTTTTCTGTGGGCATACGCGACACAATCTTCAATATATTTGTAGCGTGTTCCTCCGCCCAGACTGAGATTGATGACCTTTGCGCCGGCATTGGCAGCGTAGCGGATGCCGTTGCCTACGGCTGAGGGGGATCCCATTCCGGAGGAATTCATGACACGCACCGGCAGAATGTAGACCTTGAGGCCGGGTGTGCAGTCCACCACGGTTCCTGCCACGTGGGTGCCGTGCCCGTTGCTGTCGGCAGCATTTTTATCATTGTCCACCAGGTCTATTCCTGTGATCAGCCGTCCCTTCAGTTTTGTATGCGAAGATACTCCGCTGTCGACCACTGCCACTTTAATGGACCTGCTGGTGAGCGCTTTGATGTAGGAAGCATATTTATCCGCCTTGATATAAGGCACACCCCAGGACATACTTGAAGCGGAGGCGGACAGCTCACCGGTCCGGACAGTCGAATCGTAAGCAATATCCTGACCCGCGCTCTCTATATCATATCCCGTGGCATTTCCCCCGGTCGTGCCCAGCGTGGCCGGATTATTTTTAAAATTAATCTCATCTGTTCCCGTCACGACAGTCCTGCCGGAAGAACTTTCGGATTCAGCATCCTTCTCAAACAAAATCTCCTCAACCTCAGTGTCACCGATGTCCATTGAAATATCATCCGCTTCCACATAGGAGACACCGGAGAGTCCCCGGATTTTTTTCGCCGCATTTTTTGCGGCGTTCTCGGAGGAAAACTGAAGGATACTCGTGCCGAAGGTACTCTCTACCATTTTGGAAGCGCCATATGATGTGAGATTGACCTTCTCGCCGTTTTTGACGCTCACGATCAGCCTCCCTGAGGAGTACTCCTTTACCTCACTTGCTTTTACAGCCATATCGCTCTGGTTTTCCTTGACAAGTTTTGAACTTTCAGAGGCAAACTCGTCTTCCGAAGTCGTTTTGATGACTTGTGTCTTCGGTTCCGCCGCCCCGGCCTGTATACAGACAGAGCAAAAGCTGCAGGCGACCATGAGAAATGAGGTGAGAATTCCCAGAACAGAGGCTGCAAAAACATGTCCCCTCTCTGTATTTCTTCTCCCCGGTCTGCGGTCTCTCTTAGCGTCCTCACTGTTCAGTCCTGTTCTTTTTTCCATAAAACTCCCCTTCTGTTTCGTCTCGCTTTTCTTTCCGCCTTCCTCTTTATGTTTATGCTTTTTCTTACTCTTTCCCGGATCAGACATTTTCCATGTCTGACCATCTCCGGTTTTACCTTTTCCCTGATCTTATACTTGCGGCCATGGGCGAGTGCCCGCAAACACGTACGAATAAAGTGCGCGCTTCTGACAATCTGTGTCTGAGTTCCGGAAAGTCAGACGCCTGCGGGCGCCGGATCGGAAGATTCAGTGTTCATTGGGATCTGGCGGAGATGATCGGTCCTGATTCCGATTACCGGACCTCCCCTGCCCTCCACAAAGGCGCGGGTGATCGTCACAGTCCCGATATTGTCATCCTTGGGAATTTCATACATTATATCCATCATAAATTCTTCGATGACAGATCTGAGCGCTCTGGCTCCGGTGTCCCGTTCCAGTGCCTTCTCCGCAATGGCCTGCATGGCATCCTCTTCGAACTGAAGGTCGACCTCGTCCAGAGCCAGAAGTTTCTGGTACTGTTTGAGGATCGCGTTGCGAGGTTCGCGGAGTATCCTGACCAGCATCTCCGTATTGAGTCCCTGCAGTACACAGAGCACGGGGAGCCTGCCTATAAATTCGGGAATCATACCGAAGCGCCGCAGGTCTTCGTTTGTCACTTTGTCCAGGATATTTTTGTCATCGTCAAAAGCATCCTTCAAAACTGCTCCGAATCCGATGGAGGTCTGCTTTTTCAGGCGCTCACGGATAATGGTCTCCAGATTCGGGAAGGCGCCGCCGCAGATAAACAGGATGTTCCTGGTGTTCACTGTCACCAGGGGAACCATGGCGTTTTTACTGCTGGCGCCGACAGGGACCTCGATTTCCGCTCCTTCCAGAAGTTTCAGGAGTCCCTGCTGTACCGATTCGCCGCTGACATCTCTGGAATTCGTGTTTTTCTTTTTCGCGATCTTATCGATTTCATCAATAAAGACGATCCCCTTCTCGGCCTTCTCCACGTCATTGTCTGCTGCCGCCAGAAGTTTGGAGATCACGCTCTCTATATCATCGCCGATATATCCCGCCTCAGTGAGAGAGGTCGCGTCTGAAATGGCAAGAGGAACATCCAGAAGATCCGCAAGAGTGCGGACCAGATAGGTCTTGCCGCAGCCCGTCGGGCCGATCAGAAGGATATTGGATTTCTCTATTTCAATCTCATCCATTGTGCCCGTCTTGACCCGCTTATAGTGGTTATAGGCGGCCACGGAAATGAATTTTTTTGCGCGGTCCTGGCCGATGACGTATTTGTCCAGTTCCTCCTTGATCTTGTGGGGAGCCGGAATGTTGTCGATGGAAAAAACGGGTTTGCGCGCGTTTTTCTTCTTCTTTTTGACTTTGGGCCCTCCGCCCTGTCCGAAGCCGCCCCCGTTTCCAAAGATGTCTCCCAGATTCAGGAAGCTGATCGAAGGTCCTTTTCTGCCGCTTTTGCCGCTGCTCTTTTCCTCCGTGTCCTCATCGTCCTCCTCAAAGGATTCGATATTCTCAAAAGGGTTCTCCAAACCTTCCGCCGGAACACGGATCTCGATCTCAACAGGTACATCGTCCGGGGACGAAACGTCTGTCACTTCCCTGAAATCATTTTCAGACGGATCCCATGCCTCCTCCTGTCCGGAAGCGGAAGAATCATTTGTGCCCTCCGTCACAGGAGCCGCGTCTGACAGAGCGGCGTCCCCTTTCCCGGCGTTCCCTGAGGAGCCGGCCCGGGAATTGTCAGAAGACACTTTCCTGCTTTTTGCGGATGGATCATCCTGCTTTCCGGTCTGTGAGTCCCGGCTGCCGAACAGATTGAACAGCCCCGGATTCATAAAGGGATTGCCTGCCAGATTTGACAGATCCATCTTGCCGGCAAAATCCATCATTTTCTGCATGCAGTCCCCGCACACGCAAAGATTCCCCGGCATGTGGATCATTTTCCCTGCCGAGGTATCAGGTCTTCTGCACATGACACAGTATTCAGTTTCACGTGTATTTCCGTTGTCATGATCATTGTTATTTGTATTTGCCATAAGCAGTTTTACTCCGTATATTCCGGTTCCGAAAACGCCGTAATGCCCCGCCCCGCTTTTTACGCGGGCCGGGGCCGGTTCTTATCAGAATCCAAACATGAACGGGAACAGGCTCTGACTATCCTCATCGGGGATGCCCTCTTCGAGCTCGCCCTGTTCCAGTTCTTCCGAATCTCTGCGGCTCTCCTGGGTCGGGAGATCGGATGCTTTTGAAAGTACTACCTTCACTTCTCTTTCTTCATAATCTCCGCCGTCTAAAGGATGCTGGATGGTCAGAGTCACCTCTGTCCCCGCACTGTAGTAGGACAGCTGTGCAGCCAGGCTCTCCATGCTTGTGACCTCAGTGCCGTTGACCCCGGTGATGACATCGCCCTTCACCAGGTCACTGTCGGCCGCGCCGCTTTCCGCGACTATCTCCTCGACGTAAGCGCCGACCGGCATGTTGTAGGCGCTGGCGACATCAGAAGTGACCGAGATGCCCCGAATTCCGAGCACGCCGCGTTCTTCTTCCGCGACCTTGGTCTTGCTCTCCTGCACCTTGAGGTCGTCGATGATCGGGATCGCCTTGGAAATAGGAATCGCGAATCCCATACCCTCTATAGCATTTCCGCCGATCTTATTGGAATTGATGCCGACTACTTTTCCTTCTGCATTGAGGAGGGCTCCGCCGGAATTGCCGGGGTTGATGGCGGCATCTGTCTGGATGAAAGTCCCGGTGATGCCGTCCTCCTCAGAGAACTCGCGGTTGAGCGCACTGACGTAACCGACCGTGACAGACTGGCCGTAACCCAGCGCGTTGCCGATCGCGATCACCCGCTCACCGATGCGCAGAGCATCGGAGTCGCCAAGTCCTGCAATGGCAATCGATTTTTTAGTCTGATCGGAAAGGTCGCTGAGCTTGACCGCTATGACCGCCAGATCTGAAGAGACATTGGTACCTTTCAGGGCCGCCTGGCAGTTTTCCTCATCTATAAACTGGACACTCAGGCTGTCCGCGCCTTCTACAACATGGTTGTTGGTGACGATCAGAATCTCTCCGTCGCTCTCTCCGATGATGATTCCGGAACCCGTCGATTCATTTTCCTGCGTATACGGGTGCCCGAAAAATTGGGCTTCCTCAGTGTATTTGTTGAAGACCGAGACAATCGCGGGCATCACATTCTCGGCAACATCCGCAACGACAGTATCCACACCGGCTGCCTGAGCGTCCACTGCCTCAACCTGCCGGATCGAAGGATTCTCTGAAAACAGAGACTCCGTCGACACGGGAGTGCTCTCATCAGCGTCTCTTTTCTCCGCCTGAGAGCTTCCGCCCTGATGCGAACCGTCTTTTCCGGTCTTTTCTTCTGTCCGGGCAGATCCCTCTGTTTTGGACTCCGCTCCTGCCGGGCTGCTTTGCATTGACGCAGTCGAACCGCGGCTGGAAATATAGGCTCCTGCACCCGCTCCGAGGATAAAGAAAAGAATTACTGCCAAAATGGCGGCAAGGCGTCCTTTTGCCTTTCCTCTGCGGTTGGACCCCCTGCCTGTGCCGCCTGCCCCGCCGTTATTGCCGGATCCGTTGCGGCTGTAGTCGTAGTAGCGGCCCGAACCCGGTGCATTATTTCCCCTGCCGGTAGTCCCGCTTCCATAGGGAGCGCCTGTACCGGGAGCGCCTGTACCGGGAGCGCCTGCTGAACCATAAGAGGAATTTCTGCCGGCTGCGCCTGCCGATCCGTAAGCGCCGCCTGCTCCGGCTGATCCTGCTGAACCATAGGAGGAATTTCTGCCGGCTGTGCCTGCCGATCCGTAAGCGCCGCCTGCTCCGGCTGATCCTGCTGAACCATAGGAGGAATTTCTGCCGGCTGCGCCTGCCGATCCGTAAACGCCTCCTGCTCCGGCTGATCCTGCTGAACCATAGGAGAAATTTCTGCCGGTCTGACCAGCTGTCCCGTAAGAGCCGCCTGCCCCGCCTGCGGGTGTATCCGTTCTGGTGGAATATGTATAGCCTCCGTTGGAGAATCCACCGGAGCTGTCGGATCCGGTTCCCGAATCAGTTTCGCTGCCGCTGTATGTTCCGGCGTACTTGCCGGTATTCCAGCTGTGCGCGTCCGCAAAGGGATTAACAGCTGTGCCGCCGGCAACCTCCGCGGGAGATGCTGCGCCGCCGGTAACCTCCACAGGAGATGCTGCGTTGCCGGTAACCTCCGCAGGGGCTGCTGCGTTGCCGGTAACCTCCGCAGGGGCTGCTGCGTCGCCGGTAACCTCCGCAGGAGATGCTGTCCCGGAAGTATTCTCCGGCTTATCCGTCATATCCCCTGCAGCACTAAAAGAAGAGCCGGTCTCCGGAGTGTCTGTCACGGAATTTCCGGCCGTCCCGCTATTCTCATCATTTAATCTTTCGTCCCACATGTCTGACCCCTTTCCACTTCTTAATCATACAGACAGGTTACGGCAGTCCCGCCGCCCTCTGTCCCTGACCGGCCTTTTCCGCCGCAGGGCATGCTGCTGTATCATAAATAAGAGTGCCCGGCACAGGAAAAGTGCCGGTTCGTTGTTATTGAATTCTGTTCTGATGTACTCAGTTTAGGTGGGAATTGTGTTATTTTTGTGTGTTTTTTTCTATCAAATTGAGAAACTCTGCACGTGCGGTTATAAGATTTGTGGTCGTAAAAGCCTCTCACATGCCCATATGATGACAGCTGTTCAAGTCGATTTTTAAAGAAATATCATTGCTTATCTTATAACAGCATTGAATGAATGTAAAGGTCTGTCAAAAACAGGGCAGAGGGCGCATGTCCGCCATAAGGCGGAAAAAGACATTGCGCGGGCTGCGTCATAAAGACACCGCCCCCGCACCGGGCAGGCAGAGCCTGCGGCGCGGGGGCAGCTTATAAGCATATGGGCAGGGTATCAGTACAAAGAGTCTTCCTCAATGACATAAATTTCCAGATAGTCGAAGTCTATTTCCTCTACAAAAGCATCGCGTGTAAACCTGGCCCTGGCGTGCCTTTGAAAATCCCTGACAGTGGCGTCCAGCCAGACCGGGACGGCCAGGTCAAATTCGACGCATGCCGTCTCCAGAGCCCGGAACACTTTGTGTGTGCGTGTATCGTCAGAAGAATCTTCAATCACTGTATCTTTGATGAGATGGTTATCTTTCCATTCTCTCACCCATAAACGAAACATCTTTCTCCTTTCCTCCCCGGACACCGTCCGGAGCGGCAGTAATTTAGTTACATACATGCCCTATCGAGGGGTGTACTCTGTAACTTGCGAAAATCGCATTCCAATGCGCTTACGCGCGCGATTTTCGCCGTTCTGCTCGGATTTTTGCGTTGAAAATCACGCAAAAACACCTCGAATTTCGTGGCGGTCTGTACTGTAGCGTTATTTACAGATCATGACAGAACCAGCAGACATTGGAAGCGTCTTCCGCGGCAGCCGGACTTCCATGGATGCTGAAAAGATGCATCAGAGACTGATGCCGTTCTTTATGCAAAGCTCTCTGGCGCTCTCCACAGAGTCCACTCCTGTCTTGTTTTTAATAGGCGCAAATTCGTGTTCGCGGTCCACTTCGACCGGCAGGCAGGAGTCCATCTCCTGTACCATATCGAGTACGAGCTGTTCAAACTTGTAGCCGTTGGGCTCTTCGGGGGAAACCGGATTTCCGTCCGCGTCAAGGCATGCGATCTTTTTCTCCACGACATGGACCGGCAGGGACTCATCCACGATGCGCTCGAGGTCCTTCTCCCGGAAGATATAGTTCATGATCACGCCGAAATTATAGGCGGGATCGCCGTTTTCATTTTTGGCATCCAGAAGTTCGGGAGTCATCTCATAATATTCAATGATAGAGGGACGGCCGTCCTTGAGGCACATGACGCCGACGCGCTCGTCGCGTTCCGCCTTTCTGACGGTCTTGGCGCCGCAGGCGCATCCAGACGCGATCGTAGCGCCCACAAAGACCGGATCCGCGATCCGCTGCAGCACATTGTCGACCGCAAAGGTATTGAGCCATTCGATGCCCAGTTCATGGATTTTGTCTATCAGGCCGCAGCGCTTCATGGACTGGAACCAGCCGCCGTTTCCGTTGGGGGAAGTGGAGATTTTGCTCTTGCTCTCCATGTAGACCTTTCCGCTGTAATCAGTGGCGGGAGCCATCTCCTGCTTGAAGAAATAGACCATAGAGGGATGATAGCCGAAGTATTTCATTTCTTCCATGAAGGCAACGGTCTTGTCGTGGTTTTTGTCGCTGGTCATGATGAAGAAAGGAACATAAACACCCGCTTCATCCACCACTTCCATCAGGTTTTCCACCAGCCTCTGCATGATATAGACCGGCTGTGTGATACCGATGTTGTACATGCATTTGGGGTCATCGGAACCAAGGCGTGTACCCATGCCGCCCGCCAGCAGAACCGCGGCAACCTTCCGCTGTTTTACAGCTTCCAGACCGATCTTTTTGAATTCATCGCGGCGCTTTTCGATCTCATCCAGTTCCATGGCCCCGATGGGAGAAATCACACCTTCTCCGGCTGCTTCGCCCTTGTGCTCCACATATTTGACGATCGAGAAATCTGTCTCTTCGATCTGCTGCAGAAGCTCCGCCTTGTCTTCTTCGCTCAGCTCTTCATAATATTTGAGCACATGTTCCTGTCCGTATTCCTCTAATTTGCGATATGCCTCCTGATATGTCATTGCCTCTTCTGACACAGGGACTGTCCCTGCGCCATCCTCCTTTCAAACAAAATCAAATGCTGCCGCGTACGATTTACACATTACACAGGTATTTTCACGAACATCCATACAAAATCAGACATTTCACGAAAACAAAATCATACATTTCATGAAACAAAATCATATATTTCATGAAAAAACTCTGGTCTTCACGAAAAGCCTGCCTTTTTTTGTCTTCTTTTCTTCCCCGTCATAGATAAATTTACCGTGTCCCCGGACAGAGATTCTGCAGCCGGGCGCAGGTTCCCAGGAAGCTGAGGCCACGATCCTTCCATCCGCAAAAACCTTCTCCTGCGCGACCAGTTCCTGAGCCGAAGAACGGGACAGACGAAAGACCATGGCGACAAGACTGTCGATTCTGACAGAAGCCACACTGCCGGCGCGTTCAACCAGCACCGGGCGCACAGCGCATGATGAGGGGGGGACGATTTCCAGGTCCACATGGGCACGTCCCACCGTGACAAGTTCCCTGCGGATATATTCCGCTATAGAGGACAGCACATAGATACAGGCAGCTGTCCCGTCTTCGGTGATCATTATGTCTCCTACTGTTTCCCTGCCGACCCCCAGGTTCATCAGTGCCCCCAGGCAGTCCCGGTGTCCGATCTCTTTTGTAAAACGGGCTCCGCGCACGGTCAGCTTCAGACAGGACAAAACACCTTCCCCTGCCTCCTCCTGACGAAGGAGCTCGTCCTCATCCATATAGGAAGGGAGAAAAAAGAGCACCTTCCTGTCAGCCTCCGGAAAACCGCCGTAAAAGAAATGACGAGTCCCTGTATACTGACCCTCCCCTGACGTTTTCCCTCCGCCGGAAGCATCAGTCTCCACAGCCGCAAGCGACTGTTCCGAAAGTGACAGAAATCCTGTGTGAGTCAAATAATCATTCTGCTGTGCCTGCCGGGCCAGATCTCTGATCCTCCCGGCTGAAAGCAGATCACTCTCTTTATATCTCATTTGTCAATCATCGACCATTGTATCATATATCAGCCGTCTGCTGTGCGCACGACTGAGCAGATTTTTTTCATTGCCGCTTTAATTATCGCAGGAGCCTGACCAATCCCTTATTTACCCTTATTCCCGCCTTATTAACCGCCTTATTCCCGCATTATTCCCGCCGCGCCAGTCCGTTTTTTCAGACACGAAATATTGAATAATGATTGTAAAGAATCAGAGAGAAAAGCGCCCGCGGCGCGGAGCAGTGCCTTGCTTCTCACTCTCGAATCCGCAAGTTCCGCTCATAACCACAAGCATGGTCAGGAAGCGGGGAAGGCATTTCTGAAAGAAAGGAGGGAAACATGGAAAAAAGAAATCGTCCGCCTCCCTATCCTCCACATATATGCCTGCGTCTGAAAAGTCTGAGAAAGAAAAACGGGCTCTCCCAGACGGAAGTTGCTGAATACCTGGGAATCACACAGCAAAGCTATTCCGCTTTCGAAACAGGGCTCTCCTATATGCACATTGAACAGTTCCTGGCCCTGGCCCGTCTCTATGATGTCAGCATGGACTATATTACCGGAGCAAGCAATCTGCTCAGCCGGTATCCCAAATACTGATCACCCGGGGGCGGGACAGGATCTCTAATACATGTTCACTCTCCGCCATGGTCAGGGACGTGGTTTTGTAAAAACCTTCAGGTTCACTGTTTATCCATTGCCTCCGCCACTTTGATCATGAGCGCGCACTCAATTCTCTTTTTAAAAATTTCACAGCCCATCTGATAGGTGCCGTGAATATCCCCTGCGGCGTGATAGGCATTTGCCGCGCAGCCGCCGGAGCAGTAAAGCTTTGCCCAGCAGTCCGCGCACTCGGGGCGCGAATAGACATTGCAGAGTTTAAATGAATCCCGAAGTTCTGTGTTGGTGACGCCGTTCCAAATGTCACCCATTTTGTATTCGGGATCGTTTACAAACTGGTGGCAGGGATACAGATCTCCCGAAGCAGTCACCGCCAGATACTCCGTTCCGGAGCCGCACCCGGAAATGCGTTTGTAGATGCAGGGTCCGTGCTCCAGATCCAGCATATAATGGTAAAACGTGATCGGTTTTCCCTCGCGTTCCCTGCGGATCATGTCCTTTGCCAGGATCTCATACTGCTCAAAAATGACGGGAAGGTCCTCTTCCTTCAGCGCCGAGGGACTGTCCGGATCTGCGACGACCGGTTCCATGGAGAGTTCCGAGAAACCCAGATCGTCCGCCATGTGGAAGATGTCCCTGGTAAAGTCCGTGTTAAAGTGGGTGAAGGTGCCCCGCATGTAATAGCCCCTGCCCTCTCTCTTTTCCACAAATTTCTTAAAATTAGGAACGATTCTGTCATAGCTTCCCCTGCCGGCATAGTCCTTGCGGAAGCGGTCATTGACCTCTTTCCGGCCGTCGAGACTCAGGACGACATTGTAGCACTCTCTGTTGGCCCACTCGATTACTTCATCGGTGACACCGATGCCGTTTGTGGTCAGTGTGAAGCGGAAGTTTTTGTTTTTTTCTTTTTCAATGGAACGGGCATAGGCGACCAGCTGTTTGCAGACTTCGAAGTTGACCAGCGGTTCTCCGCCGAAGAAATCGACTTCCAGGTTGCGGCGCATTCCGGAGTTTTCCACCAGAAAATCAAGAGCCCTCTTCCCCGTTTCGAAAGACATGAGACCGTGCTGTCCGTGGAAATTTCCCTGTGCAGCAAAGCAATAGCTGCAGTTCAGATTGCAGGTGTGGGCGACCAGAAGGCACAGAGCCTTGATTACGGTATTTCTCTTTTTGAGATCAAATGCCTTGTCCGCGTAAGTCTCCTCGGAAAACAGCTTCCCGGCTGCGCGGAGTTCCTCAATGTCCTGCAGACATTCAGTGATCTCAGCGTCTGTGATCCCATGGCCAGCGATACCATCGGCCTTGATCCCATGGTCTGCAATACCATCAGCCTTGATTCCATGGTCTGAAATACCATCGGCCTTGATCCCATGGTCTGAAATACTATCAGCCTTGATTCCCTGCTCAGGATCCTGCTCTTTCCTGCCGTATCGGGCAAAAAGAGCCTGCCTGATCTCTTCCGGGCTCTTTCCCTGGTCCGTAAGGCGGATCGCCTCGTAGGCCTTTTCGTCTGTGACATGGATACTGCCGCTGTTCACATCCAGAATAATATGGTAACCGTTTAAAATATATTGATGAATCATGTAAGAATTAAACCTTTTTATACACGCAATGAGCCATGCGCTCAGAGAGTAACTCAAAGAGTACATGGCTCATAAATATGTATGTCCTTTTGCCTTCAGAGGAAGGCTTACGATCATGCTGTTCTATATTATTCCGCGTCCTTGTTTTCACAGGCCTGGTTGGCAACACCACAGCTGGTCTTGCATGCGCTCTGGCAGGAAGTCTGGCACTCGCCGCAGCCGCCCTTGACAGCGCTCTTTGCCATATCACGGGTATCC
>JBGUNJ010000178.1:0-14661 GCA_045117315.1 Lachnospiraceae bacterium | reverse complement strand
GGCGTTTGGCGGCGCGTAAGCGCATTGGAATCGCCAAACGCGTCGTTACATGTCCACGCCTTCGATAGGGCGTGGACAGTAACGATCATCTGAAAGAAAAAGCGATTTTCTGCCTCTATTGTGGCAGAAAGTCGCTTTTTCATTATATAATGAGATTGATGTCGTAGAGACAGGCATGGGTTGTCTGTTATGAAATAACAGAGACCTTCTCGAGCTGTTTTGTTCATAACGTAAACTCCGTTTTTCAGGCAAGTCTTGAAGCAGCATAAACCGGAAAGGAGGAAGGGGCGGATAGAAAAGCTGCCCCGCGGCTGAATATGAGATTAGTTACATTCAAGAGAAATTTAGAATATGAAACTGATTATAATCCCTGTCAGGTGATCAGGATGTATGTTAAGCGGGCCATCGAGGAAGTAGGCATCATTTCCTCTGACGGCAAAAAGATTCTGCCGCTGGCGGATACGGCCTATTCTTTTCCGGACATGAATACATTGATTGCAGAAGCCACTCCGGAGATTATGAAGGACCTGAGCGGGATTGCTGAAAGATTTAATCAGTCTGAGGAGGAAGAGGGCCTGGAAGTCGGAAAGGACTGCAGGATGCTCTCCCCGATTCCCTGCCCTTTACAGGATGTGATCTGTCTGGGACTCAATTACACCGAGCATGCAGAGGAAGCCGCTGCTTATTCCAGCGAGTCTTTTGTATCAAAAGACCGCTATCCCGTATATTTTTCCAAGCGGGTATACCGATCGCCCGGAGACGGAGAGCCTGTTCCTGCCTATACGGACCTGGTCGATTCTCTGGACTACGAGGCAGAGCTCGCGGTGATCATCGGGAAAGATATAAAGGGGATTGCTCCGGAAGAGGTGAAGGACTGTATCTTCGGTTATACGATCCTCAACGACATCAGTGCCCGCAACATCCAGACCCGGCACACTCAGTGGTATCTGGGCAAGAGCCTTGACGGGTTCACCCCCATGGGGCCCTGCATTGTGACAGCGGATGAATTCGCCTGGCCGCCTAAGCTGAGGATCGCCAGCATTGTCAATGGAGAGATCCGGCAGAACAGCACGACAGATATGCTTATTTTTGGTCTGGAACGCATTATTTCCGAGCTCAGCGCCGGAATGACACTCCGGGCCGGGACCATTATCTCCACCGGTACTCCCAAGGGAGTCGGGATGGGCTTTGACCCGCCCAGATTCCTCAAGCCAGGAGACACTGTCAGCTGTGTGATCGAGGGAATCGGTGCGCTGACAAATGTGATCACGGAATGATCGTATTTTATCCGCCCCGGTGCATGTGGAGAGAAAACTGTTTATCCGCCCCGGTGCATGTGGAGAGAAAACTGTTTTTCCGCCCCGGTGCATGCGGAGAGAAAACCATTTTCCGCTCCGGTGCGGTTTGCGCGGAGAGAAAACCATTTCCCGCTCCGGCGCGGTTTGCGTGGAGTGATAACCATTTTCCGCTCCGGTGCGGTGTGTGTGGAGATAAGAGATGAGTTTAAATGACACTCCTTCGGGAGAAAGAATACATATCGGCTTTTTCGGGCGCCGCAACGCCGGAAAGTCCAGTGTTGTAAACGCTGTCACGGGACAGGACCTGGCTGTTGTCTCACAAGTGGAGGGCACGACGACCGACCCTGTAAAAAAAGCGATGGAACTCCTGCCTCTGGGGCCTGTCGTGGTCATAGACACCCCGGGCTTTGACGACGAAGGAATGCTGGGAGAGCTGCGTGTGCAGAGGACCAGAAAGATCCTGGCACAGACAGACATAGCAGTTCTGGTTGTGGACGGAAGCAGAGGAATGTGCGGCTGTGACCGGGAACTTCTGGGCATGTTTCAGGAAAGAAAGATTCCCTATGTGATTGTCTGGAACAAATCGGATCTGTCCTCCCCTCTGTCAACCGAAACGGTCAAATCCTCCGGACCGGCATTTGTGCGTGCCAGTGCCCTGACCGGAGAGGGGATCACGGAGATCAAGGAGAAAATCGGGGAGATCTACCGGGCCTGGAAAGCACAGCAGGGACAGGAGCCCAGGCTGGTCTCAGACCTGCTCACAGCGGGTGACCAGGTCATTCTGGTCATCCCCATTGACAAGGCTGCCCCCAAAGGCAGGCTCATCCTGCCTCAACAGCAGGTGATCAGGGATATTCTGGATGCCGGATGCACCTCGATCTGCACACAGACAGAAGGAGTGACAGCGACTCTGGAGAGCCTGCGCAGGCCCCCCGCCATCGTCATCACCGACAGCCAGGCCTTCGCCCGGGTGCAGAAAGACGTACCGGAGAGCATTCCGCTCACATCTTTTTCCATATTGATGGCTCGCTACAAAGGATTTCTAAGGACAGCGGTGGAAGGAGCGGCGCAGATAGAAAACCTGAAAGACGGGGACCGCGTCCTGATCTCTGAGGGCTGCACCCACCACCGTCAGTGTGATGACATAGGGACAGTGAAGATTCCACGCTGGCTGCATACAAAGACAGGCAGGGAGATCACGATCGAGACATCTTCAGGTACGGGGTTTCCGGAGGACCTCACGCCCTACGCGCTGGTCATTCACTGCGGCGGATGCATGCTGAATGAACGTGAGATGCAGAGCAGGATCGGCCGCGCCGTGCGGCAGAATGTTCCGGTGACCAATTACGGAACAGCCATCGCATACATGAACGGAATCCTGAAGAGAAGCGTGGCGATGTTCCCGGATCTGGCAGCACTTCTGTGACAGAAGACGGGTGTGGTGATAAAAAAAGATACTATACAGCAGGACATACATTGTTCACTCAATATCTTAATCATTCTCAGCAGGATATAAATTTTATATCCTATGTATGACATAATTGATTAGTTGGTATGACATAATTGATTAGTTGCAGCAGTACAGGAGGGCGAGATGGGCAGCTATGATCTCAAGCGGCTGGAAGTCGCGGTTCAGTATATCAGAAGGATGGCAGAGGGAAGGAACCCTGTTACTAACAGGCCTGCTCCTGACAATGATGTGCTGACAAACATAAATGTGAACCGCTGTCTGAAGTTTGTGGAGGAGATCCTCACTGATGTCCACAAAGCAGGAGGTCAGGTGGGCGCTCTTCCCCGGAAATCCGGTCCGAAGCCATCTCTGGCTGAGACTTTTCCTTACGAGATCCTTTCTGCGTTTCAATATGAGCAGGACCAGCAGATCTCTTATCTGCTGAACCAGATCGGCCGCGCCCTTCCTGAGGATCAGAAGATGCCTGTAGCCGCCACAGTGATCACAAACTGGATGCGGGAAAACGGATATCTGGAAAAGCGCATGATGAAGGACATAGGAAAGGAAAATTCTGTGCCCACTGAAAAAGGCATGCAGCTGGGCTTGTATTCCGAGAAGGCCGGTATGGGTCAGAACATGTATTATCGTGTTTATTACAATGAAAAAGCGCAGAGATTTATCGTAGATAATTTCCGCAGGATTCTCACAGAATATGAGGAAATCCGCGCGCGGGGCAGGAAAACTGCGAAAAAAACATCCGCTGACAATAAGGAACAGCCTGAATCTGCCGACCCTGTACGCAACTCTGCCGGGGAAACAGGATCCGGGGAAGCAGGAGCAGGAAAAAGCGTTAGAGGCGGGCAGTCTCACCCGGACGTACGGAATAATGATCGTTCCGGTCAGCGGAGCCGTTTTGGGGATGACCCTGATCTGGCATCACTTCTGTCAAATATTTCCGGCGGAGACTTATATGACGCGGAAGATGACGGGTTCAGTCAATTTGATACCATGGGAGACGGATGGCAGGCGGCGGACGAAGGTCTGCCCTGGTGAGCGTCAGTATCTTTCATGCATAGGATCCAGGATTTTTAGGCAAGGATTCTCAGTGATGCACAAAAACGCATTGTTTTCAGCAGGGTCTGAACTCCTATTATGGTTTTATAAGGATATTGCTGTTCTGTAATTATAATTGCAGGTTCGTAAGCGGCATGCCGACTTTTCCCTTTTATTTTCATGAGAAATGAGTTAGTATGTAATAGGAAGTGCTAAAGCGCTTATGGCGCGTTGCAATGTGGTGCTTCTTACATGTAAGTCTGTGAGTTCTGCTCATGGCTGTAAGCATGATTAAAGCGGCGGGAAATGCGGATGCAGTGCCGCATGCTCCCGTGCATTTGCGGACATTTTTTAATGTTTAGATGGAGGATCAAGATGAGCAGATTAGGCAGATTGTTATTCGGATGTACGGTACTTGGAGTGGCTGCAGCGACGGTCTACTATTATCTGGAAGAGAAAGAAAACGACTACGTCCTTGACGATGATGACGAGCTTTTTGATGATGATTTCGACGACGATGAAGATGAAGAGACAGAAGAGCCTGTCAAATCCGACCAGGAAGAGAAGGCTGCCAGAGTGAAAGCTGCTGCTTCCAGGACCTATACTACGATCAAAAACGGTTCCGCGCAGGCTTATACCCGGATTAAAGAGGCGATCGGACCTAAGGGAGAAACTGTTCTCGAGGTAGTCGGCGAGACAGCCGGCAAGGTGAAGGATGTTTTCGCGGACGGCGCCGAAAAAGTCAAGGAGGCACTTCAGGAAGAGCCCGAAGAGGATATCTTTGATGAGGACTTCGTCGAGACCGATGAAGATGAGCTGGATGAGGCGGTCGCGGAAGCAGTCGATGAGGCAGTAGCTGAGGAATTGGCGGCTGAAGAAGCTGTCCCTGCGGAAGAGGCAGAAGCAGCTGAGGAAGCGGTTTCCGCCGAAGAAGCTGAAGCAGCTGAGGAAGCAGTTCCCGCCGAAGAAGCTGAAGTGGCTGAGGAAGCTGCGGATATCGCCGAAAAGTTTGAGGAGACACCTGACGAGGTCGAGGAACTCTTTAAGGATGAATAATATCTGACTGCTTCCTCAGGAGGCAGAATGGTTCAGACGATCCGCAGGCTGCTCAATCCGGAGTCTGACATTTTTACTGTTTTATATTTTTATAAGTTTGAAAAAGGAGCTGTTCCCGGCCGTGGGAACAGCTCCTTTCTTCTGGTTAACCAACTATTAATCTGCAAATGAAAACGAAGAGTTTTGTTCATCCGGGAATCAGAGCTATGAGCTGTTTGCGGATTTCCTCTTACCTGCGCTGGTTCATAGGTATGAATTCCTGACTGTCTCCCACGTATTTTGTGGCGGGGCGCATGATCTTTCCGTCGTAGAGCTTGTTTTCCAGGTTGTGGGCGACCCAGCCGGCGACACGGGCAGTGGCAAAAAGAGGGGTGAAGAGCTCCTCGGGAATGCCCAGCATGCGATAAGCGAGGCCGGAATAAAAGTCTACATTTGAGGGGATGATGTCGCCCTTTCTCTCCCTGACCACTTCGCGGACTGTATCCTCAAACAGTTTGTAGAAGGTGAACTTGTACATGCAGCCCTGTTCCTCGGCCAGATTGCGGCAGAGTTTGCGCAGGAGCTCGGCACGAGGATCACTCAGCGTATACACAGCGTGCCCGAAGCCGTAGACCAGGCCGCTGTAATCGTAGTAATTGTGGTCCAGGATCGAATTGATGATCCTACGGATCTGATCTTTGTCCGCCGTGTAGTCCAGGTCCGCGATGACCTGCTGCATCATTCTGGATACCGAGATATTGGCGCCGCCGTGCTTGGGACCCTTGAGGGAGCCGATGGAAGCGCTGAGGGCGGAATAAAGGTCTGTGCCGGTTGAACCGACGACGACATTTGTAAAAGTCGAGTTGTTACCGCCGCCGTGATCCGCGTGGATCAGAAGGATGGCGTCGAGCAGGTTGGCTTCGTGAGAAGTGAATTTGCCGTCGGGACGGAGCATGTAGAGAATGTTCTCAGCGATCGAATACTCCGGACGGGGATAGTGGATGATCAGCGAACTGCGGTCAAAGGAGTGGACCTTGGTGTAATAGGCATAGCAGCTGAGGGCAGGGAACTTCGCGATCAGATTGATCCCCTTCAGCAGGTTCTGGTACACATCGGTCTCGTCGGGCACATCATCATAGTTGTAGAGAGAAAGAACTGCGGACTGCAGTTTGTTCATGAGATTCCGGGCGGGCTTGAGCAGAAGCTCATTGGCCAGAAAACTCTCGGGCAGATCATACCTCATGGCCAGACACTGTTTGAAATTTTCAAACTCTTCCCGGTCGGGCAGATAGCCGAACAGCAGCAGGAAGCAGGTCTCTTCAAAACCGTAGTTTTTCTGGCGGTTATGAAGCAGATCCCTGATGGAATAGCCGCGATAGAGCAGGTCGCCTTCACAGGGAATGACTCTTCCCTGCTCGTCTGTTGTATATCCGATGACGTCGGAAATCCGAGTAAGACCGATCCGGACACCGGTTCCGTCTTCGTTTCGCAGACCTTTTTTTACATTGTATTCTGTAAAAAGATTGTTCGGAATATCTGTAAAATTGGACGAACGTCCAAAGTATCTTGCAAGGATACTGTCATCGTTGAAGCGGGCACGATTTATTACAGCCATGTCTCCTCCTTTTGTGACAAAACAGATTTATATGTCAACACGGGTTTTGTGAATGTATTAAACAGGATTGAGAAAACGAATCCCGTTCAAATTGTATACATTAATACAGTGTATTACTGATTATAACATGGGAACCGGAAAAGTACAGTTAATTTTTTGCCGTTAGATACATTTTTAGCCATTTTCAGCTGCTTTTTTGCAGGAAAATTACATTTTGATTACATTTATCGCCCCTTGGCATGCGCAAAAATGCCGGTAATAAAAGCGCCTTCCTGTGGGCCGGCCCGGGAGCCGTCCGGCGCCGGTGAGGGTGCGGGCTGCTGGCCGGGTCCGGTGAGACCTGAAAACAACAGCTTTTCTAACTCCGCTCCTGTGTGATAAAATAGAACGATATCGGAGAAAAGCAGCAGAGCGCTGCTCCCCGGCTTTAACTCTGTGAACAGATGAGCAGATGCCATTGACTGCTGCTGTGACATTTACAAACGCAAGAGCGCTGCTTCCCTGTTATTACTTTGTGAGAAGATGCCGGTCTCAGGCTTGTGGACGAGTTTTCAGGAGTCACCATGAAATGTAAAGAATTTGTGGGCATGGTCCCCGCTTTTCTGGAAGATAGTCTCGACGATGCGACGCTGCAGGAATTCCTGGATCACTATGACGGCTGCCAGGGATGTCGTGAAGAGGTTGAGATCCAGTATCTGATCGACCGTGTCTTTAATGATAAGAGAGTTGATGAAGGTATCAATCTGGAGAAGGATCTGCCGGAATATATAAACAGCGAGAGAAAGCGGCTGGCTTATCGCACGAAACTTGTGAATGCGGCTTTTGTGCTTGAACTTACCGCGATTGTTATCACCGTGCTGACGGCAATACTCTATATTTATTGACGGCCATAACAGGCAGGGTTTCCGAATATCTGAAAACACAAAATTGTTTCTGAAAGAGAATAGGATGAAAATGAGCGCAGGAGAGAAAAAGAAACTGATGCTGGTCGACGGACACAGTATTTTGAACAGGGCCTTCTACGGGATGCCCGATCTGACCAATTCCAAAGGGGTCCACACAGGGGCGGTTTACGGCTTTCTGAATATTCTTTTCAGTCAGCTGGATGAGGAGAAGCCTGATTATCTGGTGGTCGCCTTTGATGTCCACGCGCCGACTTTCAGACATGAGGCCTATGCGGATTATAAGGGGACCCGCAGCGCTATGCCGGACGAACTGCGTCAGCAGGTTCCCCTGATCAAAAAAATGCTGACCGCCATGCAGATTGAGATCTGCGAGCAGGCCGGGCTGGAGGCAGACGACATATTGGGAACGCTGGCCCGCAAGGCGGAGGCTATGGACATGGATGTGGTCCTGATCTCCGGAGACCGCGACCTTCTGCAGATCGCGACGGACCGGATCTGCATACGGATCCCCCGCACCAGGCAGGGACAGACCTCGATCGACGATTTCCGCGCGCCCCAGGTCCTGGAGAGCTATGGAGTGACCCCGCGGCAGTTTATTGATGTAAAAGCCCTGATGGGCGATTCTTCGGACAATGTTCCCGGAGTTCCCAAGGTGGGCGAGAAGACTGCCACCCAGCTGATCAAAGACTTCGACTCGGTGGACGGTGTCTATCAGCATCTGGACGAGATCAAAAAACCTGCCCTCCACAGAAATCTGGCGGAAAATGAAGACAAAGCCAGGCTCAGCCTGTTCCTGGTGACCATAAAGACCGACTGCGACGTGGATCTGGACCTGGAAAAGGCGGCAGCGGAAGATTACTATACCCGCGAGGCCTTCGAACTTTGTACCGAACTGGGCTTTAAAAACTTCCTTCCCCGTTTTGACAGGGAAGTCCTGGAGGACAAAGAGGAAGTCTTCGCCGTGGACAGGATCAGCGGGACAGACGGTCTGGCGGATCTGGAGAAAACCCTTCTGGACAGGATTTCCTCGGAGAATAAATTCACGGTCGGAATCTGGCCGGTCATGGACCGCGCGGGATACGGGATGGAGAAAAAATCCTGCCTCGTGGGCGCCGCCGTATCTTATAAAGAAAAATCCGGAGTCCGCAATTGTTTTATTGCCCCGGAGCAGGGAGAGTTTGACCAGTCAGCACCCTGGACCGGTCCTGATCAGGCAAGAAATGGAGGATCCGGAGATACAGGTGCGTCAGGCCCGGCAGAGTCCGGTGCGGCAGAAAGCAGCAGTGCCGGAACCGGTGGATCAGTGGCTGAAGATACACCTATTGGTCTGACAGCGGCGGATCTGATCGCCTTTTTGAAAAAAATAAGGATCGCGGTCAGGGAGAGTGCCTCCGCCCGGGGTGAGAGCGAGGGGGCCTGTCTCGCTGTCTTTGCCCAGAAGGATCAGATGGGCCTGTGGGCTGTCGATGCCCGCGGAGAGTTTTCGGACGGCGTGCACATGGAGGGGATCATGGACCTGCTTGTGTGCTGCTATCTGGCCAATCCGCTGAAAAATGATTATGAGATCGAAGATGCCGCCAGTGAGTATCTGGGACTGTCTCTGCAGAGCAGAAAACAGCTCTTCGGCAAAAAGACCTGGGCGGAAGCAGCGAAAGAGGAGCCGGAGGCTGTCGTCAATTACGCCTGCCGCGCCACGGATGCTCTCCGCAGGATGGCTCCCCGGGTCAGAGAAAAACTGACGGACCAGGAGATGTGGGACCTCTACAGGGAGATCGAGCGGCCCCTGACCTTTATCCTGGCCGATATGGAAAGACTGGGGATCAGGATCCGGCCGGAAGCACTGCGGGAGTACAGCGCGCAGCTGGGCGGCAGGATCGATGAGCTGGAGCAGCAGATTTACCGGGAGACCGGGTCGGTCTTTAACATAGCGTCACCCAAGCAGCTGGGCGAGATCCTTTTTGAAAAAATGGGACTTCCCGGAGGCAAGAAGACCAAGACCGGCTATTCGACCGCTGCCGGTGTTCTGGAAAAACTGGCTCCGGACTACCCGGTGGTAAATGACATTCTGGAATACCGCGGGCTGACCAAGCTCCGCTCGACCTATGCCGACGGACTCATGGCCTATGTGGCGGATGACCAGAGGATCCACACGACCCTGACCCAGACCATCACGGCGACGGGCAGGATCAGTTCCACGGACCCCAACCTGCAGAATATCCCCATGAAGACAGACCTGGGAAGAAAGATCCGAAAGGCCTTTATTCCCATGGACGGCTATATTTTCACGGACGCGGACTATTCCCAGATCGAGCTGAGGATCCTGGCGCATATGTCGGGTGACCAGGGCCTGATCGATGCCTACAGGGAAAGTGAAGACATTCACAGGATCACGGCCTCCAAGGTTTTCCATACGCCTTTTGAGGAGGTCACCCCTCTGCAGCGCCGAAATGCCAAGGCGGTTAATTTCGGCATTGTCTACGGGATCAGTTCCTTCGGCCTCTCCCAGGGCCTGAGTATCACCAGGCAGGAGGCTTCCGAATACATCAAGGCCTATTTCAAGACCTATCCCGGGATCAAGACATTTCTGGATGACCTTGTCGCGTCCGCAAAGAAAAACGGCTATGCCAAAACCATGTATGGGCGGCGCAGACCTGTGCCGGAGCTCAGCTCCAGCAATTTCATGCAGCGCTCTTTCGGTGAACGCGTCGCCATGAACTCCCCGATCCAGGGATCCGCGGCGGACATCATGAAGATCGCCATGATCCGTGTCTGGGAGAGGATTGCCCGGGAACAGCTCAGATCCAGGCTGATCCTGCAGATCCACGACGAGCTCCTGATCGAGACGGCTCCCGGAGAAGAGGACATCGTCCGCCATATCCTCGAAGAGGAAATGGAACACGCGGCGGAACTCTCGGTGCGTCTGGAGACGGATGTGCACAGCGGGAGCGACTGGTACATGGCAAAATAAGAGAGGAGACTGGGCATTGAAACTGATCGGTGTGACAGGCGGTGTGGGCTGCGGAAAATCGGAAGTCCTCCGCTACATTAAGACAAATTACAACTGCAGGATTGAATTCAGCGACGAGATCGCCAGGGCCCTGGAGGCACCCGGAGGGGCAATTTATGAGAGCCTGATCCGGCTGCTGGAAGAGTATCCGGCAGATGACGGAACCGGTCAAAAAGCGGCGGTCACTCTCGGGGACGGCAGGATCAATAATCCGGAGATGGCCCGCAGGATTTTTTCCGAGCCGGACCTTCTTCAGAAAGTCAATGATCTCGTACATCCGGCTGTCAGGAAATATATCGTCGATGAGTTCAAAAAAGAAAGCGAAGCGGGAAGGCTGGACTTTTTTGTGATCGAGGCCGCCCTGCTGATCGAGTGCGGATACAGAGAACTCGTTGACTCCATGTGGTATATCTACTGCGATGAAGAGGAGAGGAGACGCAGGCTCCGCGCTTCCCGCGGTTACAGCGACGGGAAGATCGACAGCATCCTGAAGAGCCAGCTCAGCGAAGAGGCCTTCCGCAGCAATGTGGACGTCGTGATCGACAACAGCGGCTCCATAGAAGATTCCTGCAGGCAGGTGGACCGGGTCCTCGCAGCCTGTGGATATACGAAGAAGACATCCCTGAGTTCGTAGCATGCATCAGAACAGATTTTGAATGACCGCCCGGAAGGAGATTCCTTCCGGGCTCTTTTTATGACACGGCCCGGGAGTAGGCAGAGGCTGATCTAATCGCCTCTGTCCTAAAGAAAAAGCCATAGATATATATGGAGAGAATATCATTTTGTGCATTAGCATTGATTTTATCTATAAATCATATGAAAAGTTTCATGGATAAATGAGCCTGTTTACATATGCAAAGAAGGAAGAATGTGGCTATAATTCTGTGTGGTCAGAACGTTATTTTTTTATCATTTTTTATCACTCTTGTGTTATGAGCGCACTTCTCAGTGCTCATGTGTATGTAGAAGGGGGAACAGATGAAAGGAATCAAATGGCTGGACCGGCATTTTGAAGAAATCCTGCTGGTGCTGCTTCTTTTTGTGATGATGATCATCATGGGAATCCAGATTTTTGCCAGATACGCGCTGGGGAATTCTCTTTCCTGGTCGGAGGAGATTACCAGGTTCTGCTTTATCTGGACCGGATTTCTGAGCATCAGCTATTGTGTCAAAAACAGTAAATCTATAAAGATCGAACAGTTTGTAGAGTGGTTCGGGGACGATTTCGGTGGAAAGGGAGTACATTTTTTCCGCCTGGTCAGTTATCTGATCGAGATGGTACTTTTCGCTTACCTGCTTCCGTTCGCCTTCCATTTTGTGAAACAGTCTTATAACGGGCAGGCTGCCAGTCCCGCAGTGGGTATCCCCATGTGGATCGTTCAGTCGATCACCGTGATCTCTTTCGCCCTGTGCGAATTCCGGCTTATTCAGAAATTTATCGAGAGGATCCGCATGATCCGACAGGGTGTCAGGGAAGAGATACATAAGAGAGGGGAGGTTTAAATGTCTGCTGCATTTGTTATGATCCTGTTTGCGGTATGTCTGCTTCTGGCAGTACCGATCTCCATGGCGCTGGCGGCTGCGTGTGTCCTGCCCGGCGCTTTTGACGCTTCCTTTACGGCAAGCGCCACCTATATCGTGCGCGCTATGTTCAATGCGCTCAACAGTTTTCCCATGCTGGCGGTGCCCATGTTCATCCTGTCCGGCATTCTGATGGCCAAGGGCGGCATTTCCCGCCGGCTTTTCGACCTCTTTTCCTTCCTGATCGGAAAGAGGACCGCGGGGCTTCCCTGCGCGGTCATCGTCACCTGCCTGTTCTACGGGGCTATTTCCGGCTCCGGCGTAGCGACCGTGGCGGCTGTCGGCAGCATGACCCTCCCCATCCTGCTCCGCCTGGGCTATGAGAAAAAATTCTGCGTGGCTATTATAGCGGTGGCGGGAAGTCTGGGAGTCATTATTCCGCCCAGCATTCCCTTTATTATGTATGGCCTGGCTTCGGGAGAGTCCGTCAGCGATCTGTTTACCGCCGGCATCATCCCGGGCATCCTCATTGCGCTTCTGCTGATGGTCTATGCGGTGTATCATTGCAAAAAGCACGGTGAAGACAAGGAAAAGATCGCGGAGTATATTGATGAACTGCGGGGCAGAGGATTCGTCAGAGTCATAAAAGAGAGTTTCCTGGCGGTGCTCTCCCCTGTCATCATCCTGGGAAGTATTTACAGCGGAATCGCGTCTCCCACGGAGGCTGCGGTCATCTCGGTGTTTTACGCCCTCCTGATCAGCCTGGTAGTCTATAGGGAGATCAAGCTCTCCGAGCTCTATGGCCTGTTCCTGGAAGCGGTGGGAACCTATACCCCGATCCTGTTTATCATAGCGGCAGCGATCGCTTTCTCCAGAGTCCTGACCCTCATGCAGGTCCCGCAGAACGTCAGCACCTGGATCCTGGCCAATTTCTCCAGTAAAGTAATAGTCCTGCTCGTGATCAATGTCTTCCTCCTGATCGTAGGCATGTTCATGGACACGACACCTGCGATCCTGATACTGACACCCATCCTGCTGCCGATCGTAAAGGGGTTCGGCATGACCGGCATTCATTTCGGCGTGATGATGGTCGTCAACCTGGCAATCGGATATGTGACGCCCCCGATCGGCGTCAATCTCTTTGTCGCCAGCTCGATGACGCAGATCCCGGTCATGGAGATCTCCAGAAAGGCGATCCCGCTGATTTTCATGTTTCTGATCGCCCTGCTGCTGATCACCTTTATTCCGGGCATCAGCCTGTTTCTGCTGTAGGATAAATCTGCTGTAGTATAAAAACGATGCGTACAATCCTGACGCAGCAAAAAATGCAGCTTCCGGCTGGTATAAAAAGCGCGGAGCAAAAAAGCGGCGCCCGGCAGGAAAAAGCAGCATGCGGCAGAAAAAAGCAGCGTGCGGCAGAAAAAGAGAAGAGCAGCATGCGGCAGAAAAAAGCAGCGCGTGGCTTTAATCATACATAGCTTGTGGCACACAGCCACGGAGGTGAAGAATGAGTGGAAAAAGAATCAGGCAGCTGATCGCTGTCTTGATCATTTTCGGCGCGATCATTTACGGCACGCTGAGCAGCAGAAAGAATGAGCAGACATTTGCCTGGCCGCTGGCCACCTGCAGTTCAGGTGAGACTGTCACAAATGTTTTCGCGCAGACATTTGCTGATTATGTCAGCGAACTGAGCGGAGGCAAAATGAAGATTCAGGTGTACACGGACAGCACACTGGGAACAGACCTGGAGTTGATGGAGAGCATGAAGGATGGCGACATTCCTTTTATCGCGGCCTCCCCCTCCCCTCAGGTCAGCTATATACCCCAGCTGTGTGTCTTTGACACGCCCTGCGTATATACAAAGATCGAAACATTCCGCGAAAACATGCGGAATGAAGAGCTGATGAATGAATTCCGTGAAATCTATAAGGAAGCCGGCTATCGGTTCCTGGGAATCACCGATCAGGGATTTCGTGTGATGACCATGTCCAAACCCTATACCGACCTTTCGTCCATAGCAGGACAGAAGATCCGTGTCATGGAAAACAAATACCACATTCAGTTCTGGAAGAGCGTGAACGCAAATCCCACCCCCATGACATTTTCGGAGGTCTATATCGGCCTGCAGCAGGGAACCATCGACGCCCAGGAAAATGCCCTTCCCCTGATCGTGACCGCCAAGCTCTATGAGCAGCAGAAGCGTGTGATCCGCACAAATGCCGTTCCGGATCCCGTCACACTGATTGCCAGCGGCGTCTTCATGGACAGCCTCACGAAGGAGCAGGCTGAGATCATCGAAGAGGCGGCCCGCCTGGCACAGGAGGATGCCAACAAGATCTCGGACCAGAAAGCCGCCCAGGCAACAGAGTATCTGGAGGAGGCCGGCATGGAGATCGTCACACCCTCCGATGAGGATTATGCGCAGATGAGAGAGATGTGCATGCCTGTCTGGGATACGATCCGTCAGGACTGCGGCTCCGAGCTTTTTGACGAGTACACCGCTATCGTGAAGGAAGAGTGAAAAATATCGTCGATACGATATTTTTCACTCCGGATGTTTGTGCCGGAGCACAAACATCCCCTGATGTCAACGAGAAATCGCCTCCGCGAATTTCTCGTTGACGATGCCTTCGCACTTACGTGCTCCGGCATGCTGCGGAAGAGTGAAAAATCCTGTCGGTACAGGATTTTTCACTCTGGATGTTTGTGCCGCGGGGCGGCCCGAACATCCTGTGATTCTTCACCGTTTTCGCCTGCGCGAAAACGCTTCAGAGTGC
>JBGUNJ010000177.1:0-15285 GCA_045117315.1 Lachnospiraceae bacterium | reverse complement strand
AATCTTTTGTGCTTTGATGAATGCCATGGGACTACTCCTTAGATAAAGTAGTTTTAAGTAGAACTACATTAATTATAGCAGTCCTATGCCAGAAGCACAATATTCTGTTGAAAAATTGCGGTTTTCCACAGATGTTGTTAAGAATAGATCGATGTAGTTCTACTTTTACGTCGATCTACGGATTAATAAATATAAGGATGCGACCGGCCGCGTAAGGTATTCAGCCGCTTTGCGGCATGCGGCCGGCGCGGGCTCATTAACGAAATTGGCAAACGATTTCGTTAATGAGTATAAGAAAAAACCTGCCACTTTTAAAATCAGGTGGAAAGTATGCTTGCCGGGGGCGCTTCCCGGGAGGTCAGAAAGTCGCAGAAGACCCGGGTGACGGGATTGGTGCTCTCAGACTTCCAGAGGGCCAGGATATCAACATATTCGTGTTCTCCTTCTAGAGGAATGAAGGACAGATCTGTGGAATGTCCGAGGGTGCGGATGATGGACTCCGGCAAAATCGTAATACCGATGCCTGCAGAAACAAGAATCAGGAGGGTCTCGGCATCGGAGGAGCGTGCATCGATTTTAGGGATGAAGCCGGACTGGGCATATTTGTCAGGAATTACGTTGCCGTAGGTTTTGGCGGAAGGATCGTCATAGTACTTCGTCAGCAGGAATGGCTCATGACGAAGATCATAGCGGCGGATCGAGGAAAGCTGCGCATAGGGATGGCCTGGGGGCAGAACAGCATAGAGTCTGTCACTCCCGATTATTCTGGAAGAATAACTATCGATTTTCGTGTCCCCATAAACGATATTGAAAACAACATCAAGGCGGTTCAGATCCAGATTCATCATCAAATCCAGGTGAGCCTGACGAAAGAGGGAAAATTTAACAGAAGGATTCTGCAGATAAAATTGTTTGATGATTGGGGAGATGAGGGAAAAACCCTGTCCCTTAACGTAGCCGATGCTCAGGGAACCGGAAATACCGTCTGAAGCATTGCGTGCGCGGTTAACAGCAATCTTGCTTCTTTCCAGGATTGCCTTTGCCTCCATATAGAATATTTCTCCGGCGGGTGTTAAATGCACCCGCCTTTTTTCACGCACAAACAGCTTCACTTTGAGCTGATCCTCCAGAGCCTGGACGTGCTGAGTGATCGCTGTCTGAGAGATAAAGTGACGGCGCCCTGCCTCTGTAAAGCTCAGAGTCTCAGCAGCGGTGATGAAGTACTTGAGCTGATTGGTAGTCATACGCCCTCCTTGCCAAGCGGCTTTATATCTTTTTCATTGCGGACAACCCGGCTGAAAGCCGGGAAAATAACAAAACTGTTCTCATGCCCTGTTTTATTTATGGAATCATAAGAAAAACTTGGTAACTAATAAAAATATTATCATAAAACCCCTTAAAAAGGGCAAAAACCGGATGTTTTTTGGAAATTAATAAGCTTTTACCTATGAAGCGATTGTGATTCCTTATTGGCAGGGTTCACAGAACAGCGATTATACTTTTGTTAAATAAAAGACGCACTTGTCCGGAGGAACGGTTATCCGGACGGACAAGGGACACTTCATCACAAGGAGGAGTAATCGGATGAGAAAGGCACTGGAAGGAATCAAAGTCATTCAGCTGGCGAACTTTATTGCCGCAGCTGCAACAGGACGTTATCTGGCTGACCACGGAGCGGATGTCATCATCGTAGAGGCAGCAAAAGGTGATCCGATCCGCTTTACGCAGGAGCAGGAGGGACGTCCCCAGAATATCAAGGAAAATGTCTGCTGGGAATATCTTAACGGAAACAAGCGCTGCATTTCCATTAATACCAAAACGGAAGAGGGAAAAGAGGCTTTGTTCGCTCTTCTCGAGGATGCGGATGTTCTCCTGACTAATTGGCGCCTGGGCGCTCTGCAGCGCGCGGGACTCGACTATGAGACTTTGAAGGTCCGCTTCCCCAAACTGATCTATGCCATGATCCTTGGTTACGGAAAAACCGGTCCCGACAAGGATCTGCCGGGATTTGACTTTACCGCATTCTTCGGGCGCGGCGGCTACACTCAGAACCTTCGTCGCAGAGGCAACGATCCCATCACCATGATTCCCGGTCTCGGAGACAACAACGTGGGTCTGATGCTTGCAATGGGAATCGTCACAGCTCTCTTCAACAGAGAGAAGACCGGTCAGGGTGACTTCGTCACAACCAGTCTTTACGAAACAGCTATTTTTAACATGTCCATGATGCTTCTTGGCGTCCAGTACGACGGCCAGGCACATGATTACCCCATCTCCATCTACGACAACATGAACCCTCTCAACGGCGCATACCGCACCAGCGACGACCGTATCATCCAGTGCGCTTGCCCCAACTATAACGATCGTTTTGAGCCCTTCATGAAGAGCATCGGCAGAGAGGACCTGATCGAGGCAGGCAAGTACTTCCCGCAGGCGGATATGATCGCTGCAGGCCTGGTCAGGGAACTCATCGATGAGATCCAGAAGACCTTCCTGGAAGGCGATATGAAGACCATGGATGACAAACTTCGTGCAGGTGACATTCCTCACAGTATCGCTTACAGCTGGGAGGACATCATGAATGATCCGCAGGCTCATGCGGTCGGTGCTTTCTATGATGTCACATGCCCCAATGGAGTGGTTCGCAAAGCGACACATACACCTGTCCGCCTGGAGAGCGAAGGAGAAATTGACGGCAGGACCGCACCCATGATCGGGGAACAGGGACGTGAAGTGCTCAAAGAGGTTGGTTACAGCGATGAGAAGATCGAATCCATGCTTGAGAACGGTACCCTCTATATCTGGAAAGACGAAGAATAATTCGTTACAGATTTGCCTGAAACTCGACGTGCTTTTGTACGCCGCAGCGTAGAAAAGCAGTAACAAAAATTGTTCAGGCTGACAAAAGCCCTGAAAACAGTTTCCACACAGAACTCCACACAGAACTAATAGAAGCGGAGGAATTCCCCGCCTACATAAAACATATAGATAGAAGGTGCCAAAATGCTGACATTCGGAATCGATATCGGATCAACGACCTCTAAATGTGTGGTCATGGAAGACGGTGAAAAAATACTGGGGACATCCCTTCTGGTCGGCGGAATCGGGACAAAGAGTCCCGCAATGGCAGTACAGCAGGCGATGGAAGCAGCAGGCGTGCGAAGGGAAGACCTGGCATGCATTACAGCGACCGGATACGGCCGCAACAGGTACGAGGATGCAGACTATCACGTGAGTGAACTCTCCTGTCATGCACTTGGGGCGCACCATACCTTTCCCGGGGTGCGGACCATCATTGATATCGGAGGACAGGATGCGAAAGTGATCTCCCTCGATGGAAAAGGACGCATGCAGAATTTCCTGATGAATGACAAATGTGCAGCCGGAACCGGTAGGTTCCTGGATGTCATGGCCAATATCCTGGTCGTCCCCGTCAGTGAGATGGCGGATTATTGTGAAAAAGCGCAGAATCCGGCACAGATTTCCAGTACCTGCACAGTATTTGCGGAGAGCGAGGTTATCAGCCAGCTTGCCAATGGTGTGGATATGGCAGATCTCATCGCAGGGATCTGCGGATCGGTCGCCGGACGAGTGGGCAATCTTGCCAAGCGTCTCCAGATCGTCCCGGATGTCTGCATGAGCGGAGGTGTGGCGCAGAATGCCGGCGTAAGAAATGCGCTTTCGGACAGCATCGGTCAGCCGATCCTGTTCTCCCCACAGGCACAGCTCTTCGGGGCGGTCGGCGCCGCACTGTACGCATATAGGAAAACCGAAGAAAAGGATTAGTCATTGCAGTCATACATGTATAGGAAAACTGTAGAAAAGAAATAGGCACTGCCTTCATACGTGTTTGCGGGCATCTGTCCATGGCTGCATTACAACCCCCTTGATAAATGAAACCATAAAAGATTTTGCCGGAGCATTCTGAAGCCGGCAGGAAAGGAGCGATATGGCAGAAACAGCTAAGAAAAAACGTCCGCCGCTGGATCCCAATTCAGCGAAGGCAAGACTTGGAAAGATTGCTGCGGAGGCGTATACATCAGCCCAGGAGGCCAAAGAGCGAGGAGAGATGGTCGGCTGGTGTTCCAGTAACTTCCCGGTTGAGATTCCCGAGACACTTGGACTTGCAGTCGTTTATCCCGAGAACCAGGCGGCAGGAATCGCTGCGCGCGGCGCCGGTGAGCGCATGTGCAATATCAGCGAAGCAGACGGTTACTCCAATGACATCTGTGCATATGCCCGAATCAGCCTCGCCTATGCCAAGGTCAAGAGCGCGCCGGAGCAGGATATGCCCCAGCCCGATTTTCTCCTCTGTTGTAACAATATCTGCAATTGCATGATCAAGTGGTATGAGAACATCGCAAAGGAACTGGATATTCCCATGATCCTGATCGATATCCCCTTTAATCCGGATTATGAAGTGTCGGACGCGGAGCTCGCCTATGTGCGCGATCAGTTCCGTGCCGCGATCGCTCAGCTTGAAGAACTCACCGGCAAGAAGTGGAGTGAGGAAAAATACAAAGAGGTCATGGAGATCAGCGGACGAACGAGCCGCGCGTGGCTGGCAGCAACTGCCTGTGCAAAGTATGAACCCTCTCCTTTCAATGGCTTTGACCTGCTCAACCACATGGCAGTCATGGTAACAGCCCGAGGCAAGCTCGAGGCGGCGGAAGCGATGGAAAAACTCTACCAGGAGTATGAAGAGAACCACGAAAAGGGCGAGAGCACATTCCGCACCGAAGAGAAGTACCGCATCATGTTTGAAGGCATTGCATGCTGGCCCTGGCTGCGCGCTACTTCGACAGGTCTCAAGAGCCGCGGCATCAATATGGTCACCACGATTTATGCAGACGCATTCGGATTTATTTACAAAGACTTCGACGATATGTGCCGTGCTTATTGCAAGGTTCCTAATGCGATTAATCTCGAGTATGCGCGTGACAAACGTATCAAGCTGGCAAAGGACAACAAGGTCGAGGGTCTTCTGGTACACACCAATCGCAGCTGCAAACTCTGGAGCGGTTTTATGGCGGAGATGAGCCGCCAGATCGGCGAGGCTTGCGACATTCCTGTCACCAGCTTCGACGGAGACCAGGCGGATCCCCGCAATTTCTCCGAGGCACAGTACGACACCCGTGTACAGGGTCTGATGGAGATTATGGAGACAAGAAAATAACAGGGTCTTCCCGACTGTACAGGCCCCCGGCAGCCTGGCGGCAGCCCCGGGCTTCAATCAGCCGGACATCTTCAACGACCATGTGTTTTTAGGAAAGGAGAAATATGAACGTACAGGAATTGCTCACCCGCTTTCATGAGACAGCGGTAAGTCCCAGGAAGCAGATGGACCGTTATCTTGCAGAAGGCAGAAAAATCGTTCTGACAGCGCCGGTCTACACACCGGAAGAGATCATCCATGCTATGGGTATGGTTCCAATGGGTGTCTGGGGCGCGGATATCCAGCTGAATGAATCCAAAAAATACTTCCCCGCTTTTATCTGTTCCATCGTACAGAGCATTGTTGAACTGGGCATGAAGGGAGCCTATCAGGGTGCATCCGCAATCGTGATCCCCAGCCTCTGTGATTCCCTCAAGGTGACCGGAGAAAACTGGAAATACGCAGTGCCCTCTATCCCCTTTATCCCGATGACTTATCCCCAGAACCGCAAACCTGTTTTCGGTCACGCTTTTACCAGGGCGGGTTACGAGCGAGTCATTGCAGATCTGGAAAAAGCGACGGGCGAGAAGTTTGAAGAGGAAAAGTTAACCGCTTCCATCGAAGTCTACAACGCACATAATGCGGCTATGCGCGCGCTCGTGCCCGCTCTTGCGGAGCATGCGGAGATCACAAACGCACAGCGCAGCGATATTTTCAAGAGTTCCCAGTTCATGCGCAAGGAAGAACACACGGAACTGGTCAACGAACTGATCAAAGCTCTTGCGGATACTCAGGCCGAAACCGGAAAGCTCCGCATTATGACCACCGGTATTCTGGCAGATGCTCCCGGGCTTCTTGAGATTTTTGACGACAACAATATGCAGATCGTCTGTGATGACATCGCAGCGGAGAGCCGTCAGTACAGGACAGATGCACCTGTCGACGGCGCATCAGCCCTGGATCGGCTGGCAGCAAAGTTCTGTGCTATGGACAACTGCAGTGTTCTCTATGACGTAGAAAAGAAGCGTGTCACAAAGATCGTGGAAGATGCGAAAGCTGCCGCCGCAGCAGGCATTGTAGTTCTGCTGACTAAGTTCTGTGATCCGGAGGAATTCGATTATCCTCTTATCAAGCGCGCATGTTCAGAGGCAGAGCTTCCTTGTGTTCTGATCGAGATTGACCGTCAGATGGTCAACTATGAGCAGGCCAGGACTGCCATCGAGACATTCAAAGATCTGCTGTAATTCAAGACTCGCACGCGAGTCTTGCGCCCCTAAGAATAAACCGCCGGTGTCTGCAGGCGGGGGGCCCCGTTTTCGGCCGCCTGACAGATGCCGGGAGTTCATTCAGGAGGAAAGCACAAATGAAATTGGTTCAAAAAACGATTGGAAGGTGCCTGCGGGAAACAGCGGAGCGATTTCCGGACCACACAGCTATTGAGTTTGAAGGCTGGAGCTGTACCTGGGCGGAGCTGGATGAAGTCACAGATAATCTGGCGGCACGGTTTTTCAGCAAATACGGGATCCGGGACGGCACACATGTCGGAATATGGAGCCTGAATTCGCCGGCATTCGTACAGGGCTGCCTGGCACTCTACAAGCTGGGAGCGGTGGTCGTCGTACTCAACGTGGCCAACACCGTCGATGAAATGGCCGATCAGCTGGTGCGTTCAGACACAGAAGTCCTGTTTTACGGAACCGGGTCAAGGGACAATATTTTCGACCAGATGATTCCGCAGATTCGCGGAAAGGCCCCTTCTGTCAAGCACTTTGTTCATATGGAGGAGAGAGAGTCAGGTGTGTGGCTCACTCCTTCCAGTTTTTCAGAAGAAGAGAAAAAACATCTTCCTTTCAATGAGGTCTACAGGACGATTGCGGAACTTCCGGCCAAATCTCCGGCATGCATTATTTTCACATCCGGAACAACATCGAAACCGAAAGCAGTCGTGCTGACCCATTACGGAATCGTCAATGTCAATCTCCATGTGCAGAAATGCATGAGGTGGACGCATGAGGACAAAGCTGTCGTGTCTGTTTCTCTATATCATGGCTTTGGACTTAACACCGGACTTGCAGCCTGCACAGTCATAGGAATGACCATGCATCTCATTCCCTCTTTCCGGACACAGGCAGTCTGGGAGGCGATCGATTCATATCGCTGTACCGTTATGCTCGGCGTTCCGAGTATGTATCTGGCGCTTATACGAAAAGAGGGCAATGAACAGTACGACGGGAGCGCCCTGAAATCCGGAATCATCGGAGGAAGTGTGATCACCACGGATGAATACCGGGAAATCTGCAGTCGCTTTCCAACCATGCATCTGATCCCCTCCTTTGGAATGACGGAGGCCTCCACCAGCAGTGCATTTTCCGACTGGGATGAACCGCTCCGGAGCGGTCAGATCACCGGAGGAATGTTCTATGAGGATACTATGGCCAGGATCAGAGATGTCAAGACCGGCAGGATCGTCGGATGGAACGAGGCAGCGGCACATCTGTATGAGAGCAGCATTCCGAATGGGAAAAACGAGCCTGAACAAGGAGGGCCTGCAGTAGAAAACGGCAAAAACCGCAGCGGAGAACTGGAACTGGCAGGCTTCAATCTTTTCAAAGAGTATTACAAAATGCCCGAGGCGACAGCCGAGGCCTTTACAGAAGACGGATGGCTGAGAACCGGGGATATCGGGTATTTCAATGACTACGATGAAATCTGCCTCACCGGAAGGAAAAAGGAACTCATCATTCGGGCAGGGGAAAACATTTCTCCTCGTGAGATCGAGAAGGTGATCCTGGCCAGCGGCATGACAAAGAAAGTCAAGGTCGTAGGTGTTCCGAGTTCCTTCACACAGGAGGAGATCGCAGCCTGCATCCTCACAGAAGAGGGAGAACAGTTCGACGCAGCGGCGCTCCTGAAGTACCTGCAGCCAAGGCTTTCCTATTTCAAAGTTCCCAAATACATTTTCACTTTCCGGGAACTGCCTCTCACGGCCAGCGGAAAAGTGCGTCTGGGGGAGCTCAAGACCATTGCAGCCAGGATGGCGGAGGAGGAAGACAAGCTGTATGCAGTTACCACGAGCGCGCGGGGCAGTCATTATGCCGGCAGCGCACAGTGAGAGCGGCCGCAGATTGTACCCACCATGAAGCAAGTTTCCTTTTTGCGCGCCTATACCACGACTGAAGTCACCGGTATTGTGCGATGAAGAATAAATCTTCCAAAAGATGCGGCAAAAAAACGTATACAGCAAAAAGAGGGATGCTACTAACATATAATAATCGAAATAACGTATAGGTATAAAGGAGAAAAAGAATGAGCAGCGTATTTTTTACAGAAGATCATGAAGCAATCCGCGAGATGGCGAAACAGTATGCAGAAGGTACTCTGGCAGGCGCAGCCGCTGAGATCGACAAGACCAACATCTTTCCCGAGAGCATTGTTGCTGAAATGGCAGAACTCGGCTTTTACGGCCTGAAGATTCCGGAAGAATTCGGAGGACTTGGCCTGGATATGCGCAGCTATGTCTGTGTCATGGAGGAGATTGCAAAGAAGTGCGCGACAGCGACTCTGTTCATCTCCTCTGCAAATTCCCTGTCCACTCAGCCCATTCTGCTGTCCGGAACAGATGAGCAGAAGGCAAAGTATCTTCCCGGTGTGGCTGACGGCAGTCACATCATCTCCTTCGCGCTGACCGAGCCGGATGCAGGCTCCGATGCAGGTTCGCTCAAGACCAAGGCTGTGAAGGACGGAGATTTCTACGTTCTCAACGGTTCCAAGTGCTTCATAACAATGGCTCCGATCGCCCAGTATCACATCGTTTATGCCAAGACCGATCCTGAGAAGGGCACAAAGGGAATCAGCGCTTTCATCGTTGATAAGGACCTGAAAGGCGTTTCTGTAGGCAAGCACGAGGAAAAGATGGGACAGCACGGAGTGCCGGTCAGTGACCTCATTCTGGAAGATGTCCGTGTTCCTGCAGACTGCATGCTGGGACAGGAAAATATGGGCTTCATCAATGCCATGAAGACATTGAATGTCGGCCGTATCGGCGTTGCCTCCATGGCTCTGGGCATTGCCCAGGAGGCTCTGGATCTGGCTGTCAATCACACTAAGAACCGCATCCAGTTCGGAAGACCCCTCTGCAAAAACCAGGCGCTGTCCTTCATGATGGCCGATATGGAGACCAAGCTGAATGCTGCCAGAAATCTCGTCTACAATGCAGCATGGCTCATGGATACAAAGCAGGATGCCTCCAAGGCGGCATCTATGGCGAAATACTATACAACAGAGGCCGCCATCGAAATTGTCAACAAGTCTCTTCAGCTGCACGGAGGCTACGGCTACTCCAGAGAGTATGAGATTGAGCGTTTGTACCGCGATGTCCGTATTACATCCATCTATGAGGGCAGCTCTCAGGTCCAGCAGATGGTCATTGCAGGTTCGCTCCTTAAGTAAGTCCGACCAACGCGCTGTGGTCACAGCCCGGGTTGCTGTCATACCCATCGAGGGAGCGTAAACAGTAACTCTGCTGAAATGATGCGGTCAGCTTTCTGCATCAGGAGACGCGGTCAGCTTTCTGCATTAGGAGACGCAGTCAGCTTTCTGCATCAGGGGATTATGAAAAAAAGATAGAAAAGAATAAATAGGAGGAAACAATGGATAAGAAACAGTCTACTCTTTCGATTGCGATTGGAATGGCCTGTGTCTGGATGGGCACACACTTCGGCCCCGGCGTGGCGTCAGGCACACAGATCCTGATCTACTGGGTGAAGTATGGTATTTGGGGCACGATCGCGAGTATATTGGCTATGGGCCTGCTGGGCTACTGCATTTATTGTTCAGCTGAATTCTCAAGAATCTACAAGACCTACAACTACGCGGATTGGACCAAAAAGGTCTGGGGAATCAACTGGATCGTATATCTTCTTGACTTCTCCTTTATCATCGTTATGCTGACTGCTCTTGGCGGATCCCTCAGCGCCATCGGCAACCTGCTCAACAGCCAGTTTGGTCTGAACTACTGGGTAGGCGTAGGTGCCGTCATTATCTGCGCAGGCCTTCTTTGCGCATACGGTGCCAAGCTGGTTGCACGTGCATCCTCTTATATGATGTATCTTGTTATCGCTGTTCTTGCAATCATCATCATTATGTGTGCGTCTACCGGAAAGCTTCATCTTGGCCAGGCAATCGCAGACGCCAGCGCCGGAAATATTGCCGGTGTCAGCCCGAGTTTCCTGGGAGCTATTTGGAGCGGTATCATCTATGCTTCTTTCCAGGCTAACGTAATCGGCAATATTTCTTCCATTGCTCCGACTCTTCCTGATCGTAAGACCACAAAACTTGGCGCTGTTATCGGTGTTTTCGGAAACGCCCTTATGCTTGTTGCACTTAGTTTGTTCTTCCTTTCCGCTACTACGATTGAAAATTACGATGTTCTTGACACCGCCGCAAACCCTCTGCCCTTCTACGGAACTCTTACAGCTCTCGGATTTTCCGGCCTGAAGCTTGTGTATGTTATCACAGTCTTTATCGCTGTTCTTTCCACTGCAGTAGGATTCAGTTTTGGCGCAGTAGCAAGGTACTCTAAGCTCTACCGCAAAGCTGATGAGAATGCGCCTGTCAAGGACGGCCTTCTTGTAGTCGTACTTCTGATCGCATGCGCAGCTGCTTCCAAGATCGGTATCGTTAAGCTTGTATCCACCGGTTACACCATCCTGGGATACCTCAACCTGCCTCTGCTGATCTTCCCTGCAATTTATCTGGCAAACCGTAAGATTTCCAAAAAGTATCTGAAAGAAAACAATATTGAGGCGACAGGTATTGACGAGTAATCGGCACTGCCAATAACGTATTATTCTTCATCACTGCGGGGGAAAGTTCTCGCCGGACTTCCTCCGCAGGTGATCAGAACATGGAGAACAACATGAGAAAAAGCACACTTCCCCAGTGGGGGATCCGAGTACTGTTTTATTGCATAGCATTGTTCTTTATGGCATTAGGAGTTGCATTCTCCGCCAATTCCGACCTGGGAATATCTCCGGTCAATTCTCTTCCCTATGTGATCAGCGATATTCTGAAGATGCAGCCCGGAACCTGTGTGACAGCAGTATTCTGCTTCTACATTCTTGTGCAGATCATTCTGCTTCGCAGGGAGTTTAATCCGGTAAATCTGTTTCAGATCGTCTTTTCCACGATTTTCGGGTATTTTGTAAACTTTACCAAATGGATGGTAGGAGATTTCCTCCTTCCCGGCGGTTATGCCGGCCGTCTCATCCTGCAGTGCATCGGAATCATTTTCGTAGCATTTGGCGTATTGCTGTATCTGGATGTTGATATTGTGCCTATGCCAATGGAGGGAATGACGATGGCAATCGCCGAAAAGGTCGGAAAACCCTTTCCCACTGTCAAGACTTTCGTTGACTGCACAGTAGTTGCCCTCGGTGTCCTCCTCACGGTCGTCTGCCTTCACCTCATTCCCTTTGTGGACGCAGGTGTACGCATCCGTGAAGGCACGATTCTGGCGGCCCTTGTCACCGGAAAAGTCATCCAGATCATGAGAAAACCAATTTCGCCGCTTGTAAAGAAAATCTGTTTCGGGACAGAGAAAGAGTGAAAAATCCTGTCGATACAGGATTTTCACTCCAGAGGTTTGCGTCGAAGCGCCGCAAACCTCCACCGGATTGCCTCGAATAGACAATCGAAGCGGCGAGTGAGTTGTGAGAAAAAAACAGCGGAGAGCCTTGATTTATAAGGCTCTCCGCTGTTTTTTGCGGTTGAAAACCAGGTTGGTTTTTGGAAATTAGATCATGAAAATCAGGTATTTTTTTGCTTCATCCGGTATTTGCCGGCAGAGAAGTTTCAATCATGGCGCAGGTGCGATGGAGACATGTGATACCCAGGAACATTGTCACTGTCCGGAATCAGCCTTCAGTTTCTGATGATAGGCGAGGAGCCTTTTTCGGGCAGGATTCTTTGTGTCAATTATGTCTTTGACCAGGTCGAATAGTTCTGGATCATCTGACCTGGAAATCAGATATTCTGCGGGTTCGGAGACTTCAGAGGCGCCGGTCAGGTATTCAGGTGAGGTTCCGAGCTTTTGCGCCATAAATACAATCGTCTGCCAGGAGGGTGTTCTGGCCGCTGTTTCATAGCGCAGGTATCCCATTTTTGATAAGCCGAGCAGTCTTGCTGCTTCAGCTTTATTAAGCCCCCTCTCTTCCCGAATATTCTTTAATCTTTCCGGACAAAATCCTGTTTCCATTTTTAAATCTCCCGGTAATAAGATTGACAGTAACCAATGGATACAATAATATGATAGAAAACAGTATCCATCGGTTATATTTTATGTGTGGAAAGGTGAAATTACAAGTCTTGTCATATAATTAATTAATAGTTGACACCATATATGGCACCAAATATAATGGAAGGCAGAAGAAGATATGTCGAAATGGGATAAACTGATCAGCCGTATTTATTCTTTATCAAAGGATTTGAGGTTCAGCGAACTTCGTAAGATACTGGAAAGCTGCGGATATACCATGAATGCTCCAAGGAGCGGAAGCAGTCATTACACATTCCGGAAACCGGGAAAGAACCCGATTACAATTCCTAAAAATGAACCGATAAAACGAGTCTATGTCGAGATGGTTCGGAAGGTAGTAGAGGAGTCGATGGATGAAAACGATTGATTATTATATGAGCCTGCCCTATAGACTTGAAATCGTTCCTGATTCTGCTGAAGGCGGTTATGTTGCATCATATCCTGAACTGCCAGGCTGTATAACCGTCGGCAATACCCTGGAGGAGACGGTTGCTCATGTATTGGATGCAAAAAGGGAATGGCTGAATGCAGCGCTGGAAGATGGGATTGAGATTAAGGAACCTGTATCATTGGATGATTATTCCGGGCAGTTCAAGCTCAGAATACCAAAAAGCCTTCACCGTTCCCTTGCAGAGCATTCTAAAGCGGAAGGAATCAGTATGAATCAGTATTGCCTGTACCTGCTGACACGGAATGATGCGCTTGCTTCGAGATAATTTATGTGAACAAAATTAGCCTTGGGGGAACAAGGGCTGACAACACCCTGACATAGGCACTAAACCTGATAACACTCCGCTGATAACATTTTGATAACACCAGTTCAGATAACCCATATAAGCAGGATACATGAGAACAAATGGAGTCACAACGTGTAACAGCTCCTATACAAATTTATATAGAATCACGAATTGATTAGCGAGCTGGAATAGTACAAAAACAGCGGAGAGTCTTGATTATATGGCTCTCCGCTGTTTTTGTTATAGTCGCATATAATTCTTTTCAAGCCTGTTCCGTCATTCTGTAGATGAAAAATCTATAAATTTCCGCACAGCGGCGGATACATATTTCCTTTTAGGCAGGAGAATATAGAACTGTCGTGTTGTGAGTGAGGAATCGATTTTATAATAATTCAATCCCCGCATAGTCGAGAGAGGGAGCCTGTCGCTGACAAATGTTGCGCCGATTCCTGCGTCAGCGAGGTGACAGGCGGTCACCAGTTGGGAGAGGGACACTGGGTCTCTCACAACAATTTGTTTAGTGTTCCAAGAGATTACGAGTCCGAAAAAGCCGGCAGTAATTTTACCATGTGCGCAAGACAGTCCGCGGGAGCAACTGATCTGAAAGGCTTCAAGTTCTGGGGTTACAGGCGGGCAGAAGGCAGGCCCGGTATCCGCAACCATGTGTTGATCCTTCCTACCTGCGCCTGTGGAAGCGAGAGCAGCCGTATCGTGGCAAGCCAGGTGCGGGGAGCTGTGAACATTGTTTTCAATACCGGATGTTCTGATGTAGCTGCAAACACAGCCATGAGCCAAAAGGTACTTACCGGGTTTGCCTGTAACCCCAACGTCTACGGCGTTGTGATCATCGGCCTTGGATGTGAGACTGTCCCGCACCTCAAACTCAAGGAAAAGATCCAGTCCATGACCAGTAAGCCGGTTGTATCCTTCGGTATTCAGGATGAGGGCGGCACCCTCAAAACCATTGAGAAGGCAGTCCGGGCTGCAAGGGATATGGCAGCAGAAGCGGCCATGCAGCAGAAAGAACTGTTTGATGTGTCTGAATTTTTCCTCGGCATCGAGTGCGGCGGATCGGATGCCTATCCGGTCAGCTACAATGAGACCGTCGACCAGGCGAAGCAGGAGCAGAGTGTGGACTTCCGTCCTATGCTGAAAGACGATGAAAAGACTGTTGAGGATTACGATAACATCTATCTCGTTTTCCCCAACTGGTGGGGTGATCTGCCCATGCCCCTCTATTCTTTCCTGGATGCACATGACCTTGCCGGAAAGACTGTCAACGTCTTTGTCACACATGAGGGAAGCCGCTTTTCCAATACCGTTGGTACGATCCAGGGCCTGGAGCCTGATGCCGTGGTTCAGGAAGGTCTCGCCGTCCAGGGCGGAAGCGTATCGGACGAAGAGCAGAACATCAGACAGTGGGTGAAAGATCATCAGAACTAAAAAAGCAGAGCCTGATGATTGGAACGCAATGCGTGAACAACGTAATAAGTAGACCTGCGTTAACGCAAGCAAAGAAATGAAAAGCCGGGAACGCAATCCGGCCGAATCAAAGCAGCGCCCCGGGAATCTGACATCCAGATTCCGGAGGCGCTGCTTTTCGATTCAGAATTAATATGCCCTTTATCTTTGCAGATGGCAAAGGACTAAAGTCTTGATGAGTCGTGTGCCGTCTTCTGTTGTCTGAGCGGAAGAGATCCGATTCCTCATACTTGTGGCCATGGGCGGGAGCCCGCAAACATATATGATTAAAGCACGCATTGCTCCGCGCTCTGGCGCTCCCGCAATGCTCCACACATTCGCACCCCGCCCCGCTTCGGCCGCATTGGCGGCCTTGCGTTGCTATGTGCTCATGTGTGGGCGCTCGGAAAATGTCCTCAAATGCTCGAGCCAGCTCGGCATTTGAGGCCGCTTTCCTCGCTGCTTTAATCACATCCTTTCGGGCGCGGAGAATCCCAAAACGTCGATGCAGAGGGACAGAACGCGCTCCGTCAGGTGCAGGAGGGCGATCCATGATTCCTTCTGTGCCTTGTCCTGCTCGGTCAGGATCCTGGTCGCGTGGTAGAAGCTGTTGAAGT
>JBGUNJ010000176.1:0-7341 GCA_045117315.1 Lachnospiraceae bacterium | reverse complement strand
GATCGCGATGTTGCCCTTGCCGCCCAGAAGGTCAGCGACGTGCTGCATCTCGGTCTCGCCGGCTGTTACGTTGTCACCGCAGGAAAGTGCGGAGATTCCGTGATTCTCCCAATCTGTGCAGGCGGAGATGACATTGATCATAATGACACCCTTGTCTGCCGCAGCCTGAGCCGCGTCGCCGAGTCCGTCAGGATCCACGGGCTCAAACAGGATTGCCTGATAGCCTTCGGAAGTGCACTGCTCGATCTGGCTGATCTGCTTTGCAGCGTCCTGGTCAGCGCTGAGGATGGTGAGGTCAACACCGAGCTCTTTTGCCTTGGCTTCAGCTGCCTCAGTGACCGCGATCTGGAAAGCGTTGGTCTGATGCTGCTGGATCAGAGCGATCTTATAGCCGCCTTCAGCAGCTGCGTCAGCAGGAGCCTCGGTTGTGGCATCTGCGCTAGCCGCATCACCGCCGGCCGCACCGTCTGCAGCACCGCCTGCAGGTGCGGAAGAAGAGCCGCCGCAGCCAGTCAGCATAGCTGCAGACAGAATTCCGGCCATCAGAATGGCCATGAGTTTCTTTTTCATAACATATCCTCCTTGATTATGGAAAAATGATACTGTGGCATCCCGCACCGGTGCAGAATGCAGAGGTACAGGAATGCTCTATGCATATTACGTACAGAAATTGGGATTTCTGTACGAAAATGCCCTATATACATCACATACGGAAGCCTGAACTTCTGTACGAAAATGCCCTATATGCATCACATACGGAAGCCTGAACTTCCGCATGAAAATGCCCTATGTAGATCACATACAGAAACCGGATTTTCTGTATGAAAATGTCCCGGAGCGACAGGCAGACTGCCGGCCGGTCAGTCTTTTTTGCTCTTGCCCTTGACGTCGATCAGAACGGCGAGGACGATGATCAGACCCTTGACGATCTTCTGCCAGTGGGAGGAGACGCCCAGGATATCCAGACCGTTGGCGATAACCGTGATCAGGAGGGTGCCGATGACAACGCCCCAGGGCTTTCCGACACCGCCGGTCATGGAGACACCGCCCACGACGCAGGCAGTGATCGCGTCCATCTCGTAACTCTCGGCAGCGGTCGGCTGTCCGATCGTGACTCGTGAAGTCATCAGGAATCCGCAGAAGCCTGCAAGGAAGCCGGCGATCGCGAAGGTGGAGATGCGGATCGCAGTGGTGTTAATACCTGCGACCTTTGCTGCCTGCAGGTTGCCGCCGCAGGCATAGACTCTGCGTCCGTACACGGTTTTGGCCAGCACGAAAGAGCAGATGATGATGACTATGACCAGGAAGATGGCCAGCATGGGAATGCCTGCCACGGAGCTTGCGGCAATGGCCTTGTAGGGTTCGCTCATGCCTATGACCGGCTTGCCGTTGGAGATCAGCAGGGCAAGTCCCCGGACTGCAGTCATGGTGCCCAATGTCATGATGAAGGGTGGCAGATCGCCCACTGCGACGCCGATGCCGTTTACCAGGCCGACGCCGAGGCCGGCAAGCATGGCAGCGATCAGAGCCAGGATCAGAGGGTTGTTGCCCTGGCCGAGCAGAGCGGCGAGAATGCCTGAGAAGGCCACTGTGGAACCTACCGACATGTCAAATCCGCCGGAAATGATGACGAACATCATACCAAAGGCAAGGATTCCGTTGATGGATGCCTGCTTCAGAATGTTGACCAGGTTCTTGGGCGTGATGAAACTGGGTTTGAGGATCGTCAGGCCGATGACGATCACGATGAAAATGACGAAGATAAAATATTCGCTGATCAGCGATTTCAGAGTATTGTTTTTTTTCAGCTCATCCTGTTTCATGAGTTGCTCCTTCCGTTTATGTGGTGATTGATCAGACTTCAATCTTTGAGGCCAGTGTCATGATTTCTTCCTGTGAGAACTGCTCACGAGTGAGCTCACCGGAGAGATTTCCCTCGGACATGACTGCGATCCTGTCGCAGACGCCCATGAGTTCCGGGATTTCCGAAGAAATCATGATGACTGCCTTGCCCTGCTGGACCAGCCTGCCGATCAGCAGGTAGATGTCGCGCTTGGCGCCTACGTCGATGCCTCTGGTGGGCTCATCCAGGATGATAATGTCCGGATCGTTCAGGAGCCACTTGCCGATGACGACTTTCTGCTGATTGCCGCCGGAGAGGTTGCCGACGATCTGGTCCCCGGAAGGAGTCTTGATCTTCAGTTTTTCAATATATTCCTGTGAAGCCTTTCTGGCCTTGTTCTTGCTGTAGAGACCGTTTTCCAGCAGTTTTTTGATGGCCACCATGGCTATATTGTCATTGACCGTGCCGCGCAGGTTCAGGCCTGTGACCTTGCGGTCCTCTGTTACCAGGGCAACACCCTCTTTAATGATGTCCGCAGGGGAGTGGACCTGGACTTTTTTGCCCTTGACGTAAATCTCTCCCTGCGAGAGCTTGTGCATTCCGAAAATACCTTCCACAAGCTCGCTTCGTCCGGCGCCTACAAGTCCTCCGATGCCCAGGATCTCGCCCTTGCGAACCGAGATGCTGACGCCCTTGACCTTGTTGTCCGCACGGACGATATTTTTGGCCTCGAAGACGACCTCGCCGATCTCGGCCTCTGCCTTGGGGAACACGTCCGTGATCTCGCGGCCGACCATCATCTTGATTAGCTGCGGCTCATCCAGATTCTTTGTATAGCCGGATCCGACATAGGTCCCGTCGCGGTAGACGCTGATCCGGTCGCAGATAGCGAAAATCTCATCCATGCGGTGAGAAATATAAATAATCGCGACACCCTGTTCCTTCAGCCGGCGGATATGTCCGAAGAGGAGCTCGACTTCCCTGTCCGTAATGGCGGCGGTCGGCTCATCCATGATGATGACCTTGGCGTTGACCGAGATAGCCTTGATGATCTCAATCAGCTGGCACTGCGCGACTGTCAGATTCCGCAGAAGTTCCATCGGAGAGACATGCAGTCCGCACTCGGCGATCAGGCGCTTTGACTCCTCGATCTCCGCTTTTTTGTCGACCAGCCCGTTTTTGCGCAGCTCGCGTCCGACGAAGATGTTCTCGTAGACAGGCATATCCAGGATCGGGTTCAGTTCCTGGTGGATCATGGCCACGCCCTTGTCCATTGCTTCCTTGGGATTTGATACGTGATAGGGCTGTCCGTTGAAGAGGATCTCCCCGCCCTCATCTTTCGTATAGATTCCCATCAGAATCTTCATCAGCGTCGATTTACCTGCGCCGTTTTCTCCCATCAGCGCATGTACTTCCCCGGGGCGAACCTGCAGCTGAACGTGATCCAGCGCCTTTACACCCGGAAATGTTTTGCTGATGTCCTTCATTTCCAAAATATAGTCCATACTCTATTTCCCCTGTTGTCTGTTAACGGGCAGCGCGCGCCGGCAGACTGGCCGGTGCCTTTTTTATGACACGGCCCGTGTAATGTGTTTTCCGCCTTGCGGCGGACGCACATGTAAGAAGCAGTGCATACTGACCTGCTTCGGCGCAGATACCCTTTCAAGCCGTACAGAACGGCTTTAAAACAATTACGTCCCATATTTTAACACATTTTTTGTTGTCTACGACGCTTTTTCCATTCAAAGAAATAGAATTTAAATTATTTTTTATTTCAAAGAGAGGTTTTTCCAGGAGCTTTTTCTATCGAAGAGCATGTTTATCCGGCTGCTCCATTATTCGAAGACCATATTTTTCGCGTGCCGCACCTGCCGCAGGTGTTACAGAACACTTTCTTCGAACTTTTTTGGAGAGGATAAATACATCACACAGACCGTGGTATAAAAAAAGAGACAGAAGATCTGCCTCTTAAAAAATGACGTTTTTGCCGGGTGGCGGGCAGGCCCTGAAAGACCTGCCGCTCTTCCGTCGGCATAAGACAATGCTTTTATGGGATGATGTCTTTTTTATAGGGTGATGTTTTTTTGAAAGACATTTTATGCAACAGCTTTTTTCGAAACAGCTTTTTTCGAAACAGCCTTTTATGAAACAGCTTTTTTCGAAACAGCCTTTTATGAAACGGCTTTTTACGAAGCAGTTTTTTATGAAACAGTATCCTGTTTCATGGTTTATCGCTTTAAAGTATCATCATTCCGTCACGATTTCTTTTACGCCGCTGAGCTCTCTCTCATGCATTTCCTGAACATGGTCCAGTGCGGAGTACATAGGAGTAATGTCCTTGCCGAGGATAGCGCGTTCCACGTAGTTTCTGGTCACGGCGAAGACGGTTCCGCTGCAGGCAAGGACGCCGATCAGGTTGGGAATAGCCATCAGGCCGTTGAAGGTATCCGACAGATCCCAGGCCAGCTGCAGGTTCATGGTGGAACCGATGAAAATAAAGAGCACAAAGACAGCGCGGTAGATAATGGTCGACTTGGTGCCGAAGAGGTACTCGAATCCACGCATGCCGTACTGGCTCCAGCCCAGAACGGTCGAAAAGGCGAAGAGAAGGATGGCCAGTGCTATAAAGCCGCTGCCTGCCTTACCGAACACTGTGGAGAAAGCCTCGGAGACAAGTGCCGTGCTGGCGGAATCGGAGATCATTTCCCCTGTGTTGAGGTCAACGACACCGCTGGACAGGATCGCGAACGCGGTGAGGGAACATACGACGATGGTATCCGCGAAAACTTCAAAAATGCCCCACATGCCCTGCATGACAGGCTCACGGATATTGGATGCGGAATGGACCATGACGGAGGAACCGAGACCTGCCTCATTGGAGAATACGCCTCGTTTCATACCCCAGGTCACAGCCAGACGGACGCCGTAGCCGGTGATGCCGCCGCCGACTGATTTCAGGGCGAAGGCGCCGCGGAAGATAGAAGCAATGACTGCGCCCATCTGTCCGAAATTGGCGATCACGACGATGAGAGCGCCGATGACATAAGCCACTGCCATAAAGGGAACGAGTTTCTCGGTGACCGCGGCGATTCTTTTGATACCGCCGATAATGACCAGTGCAGCCAGGATCATCAGAATGATTCCGGAGATATAGGTCGGGATGCTGAAAACCTGATTCAGGTTGGCACTGATGGTGTTGACCTGGCTCATGTTTCCGATACCGAAGGATGCAAGCGTACAGAATACGCTGAAGAGAATAGCCAGAAACGCGCCGATCCCGGCACAGCCCTTTTTGGAGCCGAGTCCGTCGTGCAGATAGTACATGGCTCCGCCGCACCACTCGCCTACTTCATTTTTGCGGCGGTAATAGATACCCAGAACATTTTCTGAGAAGTTGGTCATCATTCCGAAGAAAGAGACCAGCCACATCCAGAAAATTGCGCCGGGACCGCCAGAGACGATCGCCGCGGCGACACCCGCGATATTACCGGTTCCGATCGTTGCCGCCAGAGCAGTGCACAGACTCTGGAACTGGCTGATGGACTTGTCTTCTTTACCTGTGTGCGCAGTGACGTGGCGGTCTGTGAAGATCGCTCCGATCGTCTTGGAAAACCAGTGTCTGGCGTGGGTGATCTGGAAAAACCTCGTCAGACACGTCATCAGAATGCCGGTGCCCACCAGAAGGACCAGCATGGGAAGTCCCCACACAAACCCGTTTACGGCACTGTTGACACTGGTGATCTTTTCAACAGCGGTGAGTGCAGGCATGTGGCTGCCTGCTGTAATGAATCCTGACATACTCCTTCCTCCTCCTTTTCCAAATACTTACTGTTCTGTACTGAAAATCCGCAGCGACGTATTATTATTCTCTTTGCCTTGATTTTTTAAGACGTCCTGCTTTGCCCGTTTAATGCTTCAACGCAGTAAAAAGTAAAGGCCGTAAAAATGCGCCCGGGAAATATCCGAACGCCTTTGTTCCGCAAAATAAATGATAAGACTTGCCACTGACGGGAAAACAACGATAAGTATTTGCTTTTTGAATCAATAGTAAACAATATAGCGCTGTACTATCTTTTTGTCAATGGACTTGTATACAAGTATCAGAAAATGGACTTGTATACAAGTATCAGAAAATACATGACAATATAAGGCAATATATGGCAAACTGAGCTTGCGGGATTCGCTCGCGGGTCCTGAAAGCTGAAAAATAAATTAAGCAGAGGACAGCGAGGCCGCCTCTGCTCAGTTTTTGATTATATAAAGGAATCGCAGCCTGCCTCAATCGGGACTGCCGCGAGGCTCAATCTGAATCGCAGCATGACCCAATCGGGATTGCCGTGAGGCTCTATCTGAATCGCAGCCAGGCTCAGCCGGGACTGCCGTGAGGCTCAATCTGAATCGCAGCGGGGCCCAGCCGGGATTTGTGTGTGTCTCAGCTGAGAGTGCTGTGTGAATCAGTCCAGGTCTTTGAAGTGGAAGGAACTGCGGCCGCTGGCGTAATCGCCGACGATCTGGCCGTTTCCGCGCAGGAGGTACTTGTAAGTCACAAGGCCTTCCAGGCCTACAGGACCGCGCGCATGCAGCTTGCTCGTGCTGATGCCCACCTCGGCACCGAAGCCATAGCGGAAACCGTCCGCGAATCGGGTGGAACAGTTGCGGTAGACGCCTGCGGAATCCACCATCTGCAGGAAGCGGTCCGCGGCTGCGTCATCGCGGGTGAGGATGGAGTCCGTGTGGTGAGAGCCGAAGCGGTTGATGTGCTCGATGGCTTCTTCTACGTCCGCGACTACTTTCAGGGAAATGATGAGATCCAGATATTCTGTGCGGAAATCATCTTCGCCCATAATCTCGATGATGGAGGCGAGGGCGGCTGTATCGGAATTTCGCGCGATCAGATCTTCCGCCTCCTGAGTGCCGCGGAGCTGTACACCGGCACGGTTCAGCGCCCTGGCCAGTTTGGGCAGGAAGGCAGGGGCGATGTCCCTATGGATCAGGATCGTTTCGACCGCGTTGCAGGCAGCGGTGTACTGTGTCTTGGCATCGATGATGACATCGATGGCCATGGACTCATCCACGTCCTTGTCCACGTAGATATGGCAGATGCCATCGGCGTGGCCCATGACGGGAATTTTGGTGTTGTTCATGATGTACTGCACGAACTGGTTTGAGCCCCTGGGGATCAGAAGATCCACATCTTTTTCACACTGCAGGAGTTCATCGATCTCATTGTGGAGTTCTGCCTGCAGCAGGCAGGTGGCAGGAAGGCCTGCGCTCACAGCGGCATCGTGAATAATGGAAAAAAGAACCCGGTTGGTCCTGGCCGTTTCCTTTCCGCCCTTGAGGATGGCGCAGTTGCCGCTCTTGAGGCAGAGTGTGGAGATCTGGACCATGGCGTCGGGGCGCGCCTCGAAGATCACGCCGATAACTCCGATCGGAACACTGACGCGCTCCAGAATCAGATCCGAATCGAGTTCCCTGCGCAGGAGCCTGCGGCCGAT
>JBGUNJ010000175.1:0-13603 GCA_045117315.1 Lachnospiraceae bacterium | reverse complement strand
CATTGAGTACGATCCCAACAGGACAGCCAACATCGCCCTGATCTGCTACGCGGACGGCGAGAAGTCCTACATCCTGGCTCCCCAGGGCCTGACAGACGGCATGACCGTCATGAACGGACCTGAAGCTGAAATCAGGGTCGGCAACTGCCTCCCCCTGTCTGTTATCCCCGTTGGTACTCAGGTACACAACGTAGAGCTGAAGCCCGGCAAGGGCGGCCAGATGGTTCGCAGCGCCGGCACCAGCGCCCAGCTGATGGCTAAAGAAGGCAAGTACGCGACCCTTCGTCTCCCTTCGGGCGAGATGAGGATGGTTCCGCTGGAGTGCCGCGCCACCATCGGCGTACTCGGCAACATCGACCACAACCTGATCAACTATGGTAAAGCCGGACGCAAGCGCCACATGGGCATCCGTCCCACAGTCCGCGGTTCCGTCATGAACCCCAACGATCACCCTCACGGCGGCGGCGAGGGCAAGGCTCCCATCGGACGTCCCGGACCGAGCACTCCCTGGGGCAAGCCTGCACTTGGTTACAAGACACGCCGTAAGAAAGCTTCTGATAAGCTGATCGTGAGAAGGCGCGGCGGCAAGAAATAAAGATTTTGCAGCGTGACGGCAAAGTCCGCCACACTGATGATTGAATAAGGAGATTACCATGGCAAGATCATTGAAAAAAGGACCGTTTGCGGATAAAAGCCTTTTAAAGAAGATTGACGAGATGAACGCTTCCGGCGGCAAGCAGGTCATCAAGACCTGGTCCCGTCGCTCTACGATTTTCCCGTCATTTGTTGGCCACACGATTGCAGTCCATGACGGACGCAAGCACGTGCCGGTGTATGTGACCGAAGACATGGTCGGACATAAGCTCGGTGAGTTCGTTATGACCAGGACTTACAGAGGCCACCAGGGCAACAACAAGAAATAAAGAAAAACTTCGGCAGGCCAAAGCCCCGGAGTGATATTCATTGAAAGGAGCCTGGAACTATGGCAAACGGACATAGAACCCAAATTAAGAGAGAGAGAAATGCGAAGAAGGATACAAGACCTTCCGCAAAGCTTTCTTACGCCAGAATACCCACCCAGAAGGCTTGCTTTGTCATGGACGCGATCCGCGGCAAAGATGTCACAACGGCAATCGGTATTCTCACATACAACAACAGGTACGCTTCGGAAGTGATCCTGAAGCTCCTCAACTCCGCAGTAGCGAATGCTGAGAACAACCTCGGCATGAACCCCTCGAATCTGTACGTCGCAGAGTGCTATGCCTTCGACGGCCCGACCATGAAGAGGATCAGGCCCAGGGCACAGGGCAGAGCCTACAGGATTCTCAAGAGAATGAGCAATCTCAAGATCGTTCTCGACGAGATGAAGAGTGAAGAGTAAGCGGAATTAGAAAGGAGCCAAAATGGGACAGAAAGTTAATCCTCATGGTCTGCGTGTAGGCATTATCAAAGACTGGGATTCCAGATGGTATGCTGAAGGCGATTTTGCAGACCTGCTTGTTGAAGATTACAATATCAGAAAGTTTCTGAAGAAGAATCTCTACAGCGCGGGCATTTCCAAAGTGGAAGTCGAGCGTGCTTCCGACCGCGTGAAAGTCATCGTATTTGCCCAGAAGCCCGGCATCGTGATCGGCAGAGGCGGCGAAGCGATCGAGAAAACCAGGAAAACACTTCAGAAGATGACCGGTAAGAAGATCCTCCTTGACATCAAGGAGATCAAGCGTCCCGACAAGGATGCACAGCTGGTCGCTGAGAACATTGCGCAGCAGCTCGAGGGACGTGTGTCCTTCAGAAGAGCCATGAAGTCCTGCATGGGCAGAACCATGAAGGCCGGCGCGCTCGGCATCAAGGCTTCCTGCGGCGGCCGTCTGGGCGGTGCTGATATCGCACGTACAGAGACCTATTCCGAGGGAACCATTCCGCTGCAGACACTGCGCGCGGACATCGACTATGGCTTTGCGGAAGCCAACACAACCTACGGCAAGGTTGGCGTCAAGGTCTGGATCTACAAGGGTGAGGTCCTTCCCGCAAAGAACAATAATAAAGCAGAAGGGAGTGATCGCTGATGTTAATGCCCAAGAGAGTGAAATATCGTAAACAGTTCCGTGGCAGCATGGCGGGCACACCCACCAGAGGAACAAAGATTGCATACGGTGAGTATGGACTCGTCTGCACAGAGCCTGTCTGGATCCGTTCCAACCAGATCGAGGCAGCCCGTGTCGCCATGACCCGTTACGTCCGCCGCGGCGGTAAGATCTGGATCAAGATCTTCCCTGACAAGCCGGTTACCAAGAAGCCTGCCGAAGTCCGTATGGGTTCCGGTAAGGGCGCAGTCGAGTACTGGGTAGCTGTTGTCAAACCCGGCAGAGTCATGTTTGAGATCGCCGGCGTTCCTGAAGAGACAGCGAAAGAAGCGCTCCGCCTTGCAGCCAACAAGCTTCCCTGCAAGTGCAAGATCGTTTCGAAAGCGCAATTGGAAGGTGGTGCAGTTTAAATGAAGAGTAAAGCGTACGTTGAGGACCTTAGAAATAAAAACGTCGAAGAGCTGAACCAGGAGCTTGTTTCCGCAAAGAAGGAGCTCTTCAATCTGAGATTCCAGAATGCCACGAACCAGCTGCAGAACTCGGCAAGGATCAGGGAAGTCCGCAGGAACATCGCCAGGATTAAGACCATGATCAGTGCGCAGGAGCAGTGAGTTGACGGATAGGAATTCTGAGAATAAAGGAGAATAGACCGTGGAAAGAAATCTTAGAAAAGTCCGTGTCGGTAAGGTTGTCAGCGATAAGATGGACAAGACCGTCGTCGTTGCAATCGAGGATCACGTCAAGCATCCGCTGATCGGAAAGATCGTTAAGAAGACATACAAGCTGAAAGCACACGATGAGCAGAACGAGTGCGGCATCGGCGACACAGTCCGTGTTATGGAGACAAGACCCCTCTCCAAGTCCAAGAGATGGAGAGTCGTCAAGGTCGTCGAGAAGGCAAGGTAATCTGCCGGACAATGATCCGAATGATTTATCTTCCTTTTAGAGATCGGAGTTAACGGAAGGCCGAATGAGCAGGAGGCAGGAGAATATCGCATTTGCCAAAGAGAGGGCGGACCGCAGGAGACTGCGCAGATCCTTCAGGCCGGCATAAGCGGTCAGAAACCGGCCCCGCTCCTCTGGGCCGCGCAGGCACAGGACCGGGATGCAGTTCCCGGCAGTGCACTCCGTCCCCCCCTTTATGGGGCGGCCGGTGCCGGGTGCCTGTCACCAGACCGTAAGAAAGGATAATAATATGATTCAGCAGGAAAGCAGACTGAGAGTTGCTGATAATACCGGAGCAAAGGAAATCCTCTGCATCCGCGTCTGCGGCGGCTCTACCAGAAGATATGCGAAGATCGGCGATGTCATCATCGCGACTGTCAAGGAAGCAGCTCCCGGCGGCGTCGTCAAAAAGGGCGACGTAGTCAAGGCAGTTGTTGTCCGCACAGTGAACACTACACGCAGGAAAGATGGCTCTTACATTCGCTTCGACGAGAACGCGGCCGTCATCATTAAAGACGACCAGACTCCGACAGGCACACGTATCTTCGGACCTGTAGCCAGAGAGCTTCGTGAGAAGAAGTTCATGAAGATCCTCTCCCTGGCTCCTGAAGTATTATAAGGAGGAGAGAGCTATGGCAATGAGCAAAATCAAGGTCGGCGACAATGTCAGAGTCATGACCGGCAAGAGCAAGGGACATGAGGGCAGAGTTATCGCCATCGACCGTAAAAAAGGCAGAGTCACCGTCGAAGGTGCGAACATCGTTACGAAGCACACAAAGCCTTCCATGACCAATCAGAACGGCGGCATCGTGCAGCAGGAAGCAGCCATGGATATCTCCAACGTCATGCTGGTCGTCGACGGCCAGGTCACACGCGTCGGTTTCAGCGGTGAGGGCAAGAGCAAGGTCCGCGTCGCGAAGAAGACCGGCAAGGTTGTCGAGTAACGATCTGAACGTGATTATGCGATCAGAATCAGCATATTAGGAGGTAAATACGTTGAGTAGACTCAAAGATCTGTATATGGATGAGATCCGCGGACAGATGATGAAGAAGTTCGGCTACAAGAACATCATGCAGGTTCCGAAGCTGGATAAGATCGTTGTCAATATGGGTATCGGTGAAGCCAGAGAGAACGAGAAGATTCTCGACGCCGCGACAAGAGATATGGCAATCATCACCGGTCAGAAGCCCGTTATCACAAAAGCCAAGAAGTCTATCGCTAACTTCAAGATCAGGGAAGGCATGCCCATCGGCTGCAAGGTTACCCTTCGCGGCGACCGCATGTACGAGTTCCTTGACAGGCTTGTCAATCTGGCACTTCCCCGTGTCCGTGACTTCCGCGGCGTAAACCCCAATTCCTTTGACGGAAGAGGAAACTACGCTCTTGGTATCAAAGAGCAGCTGATCTTCCCTGAGATCGAGTACGACAAGATCGACAAGGTCAGAGGCATGGACATCATCTTTACAACAACGGCAAATACTGATGAGGAAGCAAGGGAGCTCCTTCGCCTCTTCAACATGCCTTTTGCCAGGGAAGAGCAGTAAGAGACAGGTATAGCCCATAGCCGGAGGCGCTGACAGATCCGGCAAAGGACCGCAGCGCTTTCGCAGGACATAGAATCAGGAGAAAAAAAATGGCTAAAACATCTATGAAGATGAAACAGCAGGCGAAACCCAAATTCTCAACCAGGGCTTATACCCGCTGCAGAATTTGCGGCCGTCCGCACTCTGTTCTTAAAAAGTATGGTATCTGCAGAATCTGCTTCCGCGAGCTGGCTTACAAGGGCCAGATCCCGGGCGTGAAGAAAGCCAGCTGGTAATTTTTTGATAAATTGGTGAATCCACAATCAGGAGGCAAAATCAATGACAATGAGCGATCCTATTGCAGATATGCTTACAAGAATCCGTAACGCTAACACTGCAAAACACGATACAGTTGATATCCCCTCTTCCAAGATGAAACTCGCGATCGCAAACATCCTGCTCGACGAGGGATACATCAGGAAGTATGAGATGGTCGACAACGGCAACTTCCAGGATATCCGCATCACCCTGAAGTACGGCGCAGACAAGAATGACAAGATCATCACCGGCCTTAAGAGAATCTCCAAGCCCGGTCTCCGCGTCTACGCGAAGAAGGATGAAGTTCCGAAGGTTCTCGACGGACTCGGCACTGCCATTCTTTCCACCAACCAGGGCGTCATCACCGACAAGAAGGCCAGAGAGCTTGAGGTCGGCGGCGAAGTTCTCGCGTTTATCTGGTAATCCAGTGTGTTTCGGGGCTGCCGGCCTTATGGCGGGCAGCAGAACGTAACAAGACCAGCGGCCCGGCTGGCGGGATACAGCTCGTATAAGCAGTATACCCCACCGGAAATCCCACATTTACACAGCGGTCACAGATCGACAGCCCTTCCGGTATTTTGCCGCTCACACCGGACAGGACACGGCTGCGGATCTGAGGATGAGCTGAACAACAGCGGGAAACTGCTGCAGGATTTCAGCGATCGCTGATCAATCATTCAAATAAGTCAATGGCGGCGGTGCCACAGGCGCTGTCAGCTGAATAAAACAGGAGGTACGGGCATGTCACGCATCGGTAAAATGCCAATCGCTATTCCGGCAGGCGTCACTGTTGAAGTAGCAGAAAATAATAAAGTGACTGTTAAGGGTCCCAAGGGAACACTTGAGAGGACTCTTCCGGGTGAGATGAAGATCACGCAGAACGATGGCGTTATCACCATCGAGAGACCCAATGATCTGAAGAAGGAAAAATCCCTTCATGGACTGACCAGAAGCCTGCTCCACAACATGGTGGTCGGTGTTTCGACCGGTTTCGAGAAGAAGCTGGAAGTCAACGGCGTTGGTTACAGAGCAGCCAAGTCAGGTAATACGCTTACGCTTAGTTTAGGATATTCCCATCCCGTAGAGATGACAGATCCCGAAGGCGTCACCACCGAAGTCCAGGGCAATGTGATCATCGTCAAGGGGATTGATAAAGAGGCCGTCGGACAGTTCGCAGCGGACATCAGAGACAAGCGCAGACCTGAGCCTTACAAGGGCAAGGGAATCAAGTATGCCGATGAGCATATCAGGCGTAAAGTCGGTAAGACGGGCAAAAAATAAATAGATCTTAACTGGTCGCTTTATGAACAGTTTCGTGCGTCCGGCACAGGCCGCGCCAAAAGGCCCGCGTAACAGAGACGGGCCGCGCCCGGGACCGGACTGCAGCGGAGAATACTAATACAGCCATAATTCTGTTCTGGCTGCCGGAAGGCAAAGAAGGCAGATTCATCACAGCAGACCGGATCGGGAGATCCCATTTACGGTGCAGGCTGGGACAGGGTTTGCCGGAGGCATCCGGTACATATTTGGAGGAATTTACAATGGTTAAGAAAGCAAACAGGAAGGCGATCCGCGAGAAGAAGCACTCCAGAATCCGCAACAAACTTAGCGGAACAGCAAAGTGCCCTCGTCTTGCCGTTTATAGAAGCAATAAACACATCTACGCACAGATCATCGACGACGACGCCCAGAACACCCTCGTGTCCGCAGGCACCGTCGAAAAGGAAATCCAGGACGCTGTTGAGCACACTGATGATATCGCGGCAGCTGAGAAAGTCGGTGAGGTGATCGCTAAGAGAGCAGCCGAAAAGGGAATCAAAGAAGTAGTCTTCGACCGCGGCGGTTATATCTACATGGGTAAAGTTGCCGCTCTCGCAGATGCTGCCCGTAAGGCCGGCCTGGAATTCTAAGGAGGAGATTGAGCGATGAAACGTACAATGATTGATACAAGCCAGATGGAGCTGGAAGATAAGGTTGTAGCCATCAAGCGTGTCACAAAGGTCGTAAAGGGCGGCCGCAACATGCGCTTCACAGCACTCGTTGTTGTCGGTGACAAAAACGGCCACGTAGGCTGCGGTCTGGGCAAGGCAACCGAAATTCCGGAAGCTATCCGCAAGGGCAAAGAGGATGCATCCAAGAACCTCGTCAGCGTAGCGCTCGACGAAGTCGCCAGCATCTCCCATGACTTTATCGGCAAATACGGCAGCGCTTCTGTCCTGCTGAAGAAGTCTCCCGATGGTACCGGTATCATCGCGGGAGGCCCCGCACGTACAGTGTGCGAACTCGCCGGCATCAAGAATATCCGTACAAAGTCTCTTGGTTCCAACAACAAGCAGAACGTTGTACTGGCAACTATCAACGGACTCAGCCAGCTGAAGGTTCCCGAAGAAGTCGCAGCCAGACGCGGCAAAGCTGTCGCTGACCTCAAGGGCTGAAATGCTTGACATAATATCTGAAAGGAGAATAGATAATGCCTACAGATGTGAAAGAAACTGCAGCTGAGCCGAAGAAGCTGAAAATTACTCTGATCAAGTCTGTAATCGGTGCTGTTCCGAAAAACCGCGCTATCGTCAAGTCCATGGGATTCAGGAAGCTCAACAGCTCCGTCATCCTTCCCGACAACGCGGCAACCAGGGGACAGATCAGACTGATCCGTCACATGGTCAAAGTCGAAGAGCTGGATTGATTTAGAATGCGGCGGAAACAGATCAGCAAGACTGCAAATGCATGACGGCTGTTTTCGCGGAAACCGGTGCAGGAGCGCCATTCGTTTCCCGGATCATCCGGGGATTCCCTGAGAGGATCACCCGGGACGATCCGCAGCCCGCGCTCCAGATTGTGAGGAAAAAATGGATTTACATAATCTTAGACCTGCTGAAGGCTCCAAGCATGACAACTTCCGCAGAGGCCGCGGCCATGCTTCAGGCAACGGCAAGACTGCAGGTTACGGACATAAGGGACAGAAAGCCAGGAGCGGAGCTCCCAGGCCCGGCTTCGAAGGCGGCCAGATGCCCCTTTACAGAAGGCTCCCCAAGAGAGGCTTCACCTGCTATAACACCAAAGATATCGTAGCTGTTGACATCGAGGCACTCAAGAGATTTGAAGACGGTGCAGTCGTAGATGAGCAGGCGCTGCTCGAGAAGGGTGCTGTCAGCAAGATCGGCGATGGCGTCAAGATCATCGGCAATGCGGATCTCGACAGAAAGCTCACCGTCAAGGTTACAGCGTTCAGCGCCGCAGCCAAAGAGAAGATCGAGGCAGCCGGCGGCACAGCCGAAACAATTGGCCGCTGAATGACAAAGAAATAGTAACGCCATATCGGAGCCCTCCGGTTCCGGTATGGCTTGCCCTTTATTCCACAGCAGCCTCCGTAATACGTGGCTCAGGATCAGATTTTGGCAGGGCATCCGCATTCGAGTCCGGATGCTGCCCGGCATGTTGATCCGCAGGAGGTTTAAAGGGCGCACAATTTCGGAAAGGCCTTAAAAGAATGTTTGACTCGATCAAAAATGTATTCAAAGTAAAAGAAATCAGGATGAAGCTCCTGTTTACTTTTCTTATGATGATCGTGATCCGCTTTGGCTGCCAGCTCCCCGTTCCGGGTGTTGACAGAAACTATTTCGCGGACTGGTTTGCTCAGCAGACGGGCGACGCGTTCAGCTTTGTGGACGCCTTCACCGGCGGTTCTTTCCTGAACATGTCTATTCTGGCACTGAACATCACACCCTACATCACATCATCCATTATCATCCAGCTGCTCACCATCGCGATTCCCAAGCTCGAAGAGCTTCAGAAAGAGGGCGAAGAGGGCAGAAAGATGATGACAGCCATCACCCGTTATGTGACCGTTGCGCTGGCTCTTCTTGAGTCTTCCGCAATGGCGATCGGATTCGGCCGTCAGGGTCTGCTGGAGGAATTCAATGCACTGAACGTGATCATGGTCATTGCTACACTGACCGCAGGCAGTGCTTTCCTGATGTGGATCGGTGAACAGATCACAGTAAAGGGTATCGGAAACGGTATTTCTATCGTACTGTGTATCAACATTGTGTCGAGAATGCCCCAGGATATCGCGGCGCTGTTCCAGCAGTTCGTGATCGGCAAAAATGTGGCGTTTGGCGCGCTTGCCGCGGTTATTATTATCGCAATCATCCTCGTGATGGTCATCATGGTCATTATTCTGAATGACGCGGAGCGCAAGATTCCTGTTTCTTACGCACAGAAGATCAACGGCAGACGCTTTACAGCGGGCCAGACCTCTGTTATTCCGCTCAAGGTGAACACCGCAGGTGTTATGCCCATCATCTTCGCTTCATCCCTGATGGAGTTCCCGACAATTATTTCTACTCTGGCAGGCTATAGGGGGACCGGCATCTGGTCCGAAGTACTCCGCTATCTGAGTTCTTCCTACTGGTGCAATCCTTCTTATTTCCAGTACACGGCAGGTATGCTGGTCTATATCCTGCTCCTGATCTTCTTCGCGTATTTCTATACCTCGATCACCTTCAACCCGATCGAGATCGCGGACAATCTGAAGAAGAGGGGCGGATTCATTCCCGGAATCAGACCGGGCAGGCCTACCATCGAGTACCTCAGCAGGATTCTGAACTACATCATTTTCATCGGCGCGGTCGGTCTTACCTGTGTCGGCATTCTGCCCTTCATTTTCAGAGGGCTCTTCAATGCATCGATCTCGTTCGGCGGCACCAGCCTGATCATCGTTGTCAGCGTTGTGCTTGAGACGATCAAGCAGGTGGAATCCATGATGCTGGTGAGAAATTACAGAGGATTCCTGAACGATTAAAGAATGTATTCCGAAGGCGGCAGCAAAGGCGGCTGCATCCGAGAGGTGCGGCCGCATTTACACCGTCTTCGGATATTGTCTTATTATCGCCAAAGTATTAAACTGTATTCAGGCGTATCTCTTGACGGGCCGGTCATTCGGCCGTCTGATGATACTGCGTATTTCAGGACCCGCGGACGGCTTCGCGAACGCGATCACAGTGATTTTTAATTTTGCCTGATTCGCTTTGTGTATGGCCGCACGCAGGCGGCTGTTCATCTCCGTGCAAGAGCGTGAACGGCAGCGAGAACAATGCTGTATTCAGGGAAAGGGAGGAATACCATGAAAATCGTCATGCTTGGAGCACCCGGAGCAGGCAAAGGAACACAGGCTCAGATGATGGCCGAGAAGTTCGGGCTTCCCCATATTTCGACCGGGGATATTTTCCGCGCCAACATCAAGAACGGCACTGAGCTTGGAAAAAAGGCCAAGGCATTTATGGATGCCGGAAAGCTTGTCCCCGATGAGCTGACAGTCGAGATCCTTCTCGACAGAGTGAAAGCCGATGACTGCGCAAAGGGATATATCCTGGACGGATTCCCCAGGACCATTCCGCAGGCTGAAGTTCTCTCGGACACTCTTGCAAAGACCGGGGAGAAGATCGATTACGCGATCAATGTGGATGTTCCGGACGCCAATATTGTTAAGCGCATGAGCGGCAGACGTTCCTGCCCCAAGTGCGGCGCTTCCTATCACATCGAATTCATTCCTCCCAAAAAAGAGGGTGTATGTGACAATTGCGGCAGCGAACTGATCCAGCGCGCGGATGACAATCCCGAGACAGTGCAGAACAGACTGACCGTCTATCACGAGCAGACACAGCCGCTGATCGATTTCTATGAAAAGAAAGGCGCTCTGCGCACAGTTGACGGAACGAAGGAAATGAAAGAAGTGTTCCAGGAAATTACAAAAATTTTGGAGGGATAAATGTCAAAAGCAGACGTCATTGAACTCGAGGGTATCGTAATCGAAAAACTTCCGAATACAATGTTTAAAGTGCGTCTTGAAAATGATGCCGTGATCCTTGCCCATATCAGCGGCAAGCTCAGACAGAATTTCATTCGCATACTCCCCGGAGACAAGGTCACACTGGAGATGTCCACCTATGACCTGACCAAGGGAAGGATCATCTGGAGAGACAAGTAAAAGGCAGGGACTGCGAGAGCAGTATACGATTCAGATGCAGCAAAAGAGTCATTCACCGCCAGACCGGAGGATGACTCTTTTCTTATCGCAGGGCTGCCATAAGGTATATTTCGCCAACGGCGAACGGCAGTCTGCGGGAAGGCAGAGGGCGGCACTGTCGCCTCTACCCTGTTAAATACGGCCCGTGTATTGTGATTTTCGACTTGCGGAGGAAATGGGCGGCCGCGTTTTGATTGAAAGGTGTATATATGAGTGCTCCCAGGACCATACAGATTACATCCGGTGACAGCTTGCATACATATGGAAGCCTCGGAGTTTTTGATTATACAGTAAGACTATGCGTCAGACTTGACAGCGCGATCGATGGAGAGGTGCTGAAGGCTGCACTGGAAAGTACGCAGAGGCGCTATCCATATCTTAATCTCAGACTGAAGAAGCAGGGAGCTGATCTCTGTTACGAAGAAAATGATCTTCCTGTCTGCCTTTTCAATACAGACAGGAGAATCAGCCTCAATAGTGAAGAGACCAATTATCATGTCTGGGCTGTCTGTTATAAAGATGACTTTGTCTATCTTGATTTCTACCACGGAATCTGTGACGGAACAGGCATGTACATGGTGCTGAGCACGCTTCTGTATTATTACGTAGATGGTAAGTACGGAAGTTGTGACAGTACGGGGATCAGGACCCTTGAAGTGCCCATAGATGAAAGAGAGAGCATTGATCCGATGGATTCTCTTCCTGAAATGGATCCGGCTCTTCTGGCGAAAGCCCCCAGTCCTGAATCTGCATTTTCGCTCATAGACGATGGCGCGACAACGCCTGTAGAGAATGTGATCGTAAGAGATGTGATGATTCCGGACAAAGAGCTGCTTAAGTTCACATCGCAAAATGACGCAAGCCCGGGCACATTTTTAGCTGTGATCATAGCAAGGGCGATTGAGCAGTGCACTCCCGTAAAAGATAAAGCGCTCCGTGGATCCTATGTGATCAACGCAAGACCCATGCTGGATTTTCCTTATACCCATCATAACTGTGTAAATACAGTATTTGCCAATTTCAGTGACAGGTTTTTGGCAATGCCGATCGACCGGCAGTGTACCGCCATGCGGGGGATGACGATCCTTCAAAGCGACAGGGACAGGTTGGCTTTTGCCATGATGAGAGGCAGGCTTGTGAGAAAGATGTGCCTGCAGGCTCCGGCTCTTGAGGCTAGAAAGGCTGCCTTTAACCAGAGCCTTGCCAAAGGAACAGACCTGTTCACATTTATGGTCAGTTATGTCGGTCAGTGGAAGTACGGGGAATTGGGAAAGCACATAGTGGAATTCTGGACACATGTACCTGCGGCAAACAATTTCCTTGTGGAAATAGCTGCTGTAAACGGTAATATTTTCCTTTCGTTCCATCAGAAATTCAAGGAGGACAAGTACTATAGAGCAGTCCTGAAACAGCTTGAGGACAATGGCATCCCCTATACTGAAAAGAGGGTAATGGAGAATGATATTTCACATTTTCCGGATGCATTGTAAATCGGATGCATTATGAATCGGATGCACTGTAAATCTGATGTATAGTAAAAAGGAAGAAAGCGGCATGCGGGTCAGCGCAAAACCCGAAGTCCAACGCCGCCCGGCACATGAGCCGGGCTGATCCGGAATGCTGTCAGAGGTGCAAAAACACTGATAAAATTTGTGAAAAAAATCCTTGTATTTAAATGGATGACGTGCTATTATATTTTGGTCTGTAAATGAGCAGGGGGAAACCCTTGCTCAATTGTCCTGTCTTAAACCGTAACTACGCATTTCAAAGGACGGGGTGATTTCGGACGTACCCGATCATTGGCACAGAAAATACCAACCGGTATATTCTGATTTGCCTCAAAGGAAAGGAGCAGGAGATGAAGGTTAGAGCTTCCGTAAAGCCTATTTGCGACAAGTGCAAAGTCATCAAGCGCAAAGGCATCGTAAGGATCATCTGCGAGAATCCGAAACACAAACAGAGGCAGGGTTGAGCGAGCTTGTAATGCTCTGATCATAGAATAGATGGCGCCCCGTTAACCCTATTTACCAGACCGGGGCAGCACATTACTCTTTGATACCATGCCGATCGTTTGTATCGCAGTGGAAAGGCCGGCTTAAAAACCGGTTGGGCAGAGATAAGAACAGCAGGAACAGAAAACTGTTGGTCTGCCCCAGTCAATCAGTTTTGTATTATGTAGTAGAAGGAGAGTTTTACAATGGCTCGTATCGCAGGTGTTGATTTACCCAGAGATAAGCGCGTTGAGATCGGTCTGACCAGCATTTATGGCATCGGCCGCACATCCGCTACAAAGATCGTCGAGAAGGCAGGCGTCAATGCAGACACAAGGTGCAGAGACCTGACCGACGAAGAAGTCAAGAAGCTCAGCGAAATCATCGCTGAGGATTACATGGTCGAAGGTGACCTCCGCAGAGAAGTCGCCATGAATATCAAGCGTCTCACTGAGATCGGCTGCTACAGAGGCATCCGTCACAGAAGAGGCCTCCCTGTCCGCGGTCAGAAGACAAAGACCAACGCGAGAACCAGGAAGGGCCCCAAGAAGACCATCGCCAACAAGAAGAAATAATGATAATGAGTATCCGCGCAGGGCGGCGTGACGGCCTGAGGGCCGCAATGCTGTTCATGGCGGAACGTATACCAGTATTGGGAAAGAAAGTAGGTTAGTTTTATGGCAAAGCAGACAAGTGCTTCCAGAAGGAAGCAG
>JBGUNJ010000174.1:0-2558 GCA_045117315.1 Lachnospiraceae bacterium | reverse complement strand
CGGCATTATGTAGAGTGTTTGATAATGGTGAGTCTTTCACAAAAAACCAGCATTCAAGCATCATAACATGAAAAAGACTCACCATTTTGTTTTATAATGATCTCAGGAATTCCATTAAATCATCGTCCTTTGTCCAATCTTCATACGCTTGCTCAGGAGCTATGTCTTTACAGGCTGATTCGATTGCTTTTCTCTTCTGTTCAGTGTCAATCTTTGCATATATTTCAGTAGTCGAACAATCTACATGGCCAAGAAAGTCGCGGATATATATCAAGTTGATACCTGCATGAACCATGTGTACGGCCTTACTATGACGAAATACGTGCGGAGTGATTGGGAAATCGACATTCATGCCCTCCTTTTCAGCCGATTCCACGTATTTGTTGATGATATGAGAGACGCCCCATCTGGATAGCCTCCCTTTCCGTTGGTTCACAAACAGATAGTGTTCTCCCTTGCTAATCCCAGGCATGAATTTATAGTGTTCAATATAGGATTCCAGAAGCAGCTTCGTACTGCCCATGATCGGAACTTGCCTGTCTTTATCTCCTTTTCCGTGAAGGGTAATTATTGCCGGTTTTTCCAAACGGACATCTTTCATTTTAATATCACAGAGTTCCTGCACTCGCGCACCTGTATCATACAGCGTGGACATCAATACTTTATCCCTGTATGATTCCCATTTATCGCCTTTCGGTTGTGCAAGCAGCAGCGTCATCTGCCTTTCTGTGAGATATGGGACAACCGTTTTTCGGGATTTCTTATAGGAAATCCCAAGAATAGACTGTAATCCTGCCATTTCTGATGGGCATTCTTTTTGAACATACCTGCTGAAGGAACGAAACGCTATAAGTCTCTGGTTCCTGGTTGTCGGCCTGCATCCCCGCTCTTGTTCTAGCCAGTCAAGGAATTCGATAACAAGCTCTCTGTCCAGATTTTCGAGTTTCAACTGTGAACTCTTGATTCCCTTCTTTTCCTCACAGAAAACAAGCATGAGCTTGAATGAATCAGAATACGAGTGTATTGTATTACTGCTAAGATTTTTTTGTCCCGGAAGGTATTTTTTAAAAAAGGTGGTAACGTAATAAGGAAAAGTCCCATCATTCTTCATTACGGAACCCTCCTTCCGGGATGATCTCCCAACAGGCATCTTCTATTTTTTTTACAAGATGCGGATATATTTCAGCTGTGAGCCTAAGATAATACTGTGTTGCCCTGAAATCTGTATGCCCAAGAAAAGCGGAGAGATACGGCAGAAGTATTGTCAGGTCTTTTCCCTGTTCTGACCATCTGCGCAGATTTTCCACCGCCGCAGTATGCCTCCAGTCATGAATCCTAGGGCCGCTTGCAGTATGGGGAATGTCTGCCATCAACAGATAGTCCCTGAAACGACGGTATACCGTGCTCATGTCCAACGGCTGCCCCTCTTTTCCTCCTGGGAACAGAAAACAGTTTTCATCTTCCTTATGAACAAGATCAATATATTGGCACATCCTGCTCTGAAGGGATTCGCAGAGCGGCACAGTGCGGCTGGTTCCGTTTTTAGACTGACGGATGGTAATAGTACCTGTTTCACGTTGATAATCAGCTTTCCGCAGATGCAATACTTCTGACAGCCTGCAGCCCGTACCTATCAGAAGACGGAACAATACCGGATCAGTAACATCCCTGTATAATCCATGCCCCGCAGGATATGTGTCTACAGCCTGCAGAAAACGTATCCGTTCGTCACGGGTATAAATATGGGGGATATACGAAGTTCTCTTCCATTCATGTTTCTGGACGGGAATATATGCTTTATATCCACGATCATTTAAAAAACGAGCGAAATCGATTATCAAAGTTTCCTTCATACACCAAGAAGACATTGACTCATCCTGTCTATACAGGAATGGCATAATAGAGTCCTTTGTAAATGAAACAGCCTCATACCCGCTGTAATAGTAATAATGATCAAAATGCTGGAGACATCTTTCCTGTCCGGCGTATTTGAACCCGGCCACATGCTTCATGTCAAGGTACTTCTTGATCATTGGCGCCAACGCACTTTTCCATTCGTAACCCTTCATACAGAAGCCTCCCCATACTCTTCATCCGGATCTAAAGCGCACTGCTTAAGGCCCTGTATGTCGGTGCTAAGATAAAGCTCTGTAGATTTCGGATCTTGATGCCCCAATGTCTGGGTAATGACCGGAAGAGCCGTACCTGAAACAAGCATATTTGTTGCGAGAGTCTTTCTCAGCGAATGCATTCCGTAATGCTCACCGCTTTTGACTATAATACCTGCTTTCAGGATGTATTTTGTTAACACAGTGTCCATGGTTGCGGTGCTCCCCAGCGGTCCGTGTGGTGAACTGTGTCTGACAAAAATCCTGTCCGAGCTTGTCTTTGGACGGCCATTCTTCAGGTAATCAATAATAGCCCATCCTGCCGTGTCGGATAACGGAAGATCAACAGGCTCCCCAGTCTTCCCCTGGATGATATGCATGGTTTTCTTTCCCCAGTCAATATCCTTGTGTCGGAGACATCTTACGTCGCATGAGCGCAGACCTGTGTGA
>JBGUNJ010000173.1:0-5004 GCA_045117315.1 Lachnospiraceae bacterium | reverse complement strand
GTGGGCATCAGTCATGGACGCTCATTCGCAATCGTGCCGAATAGTTACAAGTTCGGAAAAACAACATTAGTATATTATCAGAAAGATTTGCCGATTGCAAGCAAAAATCAATAAGACTTGATAAAAAATCAGCAAAAAAACAACTGAAAAAACAGTCCGAAAACAGCCAAAAGCAAGTGAAAACTGCTGAAAGCAGATAAAAAACGACTGAAAACCGGTATATGCTGCTGAAAGCAGATGGAAAACAGCTGAAAACCGGTAAATGCATACGAGAAATTCAAAGCTTTTCCATTTGCGTATTTTCTTTTTCGGCGCATTCCTGTATAATTAATTAGTCGATTTATGCGCAGAGTGTAAAGATATCGCACAGAAGTGTCCGGAACAGACCTTTCCGGACAGGAACAGCGCATTTTCTGCGGTATTCGGAAAAAAACCGTTTCTGCGGTATTGAAAGGAGTATAGTCAGTCTATGAAGTCTTCATACATGAATACGCACATGGGCAATATTTCGATCGATAATGAAGTGATCGCCCAGTATGCAGGCAGTGTAGCCAATGAATGCTTCGGGATCGTCGGTATGGCCGGCGTGAACATGAAGGAAGGTATTGTCAAGCTGCTCAAAAAAGATACGATGACTAAAGGCATCGACGTAACACTCACATCCAACAACCGCCTTGTGATCGATTTTCACGTAATCGTTTCCTATGGTGTCAACATCAGGACTGTCGCTGACAACCTGATCGAAAGCGTGCGCTACAAGGTAGAAGAGTTTACAGGTCTTGAAATCGAAAAGATCAACATCTACGTAGAGGGTGTCAGGCTGATCGATTGACGGGATCAATACAGGCGCGGATCTTTTCGGCCGGTATGAGCAATATCAGATACCTGCTGTTTTTCTGCGCAGATGATGGATTGGAAGGAGTGTGCGGTGAGCATGAATGAAGTAAAACAAACAGAAAATGTCCGGTCTATTGACGCAGCCCGTCTCATTGAGCTTTTTCTTTCAGGAGCATTGAACCTGGAAGCCGGAAAAGAGTGGATCAATGAACTGAATGTGTTTCCTGTTCCGGATGGAGATACAGGCACTAATATGACACTGACGATCAAGTCGGCTGTCACGGAAGTGGAAAATCTTGATGAGAATTCAAGATCTATGCGGGATGTGTGCAAGGCCATTTCCTCGGGCTCCCTGCGCGGGGCAAGAGGCAACTCGGGCGTCATCCTCTCACAGCTTCTGCGCGGATTCGGCAAGGTCGCGCGGGACGAGAACGAGATCACTGTGGAAATCGCCGCGGGTGCTTTTGAGAGGGCTGTGGAAACAGCCTACAAGGCAGTTATGAAACCCAAGGAAGGTACGATTCTGACAGTTGCCAAGGGGATTTCCGACAAAGCGAAAGAACTTGCTGCTTCAGGAGAAGAGGACTTCGCTGTCTTTATCCCCGAGGTGATCGCTTACGGAGAGGAAGTACTGGCCAAGACACCTGACATGCTGCCTGTTCTGAAGCAGGCGGGCGTCGTGGACAGCGGCGGCCAGGGCCTGATCGAATTCCTCAAGGGCTGCTACAGCGGTTTCCTGGGCAAGGAAATCGTCCTTGCTGCTTCAGAACCTGAAGCGGAATCCGGAGAAGCCGGGGCTGCGGCAGAGCCTGCCGAACCTGAGATCAAATATGTGTACAGCACAGCCTTCACCCTTATTCCCGATAAGGACTTCAACAAGGCTGCTTTCAAGAGCCTTCGGAAGTATCTGGAATCCATGGGTGATTCGGTGGTCTGCGACCAGAACGAAAGTACCGTGTCCGTCAAGGTCAACACCAATGACCCCGGTCTGGTGATCCAGAAAGGCATTCTGTACGGTGACCTGACAGGTCTGGTGATCGAGAACCGCAAGCTGGAGACGGAAGGATCCGCAAAGGCCGCTTCCGCTGCTTTTGACACAGCGGCCAAAGACACGGAAGCCGGAGCAGGGACAGCAGAGGAAGCGGAAATCGAGATGCCTCACAAGGACGTCGGATTTATCACGGTATCCGTAGGTGACGGAATCGAGGATATTTTCCGCGGACTTGGCGTAGATTATGTCATCTCGGGCGGCCAGACTATGAATCCAAGCACGGATGACATTCTCAGCGCCGTGCAGAAAGTCAATGCCGATACGATTTATGTCCTCCCCAACAACAAGAATATCGTGATGGCTGCCAGACAGGCGGCCGAACTTACCACGGACAAAAACGTGATCGTCATTCCTACTACGACAATTCCACAGGGCATCACGGCAGTCATCAACTTTGCCCAGGATATCTCTCCTGAGGAAAACCGCGAGAATATGATGTCGGGAATCGAAATGGTAAAGAGCGCCGAGGTGACATACTCGATCCGCGATACGGTCCTCGATGATGTCGAGATCCATAAAGATGACATTATGGGAATCGGCGACAAGGGGATCCTCGCTGTCGGAAAAGACAGGGATGAAACTGCTCTGGAATGCCTGGGCAAGATGGTCGATGATGACACCGAGATCATCAGTGTCTATTACGGCAAGGACGTGACAGAAGAAGAGGCGGAAAATTTCAAATCCAAAGTACTCCAGCGCTTTGATTCCTGTGATGTGGAGCTCCAGTACGGCGGACAGCCCATTTATTTCTACCTTCTTTCCGCGGAATGATTTTATCGGAATAATCTGACAGAATGAACTCTGACAGAATAATCTTTGATACCGGCTCTTATGGGCCGGTATCCTTTTTCTGTAATATTGCTCCAAAACAGCTTTTTTCGTTTTAGAGGGACCTTGGCCATTGCGGGAGCGCCAGAGCGCGGAGCAATGCGTGTCTTACTCATATATGTTTGCGGACAGGAGGCCATAACCACAAATATGCGAACAGATGCGCCGGTCAGAAAACTGAAAGGGGTGGGGCCGAAAGCCGAACAGGAACTGGCCGCAAAGGAGATTTATACGATCGGTGATCTTCTCCGTTTTTATCCTTCTTCATATGATTATTATGAACAGCCGGGCAGGGCTGCAGATGCATTGCCCGGGAATCATTGCACGTTGAGTCTGACGATCATCGGAACGGGTGGTATCTTTCGAAAGGGCGCCAGGTCAATCTCACATTTTGAGGGTACAGACGGAAGCGGAAAAGTCAGGCTGACTTTTTTTAATATGCCTTATCTGCGCCAGACCCTGCAGGCAGGTACATCTTTTGTCTTCCGGGGAATCATGCGGCAGACAGGGGCCGGAAACAAATACCTTGAACAGCCCTGGTTTATGGAGAAGAGAAAGTACGATCAGGTCATCGGCACGCTGCAGCCTGTATATCCCGCTGTCAAAGGGCGGGGGGCGGCAGGCATGAGAAACCTGCTGGCCGCTGCTCTCGAAGCGGTATGGGAGATGGATGACTTTCTGCCCGCGGATCAGGTGAAAAAATATGGTCTTACCGGCCGGTATGAAGCTCTGCGCTGGATTCATTTCCCGGCTGACAGAGAGAGCCTGCAGCAAGCCCGAAAGAGGCTGATTTTTGATGAATTCTTTTCCTTTATCATAGGGATCAGAAGACAGAAACAGGAAGAAGGTGAAAGAGCCAATTCTCATCCCATGAAAACAGACGGGAACTGGTGCGGTCAGTTTCTGGATTCTCTTCCCTTCAGACTGACTTCCGAACAGGCCAGGGCATGGGAAGAGATCAGAGCGGATCTTGCGGGAACAACATTAATGAACCGCCTGCTGCAGGGGGATGTCGGTTCGGGCAAGACGATCCTGGCTTTCCTGGCTCTGATCCTGTGTGCAGAAAACGGCCGACAGGGCGCCCTCATGGCTCCCACGGAAGTGCTGGCCCGTCAGCACATGGAGGGTTTGACGGACTATCTGGAAAGGAGCGGACTACCGGTCCGCCCGGTTCTTTTGACCGGCGCTGTAAAAGGGAATGCCCGCAGAGAGGCTTTAAAGAGCATCGCGGACGGGTCCGCGGATATTGTGATCGGAACGCATGCTCTCTTTCAGGAAGCTGTGGATTATAATGATCTGGGACTTGTCGTCACTGACGAGCAGCACCGTTTCGGCGTGAGACAGCGGTCCGGCCTGACAGAAAAGGGGCAGGATGTCCCGGTCCTGGTCATGAGCGCTACTCCTATTCCCAGGACTCTGGCCATCATACTCTACGGGGAGCTTCAGGTCTCCTGCCTGCGGAAACTTCCGCCCGGAAGGACGCCGGTCAGGAGCCTTGCCCTCCATGAGACTCAGCGGGGCAGGGCATATCGCTTTATTCTGCAGGAGATCAATAAAGGCAGGCAGTGCTATGTGATCTGTCCTGCAGTAGAAGAAGGAGAGTCTCACGAAATGGAAAATGTGGCGGACTACAGCGAAAAACTGCGGGCCGTCCTTCCGGATCAGATCCGGATCGACTCTCTGACAGGACGCATGAAGCCGGACGAAAAGACGGCGGTCATGAATCGTTTTTCCTCCGGTGAAACTGATATTCTTGTCTCCACGACAGTCATCGAGGTCGGGATCAACGTGCCCAACGCAACCGTGATCCTGATCGAAAACGCCGAGCGATTCGGACTCTCCCAGCTGCACCAGCTGCGGGGCAGGGTGGGCAGAGGCAGAGAGCAGTCCTATTGCATTTTCCTTTACAGCGGGAAGGAAAAGCCGGACAGGCTTGAGATTCTTGAAAAAAACACAAACGGTTTTGATATCGCTGAAAAAGATCTGAAAGCGCGCGGACCGGGCGACCTGTTCGGTGTCCGCCAGAGCGGTCTTCCACAGTTTGCGCTTGCCGATCTGTATGAAGACTCCGATCTCCTGCGTCAGGCGTCGGAATGTGCCGACCAGGTGCTCCGCCTGAACCCCGATTATTGCTGCCCTGAAGAACGCAGAGTGGACTACTCGACTATCTGAATTTTTACATTACAGTTCAGAATGTTCTGTTGTTACAGTACAGACCCCCTCGAATTCGAGGCGTTTTTGCGCGATTTTCAGCGCAAAAACCCGAGTGGAACGGCGTTCGCCCCATT
>JBGUNJ010000172.1:0-16089 GCA_045117315.1 Lachnospiraceae bacterium | reverse complement strand
CCCTGGGGAGCCAGGATGTAGGACTTCTCGCCGTCCGCGTAGCAGATCAGGGCGATGTTGGCTGTCCTGTTGGGATCGTACTCAATGCCGATGACCTTTGCAGGGATGCCGTCCTTGATTCTTCTGAAATCAACCAGTCTGTATTTTCTTCTGTTTCCGCCGCCATGATGTCTGACAGTGATTCTGCCCTGATTGTTGCGTCCGGCATTCTTCTTGAGAGATGTAACCAGAGATTTCTCGGGAGTAGACTTTGTGATCTCGGAGAAATCAGAACCTGTCATATTGCGTCTTGACGGGGTATAAGCGGTATACTTTTTAATTCCCATGATTAGTTCTCCTATTCATTTTTCTTTGCACCGCGTTAAGGTCCGATGCTCATGCAGCGCGCGATCAAAGTCCTGTGAAGACCTCGATGTCCTTGCTGTCCTCGGTGAGCTTGACAACAGCCTTCTTTGTCTTTGCTGTAAGGCCGTAAATCATACCCCTTCTCTTTCTCTTACCTCCGCAGTTGAGAGTGTTGACCTTTTCGACCTTTGTTCCTTCGAAAAGTCTCTCAACAGCAGTCTTGATCTGATATTTATTTGCATCGGGATGTACCAGGAAGGTGTATTTCTTCTCTGCCATCATCTCCATGCTCTTCTCTGTGATAACGGGCTTTAACAGAATGTCGTAATATTCGAGCGTTGCCATTATGCGTACACCTCCTCGATCTTCGCGACAGCATCCTTGGTGAGGACCAGTGTCTGTGCGTTCATGATGTCATAGACGTTGATCTCGGATGTCTGTGTTGTCTTGGCCTCAGGCAGGTTCCTTGCGGAAAGGATCACGTTCTGATCCATCTCGCCGAGAACGAACAGGGCCTTGTTTTCGATCTTCAGGTTGTCCATAACCTGCGCAAATGCCTTTGTCTTGATCTCTGCGAGCTTGAGCTCGTCGAGGACGATCAGCTTGCCTTCCTGCAGGCGGTCCGTAAGAGCGGACTTGAGAGCTGCTCTCTTTTCCTTCTTGTTCATCTTGAAGGAATAGTCGCGGGGAACGGGTGCGAATACAACGCCGCCGCCCTTCCACTGGGGAGCTCTGGTTGAACCCTGACGCGCATGACCGGTACCCTTCTGTCTCCAGGGCTTTCTGCCTCCTCCGGAGACCTCGCCGCGGGTCTTGGCCTTCTGTGTGCCCTGGCGCTTGTTTGCCAGATGCTGCACAACTGCCATGTGGATCAGGTTCTCATTTACTTCGACGCCGAAAATCGCGTCGTTGAGGTCGATTGTGCCGACCTCCTGTCCTTCCATATTAAGTACAGATACGTTTGCCATCTGTGTTCCTCCTTTTACTAAAGACCATAAGCTGCCGGTCCGGCGTTTTCAGGCGCCTTTTTCCGGCGCGGCGATATCTTTATGCGTCTGCCTTCGTGGTCTCTTTGATGGTCACAAGGCCCTTCTTGGGACCGGGAATCGCGCCCTTTACAAGGAGCAGGTTCTTCTCCGCATCGACGCGGACGACCTCAAGATTTCTGACAGTGACCTGCACGGAACCCATGTGTCCGGGCATTCCCTTGCCCTTGAAGACCCTGCTGGGATCGGAACTGGATCCGTTGGAACCCTGATGACGATGGAACTTGGAACCGTGTCCCATGGGGCCTCTGTGCTGGCCGTGACGCTTGATGGCGCCCTGGAAGCCTTTGCCCTTGGTGACGGCGGTAGCATCGATCTTGTCGCCTTCCGCGAAGATGTCAGCCTTGATCTCGTCGCCGAGCTTGTATTCGGAAGCATTCTCAAAGAGGAACTCGCGGACATGCTTCTTCACAGAGACGCCGGCCTTATCGAAGTGGCCCTTCATGGCCTTGCCCACGCCGTGGCGGTGAGCGACTTCCTTCTTGCCGTTCTTGTCAACTGTGGTGATGCGCTCTTTTGCATCGCCGTAGCCGACCTGAACTGCCTCATAGCCGTCGTTCTCGATTGTCTTGATCTGTGTGACTACGCAGGGGCCAGCCTCGAGGACTGTCACAGGAATCAGAGTGCCGTCTTCCTGGAAGACCTGGGTCATACCGATCTTGGTTGCCATAATTGCTTTCTTCATTCTTACCTCTTTTCTGCCGCATGTTCAGCGGCGAATATTCTACAGCGGACATCGGCTCGTCCACAGTGTGCAATGGCATCCTGCATCTACTGTTTCTTCTATATAAGATATTTCTTCTATAATAAGAACGGTCTGCTGTCTGGCCGTTCCCGGACGGGCTGTTCCCGGGCCGGTACTGATCTTCCGGACGGGGATGTCATACTAGTAGAGGTTCTCTTCCCGCCGGTCCGCACAGCCATTTTCATGCGGTCCGGCGCCGCCTCGCGTTCGTTTTTTGTGAAGGCGGGCGGTCCTTTACCAACTGCACACGGAGAGTGCAGCAGTATGCTTTTTCAATACACAGATTATTTGGTCTTCATCTTGATGTCGATGTAGACACCTGCGGGCATCTCCAGTCTCTGAAGAGCGTCGACAGTCTTCTGTGTGGGGGTGATGATGTCGATCAGGCGCTTGTGTGTGCGCTGCTCGAACTGTTCGCGAGAATCTTTATATTTATGGACGGCACGGAGGATGGTAACAACCTCTTTCTTAGTAGGGAGCGGAACGGGGCCGCTGACCTGTGAGCCGTTCTTCTTGACAGTCTCGATGATCTTCTTCGCGGATGCGTCCACGAGCTGGTGATCATATGCCTTCAATGTGATTCTCATAACCTGATTTGCCATAAAAAAAGTCGCCTCCTTTTCGCACTTTTTGGTAAGTACGACAAGCGGTGACTGTACACTATCCCGTGTGTGTCATGGTTCTTCACAAATAAAAAACCGTGTTCTCACACGTCGTTTCTGCTCCGGGCGGCCCTGCCGCCTTGCAGACAATCATTGGTACAGTGACTTGTCGTCAGATTTGCGAGCCTCTCTTTAAATGGCTGCTAAAGAGGGCTCCAGACATTCGCTCCACGGAAAACCTGCCGGCGTACCGGCAGCAACCTCACGCTTCACAGCTATCATGTCACAGCCTTTGTAGAATACCACGACTGCCTTTGGTGTTCAAGCAGAAATTTTTAAAAATATGGGTTTTTTCTGCGTTTTTTGTATTTAAAGAGATACATTTTCCATAATCAGCGCCATAAGGACAGCTGCGTGACCGGTGACGGGGACTTTTTCTTTCCGCTGCTGACTTCCGTACCGCCCTTCGACTTACTGTCCCGGCCGTGTGAACAGAAACTGCTCCCGCCCCCATGCAGCGGAAGAAACCATTTGTCCTTGCTGCATGCCTTGCCGCGTGAAAAGAAACTGCACTCCTCCCATGCGGCGGAAGGAACTGTTTGTCCTTGCCGTATAAAAAGTAACTGCCCCCGGGCCGGAAGCATATTGTCCGGCGCGGGGGTATCCTTCAATTTATTCGCAGGTGATCTGCAATTTATTTTTTCTGAGACACCTCATCGAATTTCTTGACGACGACAGGTGAGGGCTTCTTTGTCGCGAGGCTGACGATGATGTCTGCCGCCAGAGCGAGCAGGAAGGCGGGCAGGAGCTCATAAATCGCGAACACGCCGCCAAGGCGGGCGATTCCGAACTTCCAGACAAAGATCATGACGCCGCCGACGACAAGACCCGCGATCGCACCCTGCCGGTTAGACCTGCGCCAGAAGAGGGCCAGCAGCATGGTGGGTCCGAAGGTCGCTCCGAAGCCTGCCCAGGCAAAGGAGACAACACGGAAGACAGAACTGTTGGGGTTCCATGCCAGGATGATGGCGACAGTCGCGATGGCGATAACAGTCGCGCGGGCCGCAATCATCTTGCCCTGCTGAGTAAGCTTGATACGTCCGAAGCTCTGCATCAGGTCCTCCGAAACACTCGAAGAGGCTGCAAGGAGCTGGGAATCCGCTGTGGACATGGTCGCTGCCAGGATACCTGCCAGGATGACGCCTGCCGCCAGGGCGAAAATGATACCGTGCTGGCTCATGAGATTGGCCATCTGGATAATGATGGTCTCAGACTCTGCCGAGCTGCCGTTCAGCATGGGAATCTCTCCCGCAACAGAGACGCTGTAGCCGATGATACCGATGAAGATGGCAATGCACATAGAGACAGCCGCCCATATGGAAGCAATTCTTCTGGAGACGACCAGCTCCTTCTCTTCGCGGATTGCCATGAAGCGGAGCAGGATGTGGGGCATACCGAAATAGCCCAGGCCCCATGCCAGTGTGGAGACAATGCTGAGGAAGCCATAAGTGGACGCGGAATTGGATCCCACATCGTAACCCTTCGTAATATTGAGATATCCGGGAAGGGCCTTTGCATTCTCGGCAACCACGCCCATGCCGCCAGCCTTGTCGATGCCGAAGAAAACAATGATGACCAGTGCAACGGTCATGAAAATACTCTGGATCAGGTCAGTCGTGGAAACAGCCAGGAATCCTCCCAGAGTGGTATATAAGACTATGATGACCGCGCCGATGATCATTGCTATATGGTATTCAATGCCGAAAAGGCTGTTGAACAGTGTGCCGACCGCCTTGAATCCTGATGCAGTGTAGGGCACGAAGAAGATGATGATGATCAGGGCTGCGATCAGGGAAAGGGTATTTTCATTGTCGTTGTAGCGGCGGGAATAGAAATCCGGGATTGTGAATGCGCCCAGCTTTTCCGAATAACGGCGAAGGCGTCTTGCTACAAACAAAAAGTTCAGGTAGGTACCGACTGCGAGACCGATCGCGGTCCAGCCTACTTCCGCCACACCGGCCAGATAGGCAAGTCCGGGAAGTCCCATCAGCAGATAACTGCTCATATCAGATGCTTCGGCGCTCATCGCAGTGACCAGCGGTCCCAGAGACCTTCCGCCGATATAGAAGCCGTCTGATGTGTCCGCTGCACCCTGACGGTTAAAGATAACACCGATCATGAGCATGGCGAACAGATATGCCACAATCGTGACAATGATGATAATCTGTGCACTTGTCATATCAAACTCCATTCCAGAGCGCTTTGCGCGTCAGAACGGTATGACTCCGATTCAGTCGGAATCCTGCGCGGGATGAGCTCCCGCCCGCTCCGGGCTGTCCGTGACGCTCCGACACCGGCAGCCATGTGAAAACAGATTTTCACACACATCTCCCTTTATTACAGCAGCAGTGACTGAGGCCGCAGAACCGCGGAATCAGCAGATTCTCTTGACCCGGAAGAACGGGGAAGACCATCCGTAGCAGGAAAACAAAAAACGGCGATATCGTTTTTCCATTCCGGCATGCGGTGTAAAAAATGAACGCAAATTCACTGCGACACTTTATCACTGTAACAGAACAACACGTCGATTTTACCACAAACTCTATATTTAATAAAGAAAATATTAAATTTCAGACAATGGTTTTGCCCGCCGCTTTTTGTCAGCCGCTTTATGCCATCAGCTTTCTGCCTCCAGCTTTTTACCTGCAGCTTTCTGCCTGCAGCTTTCTGCCTCCAGTTTTCTGCCTCCAGCTTTCTGCCTGCAGCTTTCTGCCTCCAGTTTTCTGCCTCCAGTTTTCTGCCTGCGGCTTTTGCCTGCTGTTTTCTGCCGGGAATGCGGCATCAATGTAATATGCGACGGGCTGTCTCTTTACAAGGCGTCTTTACTTTTTTCACTTCAGAAGGTAGACTGTGAGGCAGACATTTACAATATCAAAGAAGCAGGTGAATCTTATATTCTAATATTTATATTATTTATATATAGAAAGGATACATTCAATGTGGATTGCTGATGCATGGAAAGACTACGAAGTAATCGATACATCCGGCGGGGAAAAACTCGAGCGCTGGGGCAGCTACAGGCTGATCCGCCCCGACCCTCAGGTCATCTGGAATACGCCGAAGGGAAAAGAATGGAAAAAGCCCAACGCGCATTACCACCGGAGCAAAAAAGGCGGCGGGGAGTGGGAATTTTTCGACCTTCCTGACGACTGGTGCATCCACTACCGCAATCTGTGTTTCCGCCTCAAGCCCTTCAGCTTTAAACACACAGGCCTGTTTCCCGAGCAGGCCGTGAACTGGGACTGGTTCTCCGCTTTGATCCGGGACAGGATCTCACAGGGAAGTCCGGTCAGCGTACTCAATCTTTTCGCCTACACCGGCGGGGCAACAGTGGCGGCTGCCGCCGCGGGCGCCAAAGTCACCCATGTGGACGCCTCCAGGGGCATGGTAGGCTGGGCAAAAGAGAACGCGCAGCTTTCGGGATGCGGCGATGCTCCCATCCGCTGGCTGGTAGATGACTGCGGCAAATTTGTAGAGCGAGAGATCAGGAGAGGCAACCACTACGACGCGATTATTATGGATCCTCCTTCCTACGGCAGAGGTCCCAAGGGGGAAATCTGGAAAATAGAATACAGCATCTTCCCCTTCCTTCAGAGGGCTGCCCTTCTGCTTTCGGACAAACCTCTCTTCTTCCTGATCAACTCCTATACCACCGGCCTGCAGCCCGCTGTTCTCAGCTATATGCTTCATACCGTCCTCGATCCCGTCCACAAGGGAACTGTGGAGGCAGGTGAAGTCGGACTCCCGGTATCAGGAAACGGACTGGTCCTCCCGTGCGGCGCTGCGGGAAGATGGACAGCCGGACATTGATTTAATAATGAGGCAGAGGCGGCACCGCCGCCCTCTGCCCACCGGCCGGCCCGTGTCCACCGCAAGGCGGAAAAGTTCATTACACAGGCCGTGCCATAAATTTGGCAGAGGCGGCCCTGCCGCCCTCTGCCACCGGCCGGCCTGTGTCCGCCGCAGGGCGGAAAAGTTCATTACACAGGCCGTGTCATAAAAAATTTCCGGTCACTCCCAGACCAGGGTGTGACCGGAAACGCTGCCTGCATACTGTTTACTTTCTTTTTCCCGCTTTTTTTACCTTCTGTTTTATTCTATTTCCATTCATTTCGAACCAGGTTGGACTCCTCGCTGAGCGCGATCCGGTCTCTGATCTGGAGCATCCTGCGGTCAAGCTGGTTGATCAGGTCCGCGCTGTAGCGCAGCTCCTCCACGATCGACTCAGCATTCTTGATCTCCTTCTTATACTTCATGTTGTGCTCGACGCTGGCCCAGAAATCCATTGCAATCGTGCGGAACTGAAGCTCAACCCGCATGTACTTTTTCTCCTGCATAAGGAAAATCGGAACCTCAATGATCAGGTGGAGACTCCTGTAGCCGTTCTTTTTGGGATGGGCGATGTAGTCTTTTTCCTGAATGATCTTCACGTCGTCCTGCGACGCAAGGCTGTCCCTGATGATATAAATATCATCGATAAATGAGCAGACCACGCGCAGTCCCGCGACATCCGTGAGATACTTTTCTATATTTTCCACAGAGAAGGGAATCCTTCGCAGCTTGAGTTTCTCATAAATGCTGACAGGTTTTTTGAGCCGGGATTTAATGGACTCAAAGGGATTTCTCTTCTTTTTGAGAGCGACCTCTCTGTTGAGGATCTCCAGTTTGGTCCTCATCTGGGTGAGGGCGCAGTCATAGTACATCATGAGGATATCAAAATCCTCCAGCTGCCCGGTGAGTTCAAGAACCCGGTCGATATCTTCCTGGGAGATTTCCTTCATCTCCAGTGTGCGGATCCTCACATGTCCTGTTCCCTGATAGTCCGGGCTGTCCATGGATATTTCGGGACTCCTCACCGTAACCGGTTTTCTGTAAAACCGGCTAGCATCCTGATATTCATCCTCTCCCGCTGTCACCGGATCTGCCTTTCTGTCAGATGCCTGTACAAGTGCATCTGTCTGTTTTTCCGCTCCCGCTGCCACCGGATCTGCCTTTTTGTCAGATGCCTGTACAAGTGCATCTGTCTGTTTTTCCGCTCCCGCTGCCAGCATATCTGCCTGTCCGTCTTCTACCCCCGGATGACCCTCGGCGCCATTTTTATTCAGGGCCTGATCTCCCATTTTGATTACCTCCCAAATCACTTGCCGATCATATGCAAAAGAGCCCGATCCCGCATAAATGAATTTGCCCCGTAAAGGTACAAAATCTTTGTAGGCTGATACTTCTGTATCAGTTTTTCAATCTTCGATGTACATTTCGAGGGGTGGATCAGAATGATCTTTTCATAAGAAGAGACGAAGCCCGGCACGATACTGTCCGCCTCCCGGTCTCCGATCACAAAGAGAGTCTCTCCGTTGACCGCGCCTGTCCAGATTTCTGTAAGCGGCCTCTCTCCTCCAAAAAACACATCGAAACTGTTTTCCCTCAGTACCGCGGCAGAGTCATAAAGCGATCCGAACCGTTTCCCGCTTGCGTCATCCACCCTGTAATAGGGTACCTCTGACTCCGGAACGTAGATCTCAAGCCGCTCCTTTTTTGTCTTGAGAATCCGCTGCAAAAGAGTTCCGTCCGCTGCCAATCTCCCGCGAAACGAATCTGACAGAAGATAGCACGTGTCCTTTCCTTCAGGCATTTCCGCGTCCATTCCCGCAAGCGCGGTATTGGAGGCATATCTGCTTCCCCAGCCGGTCAGATAAATATCTGTGGCATAATACAGTTTTTCGCCCGAATGAAGGAAAAAAACACTGAGCAGATCGATCCAGGACAATTCCGCAGGCATTGCCTGCCTGATGCCGTTGAGATCGGAGGCCTGGTCGCGCATCCTGATCCCGGAAGGAATATATCCGGACTGAACACAGGCAGCAGACGGGATCAGCATCATATACTGACGGATCTCCGGATGTGTCTGCGCCAGTTCCCTGATACTCCCGGCGGCCATGGAAATCTTTTCCTGATCAGGCTCGACCGGAAGTTCCATCATCCTCTGATCTTCGCAACGGTAAATCCCGTGCCTGAGGTCCCTCTTCATATCAGAATGCAGGACTATAATCCCCGCTGCCATCAGAATCAGAAAGACCAAAACAAACAGACTTGCCCTGCTCCCTCTTTTTTTCGTACTCTGCGCCGTGGCCCGGCTTTCCTCAGCCGGATTATCTTCATAGGTATCATCCACGTAATATCCACGGGTCTTGTCAACAAACTCCATTTCAGATTCTCTTTCACCCAATTCGAAATATTTCTTTCTTACCGGCAGCATTTGCTTTAATCCGTACCGGTCTTGTCTTTATTCGAAACCGGGGCGTCTCCTGAGATTCCTCCGGCTTCACTTTTGTTTGCCGGATTCTGTCCCGGGGCTCCTCCTGTTTTTTCTTTATTCGATGCCGGATCCTGTCCTGAAGCTCCTCCGGACTCGCTTTCATTCGATGCCGGAGCCTGTCCCGGGGTTCCTCCGGCTTCGCTTTCATTCAATGCCGGATCCTGTCCTGAGGCTCCTCCAGTCTTTTCTTTCTTCGATGCCGGATCCTCTAACGACACTTCCCCGGACTTGTCTTTATCAGCCGGAGCCTGTCCCGCAGCCTGTCCTGTCTTGTCACCGAGCTTATATCCATCAGAATTTCTGCCATTCTTCAGGTCATAAATACCCAGAAGCTGGTTCTGTGCCCAGTAAGGATAAAATTCCGCAAGCAGGTGGACGCCGTCTCCGGCATACAACTCCTTGTGTTCCTCCATCAATTTTGTATTATCAATGAAAGGAATCCCCTTCTCTGCACACATTTTCTTCAGTGCATCACTGTATTCCGGGATCTTGCCCCATAAGGAAACATTCTCAACAGCCTCATCCGTGGCGGGGATGATGGAATTGACATAAACCTGCGCATCGGGAAGCTCTTTGCGGAGATCATCGATCTTCTCGCTGAAATCATTTGCATATTCATCGGCGGTCGGCCAGATTCCTAAATTGATATCATTGATTCCGTAGCTGATAAAGATATAGGATGGATCCAGCTCCTTGAGGGCGTCTATCCTGTCGGAAATGGCGAGTATAGTATCCCCCTGTTCCGCCAGGACCCTCTCCTCGGGAAGGAATCCGAATACGTTGTAGCCCACCACACGGGAGTCGCCGAGAAATACATATTTGTCGAACTGATCCCAGACTCCGTCATCTTCCAGGGTCTGTCTGTACAGTTCTCTTTTCTTCAGATAATCCTTACGGTCCTGCTCTCTCTCGTACACTGCTCTGGCCTGATCGATCCTGTACTCCATCTCCACCGGAGATCTCTGATCGAGAGAGTCCAGGTAGGCCTTCCCTGTTTCAAGTTCCGACACCACATGCTTTTTAGGGGCGGATTCCGCCTGTGTTGAAGTATCGGACGAAGCATCTGTGCCCGTCGAGACTGCCTTCCCGTTACCTTGCGTCTGAGCCGCGCCGTCCGCTGCAACAGTCCCCTGACCAGCCGGAGCCGCATTGGGATCCGAAGCCGGACCCGCATTGGGATTCGAAGCCGGATTCGCGGCCTCAGTCCCCTGACCGGCCGAAGCCGCATTGGAATCCGATGCCGGAGCCGCCGGATCCCCGGCAGTATCCGCTGGAGCTGTGCCTGTCCCGGGGGCGCCCGTGCTTTCCGGGGAAGTCTGTACGGAGGCCGTCTGCCCGGAAATACCCGAGTCGCTGTTTACAGTAGGGCCTGACTGCGGTCCGCCGGCAGATGCCTGCGGATTCTCCGACGCCAGGGGCATCAGCGTACTTCCCTCCGCAGCAGCCGGGTCCGGAGCGCCCGAAGCAACTCCCGGTTCACCGGATTTCCTGCCTCCCGCCGCAAGACGGAACAAAGCAGCTGCCGCTGCTATAATGATAATGATAATAATGATTAAAAAGCGGTTCCTGCCGCCTCTGCGTCTATGCTTTCTCATATCACTCCAATAGGGTAGAAGCGGCCGCGCCGTCCTCTGCTCCCCAGACCAGCCTATGTCCGCCGGAAGGCGGAAAATTTATTACACAGGCTTTGTAATGATGTCAGGGCCAAAAGGTAACCAAGTGCAGTCCGTCTCGTCAATGTGCTCAAGCGCTTTGGGCACATTGACGAGGCACAGAGCCATTACCTGCTTTTGGTCCTTACATCTTGTAATTAAAAAAAGCCGCTGCCTTCCTGCGGGTTCTCCCCCGGCCCGCCGGAATATGGCACCCTCCGCCTGCGGTATCTGTGAAAAAAGCCCCGCCGTAACTGCTCGGCGGGGCCTGAAAAGTCTTTGTAATTGATCATCCTGCGGATCACCCTATTACAAGGCCTGAATCCTTATGAATCGACAGTTCCGACTGCGGTCTGCAAGCCTGACAGAAGAACAGAAAATACATTCATGTTCTCCTGCCGGCGGCCTGTTTATAAGCATGTCGGCAAAAAGCCGATCAACAAAAATTCCCAGTATTAGTCGATAACGGAAGCAACACGGCCGGAACCGACAGTACGGCCACCTTCACGGATAGCGAAGGTAAGACCCTGCTCCATAGCGATGGGGTGGATGAGCTCGATGGTCATCTCAACGTGATCGCCAGGCATGCACATCTCTGTTCCCTCGGGAAGGGAGATAACGCCGGTAACGTCAGTTGTTCTGAAATAGAACTGAGGACGATAGTTGTTGAAGAAAGGGGTGTGGCGGCCGCCTTCATCTTTGGTCAGGACGTAAACCTGAGCGGTGAACTGCTTGTGGCAGGTAACAGTGCCGGGCTTTGCGATAACCTGGCCACGCTCGATGGCGGTTCTGTCGATACCACGGAGAAGCAGACCTACGTTGTCGCCGGCCTCTGCATAATCCAGAGTCTTGCGGAACATCTCGATACCGGTAACGACGGACTTCTGAACCTCTTCCTTGATACCAAGGATCTCAACGGGCTCCATGCTCTTCAGCTGGCCACGCTCGACACGGCCGGTAGCAACGGTACCACGACCGGAGATGGTGAAGACGTCCTCGATGGGCATCAGGAAAGGCTTGTCGTTCTCACGCTGAGGGTTGGGGATGTACTCGTCAACAGCATCCATGAGCTCCATGATGTTGTCAGCCCACTCACTGTTGGGATCTTCCAGAGCCTTCAGAGCGGAGCCGCGGATAACGGGAAGGTCATCTCCGGGGAACTCATACTCGGTGAGCAGATCACGAACTTCCATCTCGACCAGGTCAAGGAGCTCTTCGTCATCAACCATGTCGCACTTGTTCATGAAAACTACGATATAAGGAACACCGACCTGGCGGGCAAGCAGAACGTGCTCTCTGGTCTGAGCCATAACACCGTCAGTAGCTGCAACAACGAGGATGGAACCATCCATCTGAGCTGCGCCGGTGATCATGTTCTTGACATAGTCAGCGTGTCCGGGGCAGTCGACGTGTGCATAGTGTCTCTTTGCGGTCTCATACTCGACGTGAGCGGAGTTGATGGTGATACCACGCTCTTTCTCTTCGGGAGCCTTGTCGATCTGATCGAAAGCGACAGCTGTGCCGCCCTGGCGGACAGCGAGAACGCTGGTGATTGCAGCGGTCAGAGTGGTTTTGCCGTGGTCAACGTGACCGATGGTGCCGATGTTGCAGTGCGGTTTTGTTCTGTCAAAATGCGCTTTTGCCATTGTGTAATTTCCTCCTTAAATAATTAGGTTACAACCTTTGAAAACTATTCAAGCTGCAAATGACTGTTCATATTTAAGGGTTTTTGCACAGTCATTGCAAACAATTATAATAAACTGCGCTGTATATTTCAACAACGATTTTCAGTCATTTTTTCTGCGGTGTGTCCTTTCCCCAGCCTCTGTCAAGGCTCAGTACCGGTCCCTGCCGGAAATCAGACACCCGGTCAGTCTGTTATTTGATATTCAGGACCTTCTCCGCGACATTCTTGGGAACAGGCTCATATCTGTCAAAGAACATGGAATAATTGCCTCGTCCCTGTGTCCTGGAGCGGAGATCCGTCGCATATCCGAACATTTCGGAGAGCGGGACATATCCTGTGACCATACGGCCGCCCCCGATATCTTCCATTCCGCTGACACGTCCGCGTCTGGAACTGATATCGCCGATGACATCACCCATGTATTCCTCGGGCATTGTGACCTCGACGCGCATGATCGGCTCAAGAAGTACGGGCTCCGCCTTCTTCATGGCTTCCTTAAAACAGAGGGAACCTGCGATGTGGAAAGCCATTTCAGAGGAGTCGACTTCGTGATAGGAACCGTCATAGACAGTGGCGTGAATTCCGACGACGGGGAAACCGCCGAGCGAACCCGCGCGCATGGCCTCTTCGATACCGGCGCCGACAGGGCCGATATATTCCTTGGGAATATTGCCGCCGACGACTTCCGAATCAAATTTGTAGAGCTCTTCACCGTTGGCATCCATGGGCTCGAAACGGACTTTGCAGTGTCCGTACTGGCCGCGGCCGCCCGACTGCTTGGCGTATTTGTATTCCGCGTCAACAGCCTTGGTAAAGGTCTCTTTGTAGGCGACCTGAGGGGCGCCCACGTTTGCTTCCACCTTGAACTCGCGCAGAAGTCTGTCGACGATGATCTCCAGGTGAAGCTCACCCATACCGGCGATAATTGTCTGACCCGTCTCCTTGTTGGTGTGCTGACGGAAGGTGGGATCCTCCTCCGCGAGCTTGGCGAGGGCCTCTGCCATTTTGCCCTGACCTGCTTTTGTCCTGGGCTCGATGGCGAGCTCGATAACGGGCTCGGGGAACTCCATGGACTCCAGAATGACAGGATGTTTTTCATCGCAGATCGTGTCGCCTGTTGTCGTGAACTTAAGTCCGACAGCGGCGGCTATATCACCGGAATATACCTGCTCCAGATCGGTGCGCTTGTTGGCGTGCATCTGCAGGATGCGGCCAAGGCGCTCCTTTTTATCTTTTGTGGCATTCAGAACGTAGGAACCGGAATGGGCTACTCCTGAATACACACGGAAAAACGCGAGTTTTCCGACGAAGGGATCTGTCATGATCTTGAACGCGAGCGCCGAGAAGGGCTCTTCGTCCGAGGAGTGACGCTCCACTTCGTTGCCGTCCAGATCCGTGCCCTTGATGGCAGGGATGTCTGTGGGAGCCGGCATAAACTCGACAACGGCGTCGATCAGCTTCTGAATGCCCTTGTTCTTATACGCGCTGCCGCAGCATACGGGAACAGCCAGACATTCGCAGGTCGCCCTGCGGAGCACCTTCTTGAGATCCTCCTTTGAAGGCTCTTCGCCCTCAAGGAAGACTTCAGTCAGATCATCATCCAGTTCGCAGATCTTCTCGACCAGCTCGCTCCTGTAGAGCTCGGCGATATCCTTCATATCTTCCGGAATCTCGCAGATGGTGATGTCGTCGCCCTTGTTGTCGTTGTAAATATAAGCTTCCATCTCGAACAGGTCGATGATGCCCTGGAAGGTATCCTCTGCCCCGATCGGGATCTGGATCATGATCGCGTTCTTGCCGAGGCGGTTTCGGATCTGCTCAACGCTTCCGAAAAAGTCGGCGCCGATCACGTCCATCTTATTGATGAACGCCATACGCGGCACGTTGTAGGTATCCGCCTGCCGCCATACATTTTCAGACTGCGGTTCAACACCGCCCTTTGCACTGAAGACACCGACCGCGCCGTCAAGGACTCTGAGAGAACGCTCCACTTCAACCGTGAAGTCGACGTGGCCGGGAGTGTCGATGATGTTGATCCTGCACTCCTTTTCCCCATCCTTGATCTTCATGTGGTCATGCAGCGTCCAGTGACAAGTTGTCGCTGCAGATGTAATGGTGATTCCGCGCTCCTGTTCCTGGTCCATCCAGTCCATGGTCGCGGTGCCCTCATGGGTCTCACCAATCTTATAATTGACACCGGTATAATAAAGAATACGCTCTGTTAATGTCGTCTTGCCCGCGTCGATGTGGGCCATGATACCGATGTTCCTGGTCCTTTCCAGGGGGTACTCTCTTGCTGACACTTATTTTCCTCCCTGAAGCGCTGTACACAGGTCTGCCGCCGGGTTTTCTCCGAAGAGGAATCCCCGTAAAAAAGCACAAAGCCTTTTCCGCTCAGGCGCTGCGGCATATCCTGTCCGCCTCTATACTGATCTCTTCAAGCTGCAGCCTTAGTGTCGGTGGGCTGCTGATCAGAATCTGTAGTGAGAGAAAGCTCTGTTGGCGTCTGCCATCTTGTGCATATCTTCTTTTCTCTTCACAGATGCGCCGGTGTTGTTAAACGCATCCAGCAGCTCGCCTGCGAGCTTGTCTTCCATTTTCTTCTCTCCGCGCTTGCGGGAGAACATGACGATCCAGCGCAGTGCAAGCGCCTGGCGTCTGTCGGGACGGACCTCGATCGGGACCTGATATGTGGCACCGCCGATACGTCTCGCCTTAACTTCGAGGACGGGCATGATGTTGTTCATAGCAGTCTCGAAAACCTCAACTGCGGGCTTTCCCGTCTTCGCTTCCATTTTGGCAAATGCGCCGTATACAATCTTCTGAGCGACACCCTTCTTGCCGTCAAGCATAATAGCGTTGATCAGCTTGGTGACTACTTTGTTGTTGTATAAGGGATCTGCCAGTACATCTCTTTTCTGAACATGTCCTTTACGCGGCACGTTACTTCCCTCCTTATCAATTTCGATAAATCACAGGTACTCACTAATACGTGTATTCGTGTTCGTGCTGTATCTTCTATTACTATACGTACCTTCTTAATATGTACTGCACGGATTTGAAAAAATTCGCATCCGCGCCTATATGGTTATAGAACTCCAACACTTACGGGTCTCGTGATTAGTTAAAAGCCCTCCGGCTCATGCCGGGAGCGTACCTCACTTCTTAGCAGCTTTAGGCCTCTTGGCGCCGTACTTGGAACGAGCCTGTTTGCGGTTCGCAACACCGGCAGTATCCAGTGTTCCGCGGATGATGTGGTATCTGGTACCGGGCAGATCTTTAACTCTTCCGCCTCTGATCAGAACAACACTGTGCTCCTGCAGATTGTGACCTTCGCCGGGGATGTAAGAAGTAACTTCGATTCCGTTGGAAAGACGTACTCTGGCGATCTTACGAAGCGCGGAATTCGGCTTCTTGGGAGTCGCTGTCTTGACTGCAGTGCAGACGCCGCGCTTCTGCGGTGCGCTGACTGCGATCGAACGCTTGCGGAGAGAGTTAAAGCCTCTCTGCAGCGCCGGCGCTGTGGACTTCTTGACAGATGTCTCACGACCCTTCCTGACTAGCTGGTTAAATGTTGGCATTCTGTTTCACCTCCTTATAGATTTTGCGCTGTACAGGGTAATACAGCAGGTTCTT
>JBGUNJ010000171.1:0-12219 GCA_045117315.1 Lachnospiraceae bacterium | reverse complement strand
ATATTTCATGAGTAATGAATATTATGATGAGAAGAACTGCAATGTTGGAGATACAATAACTACAGCAGGATCATTTCTGAAAGGAGGCAATGAGAGAAGTGCCTGTAATCTCCTGACCGGCATGGTCGGGCCTGCACTGGAAACAGATGTTCCATATAGTCTGGAAAATGCCTATGATCCCGACCCTGCCGATGGCCGCGGCCTGGGTACTGCCCAGCTGACCGGAGTATATGAGATCAATTCCATGGACCTGGATGCGGTCAAAAATGCGATCATTCTTCACGGGGGAGTGGATACAGGTTATTGTGATGATGATGACTGTTACAGCTCCACCTACAATTCCTATTATAATCCTGAAAAGCGCAATCAAAATCACGCTGTCATGCTGGTTGGATGGGATGACAGCTTTCCAAGTACTTCTTTCAACGAAAACGCAACTCCTGAAAAAAACGGTGCATGGCTTGTAAGAAACAGCTGGGGGTATGACGGATACGACCGCGCAGGATATTTTTGGATATCTTATTATGACAAGAGTCTTGATGACTATGTCTTGGCTATGGATGTTCAGACATCCAGGTATGATCACTGTTACGCATATGATTCTATCCCCTTTATCAGTGGGTTCACGACAGATATAGGAGCTTTGTCAGGCACGCAGGTCTTTACAGTAGATGGGCAGGAGCAGATCCAGGCGGTTGGGATCCAGACGCTCCAGCCGACACTGGACATAGAGATTTCTCTGGAGTGCGGAAAAAAATCCGTATCAACAAGTACAAGTACCGGGTATCCCGGGTATTATTTGATTCCTTTGGATAACCCCCTCACTATCGCCAGAAGATCGGAAGTAACACTCACTGTGACTTACAGGGGGGATGGAGATGTTACGATTCCAACAGAGCGCAGTACAGATTATGATTTTTCAGGCAGTGTGTATCACCCAAACTGCGGAAGTGGAGGCATGATCCTTAAAGAGGGAGATGATGTATACGAAACAGGACGGGACAGCTGTTTCAGGCTCTTTACGATGGACGATCTTTCCTTACCGGTAAATATGTCTGCGCTGGATGTCAGTCTGTCTCAAGTTAGTTATGTCTATGATGGCAATGAGAAAAAGCCCGCTGTGACTGTGAAGGACGGAGCCATTCTTCTTGAAGAAGGTGTGGATTATTCTGTTAATTACAGAGACAATACCAATGCGGGAACTGCAGCTGTGATCCTGACGGGATTAGGAGATTATGAAGGTACTAGAGAGGAGACCTTTACAATTTCCAAAGCGGATCCTGTGCTTTTATTTGCGCAGGACAAAATGGAAAAATCACTGACAGATGCCGCTTTTATAAATGCATTGTCATGTACTACAGATGGAGCGGTGACTTTTTCCTCATCCAATACCGCAGTAGCTTCTGTTAACAGTTCGACCGGTCAGGTGGCAATCAGATCTGCCGGAACCACAACAATTACAGCCAGTGCTGCGGAAGGAATTAATTACATAGCCGGATCTGCACATTATACCTTGGAAGTAAGAGAACATGAGAAAATTAATCTCGCAGATGGGTATAAGATTTATTGGGAGTGGGGCGCCAGCACTAACCCTACTTATACAGGAAAAGAACACTGCCCCGAAATCATAGTCGGGAAGTATCTGGAATCAGAACTGTATGGAGATTGGGATTATCAAAGCCAGATTGACCCGATTGAAAACAGTCCGATCAGGCTGGAAGAGAATCTGGACTATACAGTGTCTTATTCGAATAATGTAAATCCCGGGACAGCAACAGTCACTGTAACAGGAATTGGGGACTATTTCGGAACATTGACAATTAATTTTACTATTTGGAAGATTGAAATTGGCGATGTACTGAGACCAGGATTGGTTTATCCACTACAGATGATTGTCAAAGGGACACAACCTGCCTCCTTTATCAATTTACTGGAAAAGAAAACAGATGGCAGGGTTACGTTCTCCTCAGAAGATCCTTCTGTTGCAACAGTTGACTCCTCTTCCGGAGAAGTGACAATCTGTGGTGCAGGAACCACAAAAATTACCGCTTATGCTCAGGAGGGAACATATTACCAGGCAGGATCGGTTTCATATTCAATTTTAGTCACGGACGAGGAAGACGAACTGCCCGATGATGCGCAGGGAAGCGGCGCATTGGGGAATAACCTGTACTGGTCAATCACACGGGATGGTACGCTTACTATTTCAGGGACAGGAGAAATGCAAAGTGATGTTTTTTGTTACGGAAGTCCCTGGAGTAAATATTTAGATTCTATTTCTAAAGTCGTAATTTCTGAAGGAATCACAAGTATAGCGTCAATGTTTGGAGCTGGTTCTGCTTCGGAAATAGTATTGCCCTCAACCCTGAAAACGATTGGGAGCTATGCTTTTGAGGGATGTGTTAACCTTTTGGATATATCCCTTCCGGAGGGGCTCACTAAGATTGAGACCTTTACTTTTGAAGGATGTTCGTCTCTGTCTCAAATAACTATTCCGGATACTGTTACGAGCATCGGGGATGGCGCTTTTTATGAATGTACTTCATTGTCTGAAATCCATTTGCCTTCAAATTTGAGAACAATTGGAGGAAATGCATTTATCAGATGCGGTTCCCTTACACAAATCGAAATACCTGCTGGAACAGAAAGCATCGGATACTCAGCTTTTAGGGGCTGCAGCAGCCTGAAATCCTTCCGGATTCCAGAGGGTGTTAAAGTTATAGAGGGTCTCACTTTTGCAGACTGTGTGAATATGACCAGTCTGATTATACCTGAGAGTGTTACTGATATTAAACAGCAGGCATTCCAGGAATGCGGGAAACTTACCATATATGGGGTATCCGGTTCCTATGCTGAAACATATGCGTCAGATTCTGGAATTTCATTTAGAGCGATACCATCTGTTTCTTCATCCGCAATCACTCTTTCCGAAACCAGTTTCATTTACGATGGATCGGAAAAAAAGCCGACTGTAACCGTAACGCATGGAAACAACACGCTTATCTACGGAACTGACTACAGTGTTTTATATTCTGATAATATCAATGCAGGAACCGGTCACGTGAGCGTCATCGGACAGGGAACCTGTACAGGAACACAGACTCTTTCCTTTACAATTAAAAAGGCAGCCCCCTCGCTTTCTTTTAAAAACACGGAGGTTGTGAAAAATACTACCGACGGAAGCTTTACAAATACCTTGACAAAAACTACGGACGGGACAATAACATACGCCAGTAATAATACTCGTGTGGCGGTAGTAAATGCTTCTTCAGGAAAAGTAACGATTAAGGGAGCCGGAACCGCGGTTATTACAGCAAGTGCTGCTGCGGGGCAGAATTATTCAGCAGGAAAAGCTTCTTATGTGCTGACTATAAACGCTGTAGACATCAAAAATTCCAAAGTCGTTTTTTCCAATGCGAATTATACTTACAATGGAAAAGCGTTTGAACCAGCCCCTGTCGTTACCTTAAACAGTATCGAACTGGTCTCCGGGACCGATTATAAGACAGCTTACAGGAATAATGTCAATGCCGGAACGGCAACTATTACTATTAATGGAACGGGAAGATATACCGGTACAAAGACTGCTGACTTCAAGATTAATAAGGCGGCCCAGTCCATTACAGCAAAAGCCGCAGCTTCCTCTATAGCTGTCGGCAAGACAACGACTGTCTCCATTACGGGCGCCAAAGGGACTAAGTCTTATAAGTCCTCTGACACGACCATTGCCACTGTGACATCTGCCGGCAAGGTAACCGCGAAGAAGGTTGGCACGGTCAAGATTACTGCGACATCTGCAGCGACCTCAAATTACAACTTGGCATCAAAGACTGTCACGATCAAGGTGGTTCCCGCAGCGACTGCGTCCCTTACAGCAGCCAACCAGGCAACTGGTATTAAGCTGACATGGAAGAAAGTCACAGGAGCTAACGGATACAAAGTCTACCGCGGCTCTACTCTGATCAAGACTATAACAAGCGTCAATACAGTTACTTTTGCAGACACAAAGGCCAACACCAACGGCACAAAGTACACTTATAAGGTAGTTGCGAAAGCCTCTACGGGTGACAGCACTCTGTCGAAATCAGTCGCTGTATACAGAGTGGCCAGACCTGCCGTTTCCTCGGTGACCAACAGCGCTGCCTCAAAGATGACCGTCAAGTGGGGAAAGAACGCAAAGGCTAACGGCTATCAGATCCAGTACAGCACAGACAAGACTTTCAAGTCAGGAAACAAGGCTGTGACTGTCACTGGAGCATCCACAGTTTCTAAAGTGATCGGAAGCCTGACCAAGGGCAAGACCTATTACGTAAGGATTCGCACCTATAAGACTGTCGGAAGCGCTAAGTACTGGTCTGTCTGGAGCTCAGCCAGGAGCGTGAAGATCAGCAAGTAAACATCGTTTGTCAAGTCAGTCCACTGAATAAACTGATAAAAACCACTTCAAACCAAATGGCAAAACCGTACCCCGGGGGTAGAAATACCTGCCGGGGTTTTTCAGGGGGGGTAAAAATCCGAGGCATAATATTTTGTTACATTTTTTACCGATACTTGACGTGCAATGGGTATCACCAGAGTTGGCATGTCGATATGTGATATTTCCTGAAACCCGCATAAACACTGACTCTCAGAGCTCTGCTTTCATTTCTGACACATTACTCCACAGCGATTTTCCGGGTTTCCCTGTGAGAATAGTATCGCGCAAAAGATTTTTGGAAGATTCAGGAGGAAGCGGTATAATAATAACAAACAAGAAAGGTGTGTATCTTGTATTCAGCAAAGGTATTGAAACTAGTTGTGGGCCTTTGACCAGGGGCAGGAAACAGCGACTTGTAAAACAAAAACAGAATCAACTGTAGATCGGAGGTGCTATAAATGGGCAAAAAATCGAAATATGAATATGATGCCGGTGCACAGGTTTTAATCAGAATTCCCTCTAATGGATCGCCAAAGGTGGCAAGCAGAACTGAGCCGCATTGGGAAAATCTGGGGTCGAAGTATGAATCGTATGCACGGGCCATCTATCTGGGGCAGGGATGCTGGGAACGACTGGATACGATATCAGAGGAGAAGGCGCAGGAGATTCTGAAAGAATGGGGATGCCCGCTGGAGTGACACGCCTTCCGCATTATTAAAATAGAATAATAGGATTCTTATGATAAAACATTCTCGGAGTAAAACCTTTATCAGCGGGAATAGGTCCACAGGGGAGGACCTAAGGTTATCGGAGACTTTCCCGTACTGAGAAAGATCTGACGTACATGTTAGCCTTCATATGCTTTTTTACAAAAAAACTCAGAAAGGAGAAATGGCGTGGTCCGTCAGGGACGATCATACCGACCCCTGAACAGGCGGGGATTTGCGCGTCAGACTATTGCGATGAAAAAACAATGCTTGAAGAAGACAGCGGAAGCGGTTTTCGCAATCTTATTGATGCTTTCGCTCGTTTCCTGCGGAAAAACCGGACAACCCCGGGCGGATGGATCCGGGGAATCAATAAAAGACAGAATAGCTGCTGTCGATGGCGTGCTAAGTATAGAAGCGGTCGGGAATAATCAGTCGAAATGGCTGCCGGAAAGATATGTTGTCGTGGTGGAACAGCAGATCGACTGGAACGATCCGGATGCCGGAACTTTTCCCCAGCGTGTGGTAGTAGGGATTCATCCGGGCGCGAATGTGAATATTCTCGAAACCAACGGGTACATGATTCGTGAATATGAACTGACCGCGGACAAGCAGCCGGAATTATGCCTCCTTCTGAATGCGAATCATATCAGAGCAGAACACCGGTTTTCCGGGGAATCGTTCCCGGAAGGCATGGACAACGATTCCACAGAAGGATGGGAGTATTTGACCACGGACAACGAATCCGCTGATTATCACCATATTTACGAAATCATGTCTCAGGCTATGGACGGCCAGTGGGTCTGTTATGGCAGAAGCCGCGGCGGCAGGGCCTGCGTGGATTATGCCAGACACTATCAGGACGACATGAAGGGATTTATTCCCTATGCCGGAGTAAACTGCAACGGCCTGAATGATCCCAGAATCATGGATTTCCTCGATAAAGCGGTCGGAGATAATGCATTTGGAAAAGAAGAGGCAGCCCGGAGACGCAAGATTATTGAAGATTTTCTGGTTGAGTGTGTTAAAAGCAGAGATCATATGGAAGGCCCACTGTGGGATGCCATGGAAAAAGGCGGCTATTCTTTCCCCGAGTGGGTGACTAAAGAAAGGCTTTTTGATCTTTCCCTCCTGGAGTTTCAGGCTGTATTCTGGCAGATCAACGGAGATATTCAGGAGATCGAAAAGGTTCTGGCGCCTGCGGATGACGATAGGCAGGAGAAAACAGCTGCGAAAAATGATTCGATGTTTACCCTGCTGCTGCTATATGGCGACCCTTCTTCATATTCTCACGAAGACCCGGGTTTTTCGTACTATGCCGGTGCGCTGATCAATGAAGGGAATTATGCTATGGATTTTTCGTGTCTTCGCGCATACCTGAAAAAAGCCGGGTTGGAAGACAGGCTGGCTGTCAGGCCGGAAGAAGAGAAAGATTTACTTAAGAACTTTGTGCTTGATGAAGACCAGAAGGATGCATTCAATTTTGTGCCCGGGCACTATGAAGCGCTTGATGATTTTGCAAAGACCACAGATGCAAACATCGTTTTCATCGGCGGCGACCTGGATCCCTGGAGTGCAGTCTATATTGATGGCGGCGATAATCCGAATTTCAGAAGATATATTTTTACCGGAAAATCACATAACACACAAATATCGGATTTTGACCGGCAGACACAGGATGAAATCGTGAATACAATAAAATCATGGCTGCAGAAATAATACCGGAATATAGATGATTTACGTTACTGACCTGTTCAGTCTTACTTGTCAGAGACGTGTTTTTGTCCGATTTTCGGCGTAATCAAAACTGTGTTGAATAAGTTACAAGTTACACCCGCACCAAACACTTAGCTGTTTGATGCGGGTGCAGTCATTTTGACCGGGCTCAAGGACGCTTTCCATTGGCCGAAGGCCAATTTGGAACGAAAAACGCCCCCTTACCGGTCAGGGTGTGACCAGTAATAAGAAATTGCATTAACGTAGACAGATGATTGATTATTCATTGACACGTATCTTTCACAATTTTATAATTGAAACAGGTTTTGAAATAATAAATATAGCCATATGGAAGAGAGCACTATGATGGTGTTGCGGCATATAGACTAAGAATAATATGCGCATACAAATCTGCCGGATCTGTAGATCCGCCAGTCGGGTTTGTGTGCGCTTTTTCTATAGCCACATTTAAAAAAAGTATTAGCAGGAGGAATGTTTATGAAGAAAGTTAAAGGGATGACAAGCAGGATTGCTGCCATGCTGCTTTCCGCCATGCTGGCAGCGGGGTCGGTCCCCGGAATTGTATTTGCATCGGAGCCCCAGTGGGATCCGGGCAGATATCCCGAAACGGCTGCAGAAGGATCTTATGATGCCTGGGAATCCGGGATGACTGATGGGCTGCAGGAAGGAAATCAGGAGACAGTTAATGATGGCTCAGCAGATGAAGTATATGCAGCTGCTGAAAATACTGCAGTGGATGACGAAGAGAATAATCCGGTAATGGATGAAGCTGTAGTGGATGAGAAAACGAATGAGGAAGGTACTGCCGCAGATACTGAGTGGATCGGAGCTGTACCGGAACAGGAAACTGTTGGATCTGGTGAAGTGCAGGAAAACGCAGATTATTCAGGAACTGTAGAAACTGTATCTGAAGAGGATCCGTTTGGGCAGACAGAAGACCAAGCCCTGGTTGATGATGGCATGCCTGAAGAGGATGCTTTATCTGAAACAGCGCAGGATACTCTGGCAGAGGATGCTGCGGCAGGAGATACTCTGGCAGAGGATGCTGCGGCAGAAGATACATTTGCAGAGGATGCTGCGGCAGGAGATACTCTGGCAGAGGATGCAGCGGCAGGAGATACATTTGCAGAGGATGCAGCGGCAGGAGATACATTTGCAGAAGATGCAGCGGCAGGAGATACATTTGCAGAGGATGCAGCGGTAGGAGATGCTGTGACAGAAGACGCTGCGACAGAAGATGCTGCATCAGAGAATCCTCTGATTTCTGAAGGTGAAACAGAGACCACGGAAGAACAGCCTTCCAACGCGGATATAGCCGGAACCATTATTTACAGAGGTGTATGTGGCAATGACGGTAAAGTCACCTGGACTCTGGATGAAGACGGGAAACTGATCATCGAAGGTCAGGGTAGAATGGAGAGCTATCAGGACGGAGAAGCACCATGGTATAGATATAGAAATTCAATTTTTACAGTTGTTGTCGAATCAGGTGTGATTGATATCGGAACATATGCGTTTTCCGGCTGCAGCAGCATAAGCAGCATCGAATTCCAGGAGGGCCTTGTAAATATTTTTTATCATGCGTTTTCCGGCTGCAGCAGCATAAGCAGCATCGAATTCCCAGAGGGCCTTTTAAATATTTATAGTTATGCGTTTTCCGGCTGTGGCAGTCTGACCAGCGTAAAGCTGCAGAATGGTCTGGAAACTATACACGACCATGCGTTTTCAGGCTGCGGCAGTCTGACCAGCATCGCATTGCCGGAGAGTTTAAAGCACATCTTTGATGGTGGGTTTTCCGATTGCAGCAGTCTGACCAGCATCGAACTGCCAAATAGTATGACGAGCGTGGACGCAAATGTGTTTTCCGGCTGCAGCAGTCTGACCAGTGTCGAACTGCCGGAGTGTTTAGAGTACATCGGTAATAATGCGTTTTCCAATTGCAGCAGTCTGACCAGCATCGAACTGCCGGAGAGTTTAACGTATATCAGTACTGGTGGGTTTTCAGGCTGCAGCAGTCTGACCAGTATCGAACTGCCGGAAGGCTTTAAAATGATTCCAGCTGATGTGTTTTCCGGCTGCAGCAATCTGGAAAGGATCACGCTGCCGGCCAGTATAGAAATGATTGGTAATGCATTTTCCGGCTGCATCCGCCTGATAGAAGTCATTTATGTCGGAACACAATGGTGCTGGGATCAAGTTTATGTTATTCCGGGGCAGGTTGAATTTAATGGAGCAATAATAACGTTTCTAAACAAAAACTGCATAAAATATGCCACTGTGACCGGTCTTTCCGATATGACCTACACAGGCGAGGCACTTACCCAGTCTCCGGTTGTTGAGTACGATGGGACAATACTGACAGAAGGAACTGATTATAGGGTTTCTTATGAAAACAATATCAATTACGGATCGGCAGGTGTTATAATTACCGGTCAGGGTGATTATATAGGAATTAAAAATGAATCCTTCTGGATCAACCAAGCTCCTCAAACCATAACGGCCTCCAACCTGTCCCTGACCTACCTGAAGACCGGCACAATAAAGGTTTCAGGAAGCAAGGGAAAATTGTCCTTTACGTCTTCCAATAAAGCTGTCGCCACAGTGGATTCTGCCGGAAAGGTCACGGCGAAGGGCGCAGGGACAGCAAAAATCACAATCAACGCTGAAGAAACTGACAACTATGAAGCTGCAACAAAGGAGATTACAGTAACCGTTTCCAAGGCAGCCCAGTCCATCACAGCAAAAGCAGCCGCTTCTTCTGTCGCTGTCGGGAAGACAACGACCGTCTCTATCACAGGTGCCAAGGGGACAAAATCCTATAAGTCCTCTGACACGACCGTTGCTGCGGTGAACGCTTCCACTGGTCTCGTCACTGCGAAGAAGGTCGGTACTGTCAAGATCACTGCAACGTCCGCCGCGACCTCAAATTACAATGCGGCCTCAAAGACGGTCACGATCAAGGTAGTACCCGCAGCGTCCGCATCACTGGCAGCAGAAAACCAGGCGACCGGAATCAAGCTGACCTGGAAGAAGGTCACCGGCGCAAACGGCTATAAGGTATACCGGGGAACGACTCTGATCAAGACCATCACCAGCGGCAGTACGGTTACATTTGCGGATGCAAAGGCCAATACCAATGGCACAAAGTACACCTACAAAGTCGTTGCGAAGGGAACCACCGGGGACAGCACTCTTTCAAGGAGCCGTGTGATCTATCGCGTGGCAAGACCGGCTGTCAGCTCAGTGACCAATACTGCCGCCTCAAAGATGACCATCAAGTGGGGCAAAAACGCAAAGGCAACCGGCTATGTGATCCATTACAGCACGGATAAGACTTTCAAATCAGGCAACAAGTCCGTAACTGTGACGAGCGCATCCACCGTTTCCAGAGTGATTTCAAGCCTGACCAAAGGCAAGACTTACTATGTCAGGATCCGGACCTATAAGACAGTGGGCAGCGCCAAGTACTGGTCTATGTGGAGCGCGGCAAGGAGCGTGAAGATCAGCAAGTGAAAATGACTGCCTGGTCTGTTCACTGAGTGTGGGTAATATCTCATGATTACCAGTTGACACAGAATATTCACACTTTTATAATAATTCTTGATTTTGACCAGATAATTATTACATCATGAAAGATAACATTATGACGGCGGACATTATGACGGTATCACGGCGTAAAAATTAGCATAATAAGCGCATACAAATCTGTTGGTTCAGAAGAGACACCAGACAGATTTGTGTGCGTTTTTTTGCTGTATAAATATTTGGGGCGGAGAGACAGTAATGAAAAAGCCTGAATCTGTGAAACTCAGTGTTTTTTATAAGGTATTTATTCTTCACCGCGCAAGACTCGCGGGCGAGTCTTGAATAATTGGTCTTGAAGATACATTTTTAATCATATTCCGGACTATTTGGTCCGAAAAAGACAAGAAAGGAAATGTGGTATGGAGCCGTGCTGGAATGATACTTCTTAATTATTAAAATACTTATTAGAAAAGCTAATCTTTCATTACTTTGAATTTGGAGGGACTGAAAATGAAGTGGAAACGAGTCATGGCATTCATGCTGTCTGCAATGCTGACCGTGAACGTATGCACTCCGCTGGACGGGGTACTGAGGATCAATGTATCCGCTGCAGATACTGCAGATGTGATTGTTTCGGAGGAAGAACCGGCAGGAGAAGAGTTTTTAACGGAAGAAGCTGCCAATTCTTCCATGGATGAATCAACGTTTGACGGATCTTCAGGGGAAACACTTATGGAATCCGGGAGCGATGAAATCGCAGGAACAGGTGAAACCGGGGAATATGCGGTAGAGCAGGAGCCAATGGATGACAGCACAATGCCGGAAGCAGAGGTGTCGGAAGAGATTTCCTCTGAAACGGAAGACCCGGGAAGCGATTCCTATGATGAAGCAGAAATGCCCGAAGCAGATTCTTTAGATACATCTTCACCTGCAGAGGAAGAGCCGGTTTTGGATGATGGAACAACGGAGGCTGACTCATCCGTCTCAGATGAAGAAACAGCATCAGAAGACTCATCTGTTTCTGAAGATGGAACTTCCGGAGATGTTGAGAGTCCTGATGCATCAGAAGTCTCAGATATACCGGGAATCTCTGAGACATCAGATGATTCTGAGACTGCACAGGAAGGGGCCGAAGGAGCAGAAGCTGCAGACGATCAAAATGTGGTGCGTGAATTTGAGGATGATGTGATCGTGGGTTTTGACGAGCCTGGCGAAGCGGATACAATCAGTCTCGAATACAAGATCTCCCTTCCTGCGCTGCGGGAAATGTTCCCGAAACAGCTGGTCATCTGGCTTGGCGGAACTGTCCATTATGAGGAGGGAGAAGACGGAGCACTGATCCCGGTCAATGCGGAGGGATATACCGCGCAGAATATCGATGTGGAATGGAGCTGCGTTGAGAATTATGATGAATCACTTGAGCTCTTCCATTTTGTTCCTGTTCTTGAGGGGTATACCCTGGCGGAGGGAATCGTACTTCCCGAGATCACTGTTCAGGTGGAGGGTGAATTTGAGGCACCTCCCCTGACAGAGTATGAGAAGACTGCCTATGATGATTTCGAAGTTCCGATCATTGGATCTGTTGGCGTGGACGGCCGCCCGATCCGGCGTGGAACACTTCCTGCCAGATACGACGCATATGCGGAGAATAGTCTTCCGCCTGTCAGGGATCAGGGTGATTATGGTACGTGCTGGGCTCATGGTACGATCGGATCGATAGAAGCGGATCTGATCGCTGATGGCAATGCCGGGACGGATATCGACCTGTCGGAACTTCATCTGGCATATTTCATGAGTAATGAATATTATGATGAGAAGAACTGCAATGTTGGA